>CAMJHQ010000008.1 GCA_946405625.1 uncultured Lachnospiraceae bacterium | reverse complement strand
AAGACCCTAAAGGTTGTCCCTAAAAATCACAGACCCTAAAAAACTTTGGATATCCGAAAAATCTCCTGCCTAATTTTTTTGATTTTTTGCGCACATTTTGTATACTTGATACGTCATACAAAGTGAAAGAGGTAATCCATGGATATAGAGAACTATTATGACAAGATATACAGGTATATCTGCTTTAAAGTGAATAATAAATCTTTGGCCGAAGATCTGACTCAGGAAACATTCCTCAGATTTTTGAAATCTGAGTCAAAAGAACCCGAGAGATATCTATATACGATTGCAAGGAATCTGTGTATAGATGAGTTCAGGCGAATAAAGCCGGTATCAACAGAAGACGAAGAGATGCTGGTTGTGTCAGAAGGATTTGAGGATGAGATACTGGAAAAACAGACTATATCGGGAGCGCTTAAGAAGCTTTCTGAGGAAGATCGGGAGATAGTGATACTGAGGTTTGTAAATGAGGAGCCGGTGGGTGAAATAGCCAAAATGTTCGGCATTTCAAGATTTGCACTCACCAGGAGACTGAATAAAGCGAAGAGCCTTTTAAAAGAGGAGCTGGAAAGGGGGAGCCATGAAAGATAAAGATTTACGTATGGCGTTATCTGAATATGCGGGAACGCCGGACTATATGAAAAAAGATGCATTTATCAAGAGTATGCGTAAAGACATGAATGATGTTAAAGTCAGCGGTTTAAAGATGGTTTTAACTCAGGCACGTTATATCAGGATTTATATGTGGATACTGTCTGTGGCACTCCTGATAGTAACTTTGTTCAGCTCAGGCAAAACAGCAAAGAATGTTATGAATATAATGACAATGATAATGCCGTTTTTTGCTGGACTCGGGGTATTCGAAGCTATGAGAGCTAAGATGTACAAAATGTTTGAACTCGAATCGGTAACACTTTTATCGGGCAAGGGAGCATTTTTTGCAAGAATGGTTGCTATAGGATCTGTTCAGTTTGCTGTTATCACATTTGTATCGATCATCTTTTCAAGAAGTATGGATAGCGGAGTGATCATGATAGCAGTACAGTTGATAATTCCTTTTGCTCTGACAAACACTATCTGCTTTATTCTCGAAAGAACCTCTTTCGGCAGAGATAATGTATGGAGCTGTCTGGCGGTTTCGGGAATCGTATTTGTAATGCGTGAAACAATCAAAAACATGCCGGGCATTCTGAAAATCGACCATAGAGTATTTGTGCTTCTTGCAGCAGTACTTCTTGTTTTACAGGCGGTCGAGTTCAACAAAACGGTTAAAATGGAGAAATTAGCATGGAGTTAATAGTTGACAGAATTACTAAACAATACGGAACTAAAATAGTTGTGGATAAAATGAATCTTAAGCTTTCTAAGGGAGTTACCGGCCTGCTCGGAGCAAATGGTGCGGGTAAGACTACGCTTATGCGCATGATGTGCGGTATCCTGAAACCCGACAGTGGAGAGATTTCCTATGACGGACATGATGTATCAAGTGAGGAATATAGAAACATCCTCGGATATCTGCCCCAGGATTTTGGTTATTATCCGGAGTTTACGGGTAAGGATTTTCTTATGTACTTTTCGGCCCTTAAAGGTCTGAACAAGAAAGCGGCAAAAGAGAGAACAGAGGAAGTACTGGACCTTGTTGGACTCGCTGATATGGGAAAGGTAAAAATCAAGAAATACTCCGGCGGTATGAAGCAGCGACTGGGAATAGGACAGGCTCTTATCAACAGGCCGGAAATCCTTATACTTGACGAGCCGACAGTAGGTCTTGATCCCAAGGAAAGAGTGCGCTTCAGAAATCTTATCGAAGAGCTGGGAAAGAATACGATAGTACTTCTTTCTACCCATATAGTTTCTGATATAGAGCATATCGCAGATACAGTAGTAATGATGAGAAGCGGCGAGATCATATGGCAGGGTAAATGGGATGAGAACGACGGAAGTCTTGAAGACTTTTATCTTAGGGAATTTGAATAGGAGGACAGCAGAATGTCTAAGCGCAGATGTTTTTTTACTTTATATAGATTTGAGCTGCTGAAGATTCTGAAGAATAAGGTGGCGATAGTTACATTTTTAATATTCTTTGTATTTTCTTTCATACAGGGAGAATTTGAAATAACGGGAAATATAAAACCCGAAGAACTCGGAGATTATCAAACTTTTGACGGACGTGTGATAGATGATGAGTTTGTTGACGAACTAAAGGCTGTGACTGATGAAGACGGCGAGTTTAAGGGTGAAGAAGAGAAAGCCTATCTTGATTTAAGAAACTGGATAAATTCTGTTTTTGAATATAAAGCGGATTATACAGAGCTGGATGCAGCAAAAATCTATGAGGAGAGAGATAAAGGTATTGAGGAAAGCTTTCAGGAAGAAAAATTATCAGAAGGGGAAATTGCTTTCTGGAGAGAGAAGGAAAAGGATGTTGCAAAGCCGTTTGAGTTTTTCTCTGACTGGGTTCCGAGCGGAGTTTTGGAAGGAACAACAAACTTTTCGATATATATGATCATTTTGGTGGCAACCGGACTTGCAATGATCTTCTCAATGGAAACACAAAGAAAGACAGACCTGATGATACGCGCCACGATAAACGGAAACGCAAAACTGTATTTTGCAAAAGTACTGGCAGGTTTCAGTTATGTTATGACTTGTTTACTTTTGATCGTCGTAGGATTCCTTACATATCTGGGGTTAAGATGGGGCTTTTCGGGGATGAATGCCGCAGTTCAGGTTTATTGGCCGCTTGCTGCAGAGAATATGTCTTTATGGAAGCTGGAAGGCATCATAATCGTGATGCTTGTTGTATTTGCACTGCTTCTTTCGGCATTTGCGCTTTTTGTATCCAATCTTACAAGAAATGGAGTCGCAACAATGGCAATCGTGATAGGCGGATGCCTGGGAATGTTTGCTCTGTCAACGTCAATTCCTATGGAGCACCGTTTCGTATCTCAGATAGTGCAGCTGCTTTCACCTTCAGTTATATCGTCGAGACTGGTATATGAATTCCGACTTATAAATATGGGAAAGTATTTTACGGTATATGAGTTTGTGCCGATGCTGTACATTTTCCTGAGCGTACTGCTGATAGTGATGGGATATTTTATATATAGAAAATACGAAATAAAGAATAGCTGATAAGAACATGAATCCTCTTTATCGGACGGATCGGTAAGGAGGATTTTTTTATGCGCCGGATTACAAAATTGTATGCGCCGGATTACATAATTTTATGCGCCGGATTACATAATTTTATGAGCAAGATTACATAATTATTCGGTTGACAAACCTATTATGGACTGATATAATGCGTTTTGTAACAGATTTGTAACAAATATGGTTAAAAATTTAAAGATTTTGTAACAAACCACAATATTTTGTGGTATACATAAGTTTAGGAGGTTACATAATGTATATTAAGTCGAAAAAGATTTTATGTGCAAGCATTGTTGCAGCAATGATTTTAACTACCGGAGCTGCACCTGTTGACGCAGAAATATCTTATGACTCAACAAATGTAGGAATAATATCACAGGTTGATGAATATATAGCAGCAAGAGGAGATGTGGCAATTGCGGAATTGACAGGAGCTGCTCCTCAGGTTGAGGTTGCTGAGGTTCCGGAAGAGAAGCCTGCAGAGAAGGCTCCGGAGAAAAAGCCTGAAACAAAGAAGGAAAAGGGTAAATATGCACAGTTCGAAGGCAAGGCTGTAGCAGTATGTGAGACAGAATTAAATATCAGAACCAAGCAGGATGCAGATGCCGAGGTAGTTGGATATCTTGCAAGATACGGAATCTGTAATGTAAAGGAAAAGGGTGCCGAGTGGACACTGATCGAGTCGGGTTCATGCAAGGGATATGTAAGAACCGAATATCTGAAGTTCGGCGACGATGCAGCAAAGTGGTATATAGATAACGGGTTCTCAGAGGTTGTAACTATAAATACTGATACACTTACCGTTCGTGGCGAAGCTGACATAAACAGTGAATGCGTTACAATGGTTGGAAAGGGAGAATCCTATGATATCCTTGAGAAGGGTAAGGAATGGACCAAGATCAAGGTTAATGACGACCTTCAGGGATATGTAAATAATAAATATATTGAAGTCGGATATCAGACTGTTAAGGCTGTTTCAGTTGCAGAGCAGCAGGCACTTATTGCTGAAGAGGAGAAGAATTCCGAAGAGACAGATGATGAGCAGCTGAAAGCAGATAAGGACGACGAAGCGAAAGACGCAGCTCCGGAGAAGAAGGAAGAGGATACTGAAACTGAGAATTCGGATGAAGCAGCTGAGTCGAATCAGGAAAAAGCTGATAATACTGAAAATGATAATACGGCATATACAACTTCTTCCGAAGACGAAGATACTGATGATGACACTGAGGATGAATCAGAAGACGAAGACACTGATGAAGACGAAGAAGACGAAGACACAGAGTCATCAGATGATACAGATTCTTCTGAAAACTCAGAACCTGAAACACATTATGCAGCTCCTGCAGGACAGGCAGGACAGGACATTGTTGATTATGCCCTTCAGTTTGTAGGAAATCCTTATGTATGGGGAGGTACATCTCTTACAAATGGTGCTGACTGTTCAGGATTCGTTCAGACGATTTATGCTGATTTCGGATATTCAATCTCAAGATGTGCCGATGATCAGGTATATGACGGAACCCGTGTTAGTTTATCGGAACTTGAACCGGGTGATCTGCTCTTCTATGGTGATGACAGTATAGGACATGTTGCTATGTATATCGGTGGAGGCCAGATAGTACATGCAGCAGGTTCATCACAGGGAATCATTACACAGAATTATGATTACCATACACCATGTGCGGCAGTCAGGATAGTAAATCAATAAAAGGTAATAAGGTGTCTATGACACCGGTGGGGTTACGATCGGGCAGAGGATCAGTTCTCTGCCCGATCTTTTTATTTTATATATGTTAATAAATTCAGAAACATTTGTGTGGATAATTGAAGTGTGAATAATCGTGCATAAATAATGCAAATAAACTGTCTGATTATTCATAATAAACCGTCGTTTGTGCAATATGCACAACAAATCGACGACAAGGTTAACCATAATATATGGAAATGTTTCAAAGGGGCTGTTGATAAATAACATGTGAAACATGCTAAATTAGGGTTATTAACAAAGTTATCAACATTATCAACATTTTTATATTTGACATAATCTGAAATTATGATGTTACTAAAATATTAAAATTTTGTTAATTGTTCCGAATTTGAAAACGGGACTTGATTTTTCGAAAGCCTTGTTAAGCCAATAAAACCGTTTTTTAAGTTTAAATTGTCTGACAAATCAAAGCTAAAAGACCTAAAACGTGTTGAATGGATTAGGGGGGTATGGTATAATAAATTTACCACATTTATATGGACCGGGTATTACCAGAGGGGGGTCTGAATGTGGAGTACTTGCGAGAAGGAGTGAGCATATGAATTACATAATTAGTGGAAAAAACATCGACGTAACTGACGGACTCAGAGCTGCGGTTTTTGACAAGCTTGGAAGACTTGAGAAGTTCTTTTCCGAAGACACAAAGGCACAGGTTACTTTCTCAGTTGAGAAGGAAAGACAGAAGATCGAGGTTACTATTCCGATGAAGGGACATATCATCAGAGCTGAGCAGGTCAGCGACGATATGTATGTTTCGATTGATATGGTGGTTGAGACTATCGAGAGACAGGTAGTTCGCTACAAGAAGAAGATTATTGATCAGAATCAGGACGCAGCATATTTCCAGAATGCATTTATCGAGGATGATGATTATGATGATGAGGATGATGAAATCCAGATCATCAGAAGCAAGAGATTTGCAGTAAAGCCTA
The DNA here is from genome assembly GCA_946405625.1 of uncultured Lachnospiraceae bacterium. Classification (GTDB taxonomy): domain Bacteria; phylum Bacillota; class Clostridia; order Lachnospirales; family Lachnospiraceae; genus Eubacterium_Q. Next base: position 111,212 of record CAMJHQ010000008.1, on the reverse strand, counting down.
TGTATCCGGAAGATGCTTGTGTACAGATGGAGCTTCTCGGACATAACTTCTATGTATTCAGAAATGCAGAGACTGACGAAGTTAATGTAGTATATAAGAGAAAGGGAAATACATACGGTCTTATCGAGCCGGAGTTCTAAAAACTATATAATTCCATAAAATGATTTAAATGATATGTGTCGGCAGATCCGCTCTGCCGACACTTTTTATCAAAGAAAACAGTTTATATGTCATATGACACGGAGGTCATTATGGACTATAGCGTATTGATAGTCGATGACGAGACAGAGCTCGCCGAATCGACAGCCGAATATTTTAATATGTTTGATATTCCTTCCAAATGTGTTTTTAATTCACGAGATGCATTGGGATTTTTTAAGGATAATTCCGCAAAGTTGATTCTTCTTGATATTAATCTTGAGGATAAGGGCGGAATGTCGGGTTTTGAGTTATGTAAGAAGATAAGAGAAACTCTGGATGTTCCGATCCTTTTTATAAGTGCGAGATCCAGTGATGACGATATGGTGATCGCCCTTAATATAGGCGGGGATGATTATATTACCAAGCCTTATTCACTAAGTGTTTTATGCGCTAAGGTTAAAGCTGTTTTGAAAAGATATGAAAAGACAATTCCGATAAAGAATGAGGAGGGAATACATTTCGGACAGATTGAGATAGATATAGAAAGCGCATTGGTTAAAAAGAACGGTGAGTATATACAGCTTACGGCGATGGAGTATAAGCTCCTGACCTATCTTGTCGCAAACCCGAACCGTGTAATTCCGAAAAATGAGATATTTGATAAGGTATGGGACGACAGCTTTGTATCTGACGGAACACTTAATGTCCATATCAGACATTTGAGAGAGAAGCTGGAGGAGGACCCGAATAATCCGACTTACATCAAGACTGTAAGAGGGATGGGTATAATGTTTAAGAAATGAAGCGACTTATCATAGCTTTTATAATAATTACAATAATAATGTTTCTTCTGCCGTCTGTAATATATAGTAATGAAGCAGATGAGAAGCCGACAGAGCTTGATCCGGTTGAAGTTAATATGCTTCTGAAGGAAATATCCGGGCAGTGGGATAAAGAGTATATATCTTATCCGAAATGCTCTTTTGATTATGCGGTGATCGATATAGATGAGCGGCTGATCTATAAGTCTGAACCCGGAGATGGCTCGGAAACAGTTGTAGGTGCGACCAAAAACCGGGATACCATAAGGGATATTACGTGTGCTGATGAGGTTGTGGGCCGGGTTATCATATATAACAATGTTGATGAAATCGAAACGAAAGTTGTAAATAAGCTATATAAATATTATTTAATGTCTGCGGGAATGGCTGTATTTTTCCTTTTTGCGGTGATAACTCTTATATATCTGAGAGTTATACGTCCGTTTGATAAGATGAAGGATTTTGCTGAGGCTGTTTCTGCAGGAGATCTCGATAAGCCCCTTCAAATGGATAGAAAGCATGTTTTCGGAGCATTTACCGAAAGCTTTGATATTATGAGAGAGGAATTAAAACAGGCAAGAGAAAAAGAGCTTGCGGCAAATATCAGCAAGAAAGAGCTTGTTGCTCAACTCAGTCATGATATTAAAACACCGGTTTCTTCCATTAAAGCAATGTCGGAGGTCCTTGCGGCGAAGGAGGACAGAGACGCGGTAAGGGATAAGCTTGTTGCAATTGGTGCAAAGGCAGATCAGATCGACAGCCTCGTATCAAATCTTTTTGTTTCTACGCTTGAGGAGCTTGAAAAACTTGAAGTGAACGGCGAGGAAATGGAAAGCACAAAGCTTGTGAAATTCATTCGTGATGCGGATTATAACAATAAGGTTACGGAATTTGAAATACCCGAATGCCTTATCTTCTGCGATCATTTGAGAGTGTCGCAGGTTATCAGTAATATCATTTATAATTCATATAAATATGCAGATACGGATATTTATATATCGGGAAAGATTGATATGGATTATCTCTTCCTGAGCATTACCGACAGAGGCGGCGGAGTTTCGGTAGAGGAGCTTAATCTTATTACACAGAAATATAAAAGAGGAGCGAATGCTGAAGGAAAGCAGGGAACGGGACTCGGCCTCTTTATAAGTAAAGAGTTAATGGAGAATATGCAGGGCAGTCTTGAGGTGGCCAACGCGGACGGTGGTTTCAGAGTTATACTGGGCTTTAAGATAGCCTGAAATGTTCAAACAAAAATTAATGTAAAATTAATCTAAGCCTAAAGCTACTTAAGGTTTAAAATGATATTATCCTCACATAAAGTGAAACAGTGACTGAAATAATGGTCACACAAAATTAAGCACAGATAGTGAGGAGAAAAAAATGGGAACAACAAAATTTCACAGTGTAAAGAAAAGCATAGTACTCCTTATGACGGCGCTTTTGGTCGTTGTGGGAGTACTTTCTTATCCGGCTCAGAAGGTGCTGGCTTATGCTACACCGAGGCTGGTTGTGACAGGCGCTGATATTCAGGGCGGCAGCGTTAAAGCAGGTGATGATTTCAGTATGGTAATCCATCTTAAGAATGAATCAACTTATAAGCTTGTAAATATCAGCTTAAAGATTTCCAGCGATGATAACCAGATCATCACATCATCCGGATCCGATTCAATCTATGTTGAAGAAATTCCGAGAGAAGAAGAAATGGATATAACAGTTGACCTTAAGACAAGAGGAAATCTTGAACAGAAGAATTATTCAGTGAAGGTAGAATATACATACGAAGACAGCTCATGGGATACATACAGTGATTCCGCAACAGTTACAGTCCCTGTAGTTCAGGAATCAAAAGCATCTATCACAGAGAAGAGACTTACAAAGACGGAAATTGATGTTAACGGAAAAACTAGTCTTTCATTTAAGATCAACAATACCGGAAAAGGAAGTATCTACAACGTTACATCAGAGATCACAGGTGATAATATTACAGATATATCAACTTATTCGGGAACAATCGCAGTAGGCGAGAGCGGAACGGTTGATCTTTCGCTTACAGGTGTTAAAGCCGGAGAAGGAAAAATCAATGTTAAGGTTACATATGAAGATGCTGAAGGTAAGACAGGAACTGTTTCGGATACATTTGATATAACAGTAAAAGAGCCTGTAGTTGAAACAGTTGTGGAGGAAGCTCCGCAGGCAAATAACACTATGCTTATTGCAGGTGTTGTAATTGCAGTGCTGCTTCTTATTATTATCGTAGGTGCAATCAAGAGAGCAAGAGATAAGAAGTTTGAATAAGTCAGAAAATCCATATAAATAAGAAAACAAGGTAAACAAACAGGTAAATAAAATGGAAAACAAAAAGGCAATCATACAAACAGATAAGCTCTGTAAGTCCTTTTCGGTCGGGGGAACTCAGCATCATATCATCAAGAATATGGATCTATCCATATATGAGGGTGATTTTACCATAATCATGGGTTCTTCGGGAGCAGGTAAATCAACACTGCTCTATGCTCTTTCGGGAATGGATAAGGCAAGCCTGGGTAAGGTGAATTTCTGCGAAAAGAACATTACGAAATTCAACAGCGATCAGCTGGCTATTTTCAGAAGAAGACACTGCGGTTTCGTATTTCAGCAGATACATCTCATCGGTACAATGAGTATACTGGACAATGTTCTTGCTGCCGGACTTCTTACGGGACAGAATAAGAGAAAGCTTGCCCAGAACGCAAAGGAGCTGCTTCAGAGAGTAGGAATCGAGAAGAAGCTTTGGTATAAATTTCCGAATCAGCTCTCCGGTGGTGAGGCACAGCGTGTAGGAATAGTAAGGGCGCTTATCAACAAACCGGATATGGTATTTGCGGACGAACCTACAGGAGCTCTTAACAGTTCAAGCAGTACAGCAGTTCTTGATGTACTTACGGAGTTTAATCGCGAAGGTCAGTCGATCGTAATGGTAACACATGACATGAAGTCTGCCCGCCGCGGTAACAGAATAATATATCTTAAAGACGGTGCGATCTGTGGCGAATGCCACCTCGGACCATATGAAACAGGAGACTCGGAACGCCACGAGAAACTTCGTGCGTTCTTAGGTGAGATGGGATGGTAAAGTCCCAGGATACGGTGCGAAGCACTGAGGTGTTCCTGGGACAGCCGGGATACGGTGCGAAGCACCGAGGTGCTCCTGGGACAGCCGGGATACGGTGCGAAAGCACCGAGGGTTCTCGGCAGAAGAGGATAAAAAATGTTAACTAAATTAATCAAATCAAATTTTAAAAATGATTTCTCTCATATGATCACATTTTTCCTTATCATGGTACTGTCTACGTTCCTGTTTCATACGGGAATTATGATCTTTAAGGGTTACAGCACAGTTTATCAGGATAAGCTCGAAAAATATAACTGGTCGGATATTGTGGTTATCAGTGCACTTAAGCCCGAAGATATAGAAAAAATCGAAGAGATCATATCAACATCGGACTATGTTGCTTCTTATGAAAAAAATAATCCGATATCTAAGGAATTTGTTGTTGAAAGAGGAAGTGCTATCGAGGGAGATTCAAAGAATGCATATGATATGTCAACTCAGAGTATGTACATTCTTCCGTACGGTGAATGGGGAGAGATAGAGGCTCCACATTTCAGTGAGCTTTCGGATGAAGAGTATGATAATCCGATATATCTTTCAATATATATGAATACCAACGTATTCAAAGCAAAGCTTGGTGACAGCCTGGATGTGAAGGTAGATGATAAGTACTATACATTTCAGGTTGCGGGATTCTATGAGGGGATTTTTTCCAACTCAATGGGAATTACTTATGTTAAACCGTCTCTTTATGAAGAATGGAAGCTCGAAAGAGAAGAGAAAATCCGTGAATCGGTAAGGAAAGCAAGAGAGAAAGGCGAAGAAACTGTAGAACGTGAGTTTACGCTTTTTAACGTAAAAGTAAATGAGGGAGTTGATCCGGATGAAGCTGCGGGAATACTGTCTCAGACACTGGATGAACATGAGATTCTGGCCCGTGGGCAGGGTGTTAACGAATTTATATCCGTATTATCTCTCATGCAGAATATGATTGCGGCGATGCTTATGGCATTTTCCTTAATTATTTCGATCATTTCGATGATAATCATTTATTTTAGGATATCCAATAGTATTGAACAGAATATAGTAAATATCGGTGCGATTAAGGCTCTCGGATATACATCGAATCAGATTAGAAAAGCAATGATAATCGAATTCGCACTTACAAGCTTTATAGCATTTATAACCGGTATTATAGGTTCGTATCTTGTTATTCCGACATTTGAAAAAATGATGAGAAGTGAAAGTGGGATAGTCTGGGAGCATCCTTTTGATATGGTATCATTCATTGTTTCGTTTATTCTTATAGTCGGAACGGTTATTCTGGTATCAACAGCAAGTACCAGAGGCATCAAAAAGCTTGATCCGGTTATTGCACTCAGATTCGGAATGAATGATCATACATTTAAGAAAAACAGGGCACCGATCGAGAAAACACCGGGACCTCTTACCTGGATCATGGCACTCAAGTCTCTTATAGGAAATACAAAGCAGAATATAATACTGTTTGTAGTAACATTATCTATAGGACTTGTAACAACATTCTCGGCATATATCGCATATAATTGTGTATATGATCCGATGAATCTGTACAAGCTGCTTAATCTTGAAACAGGTGATGTGAGTCTTATGATGAATGGCGATGACCCGGGATACTTAAATGACCTTCAGAATCTGCCGGAAGTTGATACTGTCTGGTGGGTTGATGAAATGACAATGAGCGTGGAAGGAGTTTCCGTAGTCTGTGTTATGACTGATGACTGGTCAGATGTTCCGGATGTAAATCTTATCAGTGGAAGAAGTCCTATATATGATAATGAGATTGCCATAGGCGGAGTAGCAGCACAGATACTTGGAGTGGATATAGGAGATGAAGTTACAGTAACCTATGGAAAGGCAGAAAAAAGATATCTCATAACAGGTATTGAACAGTATTCGAATGCGATGGGCAAGGATATATCCATGACATCTGACGGAGCGAGACATCTCGATTATAAAGTCAGAAGATGGAGATATGATCTGAGTGTTAAGGATCATTCTCTTGCCAATGCTAAAGCAGTGGTGAAAAAAGCGGAAGATATGTTTGGAAACAAGCTCGATCAGTATTTAAATGTAATAGAGGCCTTGAAAACAGGCGGCATTTCGGTTATAGCAATAGCGGCGGGTATGGTATTTGCGATAGTTCTCATATCAGTAATCGTTATTGTTCTATCCATGAACCTTCTTGTTAAAACTATGATAATTAAAAAGCAGAAGGAAATCGGAATCAAGAAGGCACTAGGATTTTCAAGTGGTCAGCTGAGGACTGAACTGGTACTGTCGATGCTTCCGCAGATAGCAATCGGTGCAGCAGTCGGTTCCATGCTTGGACTTGCATGGTCCAACAAAATGCTCGCAGGACTTCTCACCGCAGTAGGAGTTCTGAGGTCCAACATGGTAACATTTCCATGGATGGGAATAGCGGCAGTGATCTTTTCGGTAGTGATATCATTCCTGATCATCTGGATGATATCGGCAAGAATTAAGAGAATATCTGCTTATTCACTGATTACGGAATAATCACCGGGAAATTACAGTTTATCCATTATTTTCTATAGATATATTTATAAAAATATACGGATATATAATGATTGTTTTTATTAATCCGTATGTAGTAAAATATGCATAAGTGCGTGGATTCACGTGCTTATGCATTTTTTGTACAGTATGACATAAGAGTCATATTGTTGATAAAAAAATTGTTAACCAGGGTAGAATTATTAGGGGGAAATGACATGGTACAATGTCCAAATTGCGGAGGCGTTCTCAAATTCGATATACAGTCTCAGCAGATGAAATGTTCGTCATGTTCTTCATTTTTTGATCCGTATGCATTTGAAATGCAAGGTGCAGAGGAAAGTAAGGAATATGATGTTACTGTATTCAGATGCCCGCAGTGCGGTGGTGAGATTACATCTACCGATGAGACTGCAGCCGGTTTCTGCAGCTATTGCGGATCGCCGAATGTTCTTGAAAGCAGAATATCGAAGGAAAAGAGACCGCAGTATATCATTCCGTTCAAGAAGACAAAAAAAGAATGTGAAGGAGCATTTGAGCGGTTTATCAAAAAATCTATTTTTGCTCCGAAGGCTTATCGTGAAGCCGGGAAAGCTGATTCTTTCAGAGGAATATATATGCCTTACTGGGTTTATGATATGACTCAGACAGGTAAGATAAACGTTGCGACATCCAAATCTCATAGAAGCGGTGATTACATAATTACCGACCATTATCAAATGTCCGGTATGTTGGATAACTTCTATAATGGTGTATCGTATGATGCATCCTCATCCTTTGCAGATGATATAAGTACTGAAATCGCACCGTACAGTGTTCATGATATTATGAATTTCAGCCCGTCCTATCTGTCGGGTTTTTATGCCGATACGGCGGATGTTCCGGTAAATGTATATGTCAATACTGCAGATGATCTGGCTAAGGAATGTACATATAATTATCTGAAATACAGATCTCCGATGTCTCAAAAGAGCTTTGATGATGGCAAGGATAAGATTAAGAACAGGATTCATACGGTTATCCAGCGTACAAATACTGCTATGTTTCCGGTATGGTTTATGGCCTACAGGATAAGAAACAGAGTTGCATATGCTACGATAAATGGTCAGACCGGAAAGGTTTCTGCAGATGTACCTATGAGTATCCCAAAGTATTTTGTGTGTGCGGGAATCGTCTCGGCTGTTATATTTGCACTGCTTATGAGCTTTCTTACACTTACGCCGGATATACTTCTTATTCTTGTTGCGATACTCGGATTCATAAGTGCACTTATGTATGGTTCTGAGATGAAGAAGATAGTTTCTCAGGAAAACTATTCGGAAGATAAGGGAATGCAGTCCAAAATAGAGCAGAAGCGTCAGGAAAGGCTTCGTGCACAACAGGGAGCATCATTTGCTGATTCCAATAGTACATATCAGGTTACTCAGAATGATATGCGTCAGGATGCTAAGGTAAGAAATAAACAGAAAAAAGAGGAAAAGAAAAATAAAACAAGTGCTATAACCATAATCATGATAATTATGGTTGCAGTAGGATTCTTACCGCACATATTCTCACTTCTTATGACGGATATGGGATTTAGTACTCCTATCATCGGTGGAGTTATATCAGGAGTTTTACTTATCGGTACGATTATCAGTATGAATTCGGCACGCAAGAATATCCGTGCAATGAAAGAAAAGAAGAGTTTTGTTGCTTCGATTCTTTCGGTCATAAGTATTTTTATCATATTGATGATACTGCTGTGGGATCCGGCAAGTGACATCATATATTATGCAGCCGCAGTTGTGGCAATGATCGGAATTATATTAAATATCGTTGATATGATGCTCTGCTATAATCTGCTGGCTACAAGACCATTACCTCAGTTTGATATGTATAAGGGAGGTGATGATCGTGCTTAGGAGATTACGTTTAAAGAAAACATTTCAAGTGATCATATTGACTCTTATAGCTGCGATGGCCCTTTATACACCCGGGATACGAGCAGCGGCATCGCAGGACATTAAGTATCAGAATAGTGATGCAGTTCCGCAGGATATTCAATATGAGAATGATGAAGCAAAAAATGATGCTCTGATTCTGGACTGGGCGGATGTGCTTACCGATACAGAAGAAGATGAGCTTCTTGAACATATGGCAGCGATCACAGATTACGGAAATGCCGTTTTCTATACGCTGGACGAAAATCCGGAAGAAGATGCAGAGCAGGCTTGCGTATATAAATATACCGAACTTTACGGAGAGAGCGACGGAGTCTGCTTTACTATTGATTTTGAGTCAAGAGAGTTTTATATATCGAGTTTCGGTGAATTCTCGTTTATGATCGAGGATGGTGCGGTTGACAGGATAGCCGATAATTGTGCAGGGTATGCCACGGACGGTGAATATTATACTTGTGCCGCCTATGTCTTTGATGAGTATTTAGCGTCACTTAATGTTTCAGATAAAAACTCCGATGAAGAAACTACGGAAGATACAGCAGCTCCCGTGAAAGAGGCGTCGGCTCCGGTTGTTAATAAGAATCCGGAAACCAATTACGAGGTTCGAATAATAGATGATGCCGGTCTTCTCTCGGAAAATGAGAAAAAACAGCTCTCTGATGATATGTATCGTGTTACCCAATATGCAAATGCGGTTTTCTACACATCAGATTCAAATTACGGAGACTGGGAAAAAGCTGCGAAGAATAAGCTTTATGAATTATATGGTGGAGATACTGTATCGGCAACCATCTTCTATATCGATATGAATAATCGCCAGCTGACAGTCGCAGCCACCGGAAATGATGTAACACCTTATCTGACCGGTGCAAAGTGTGATACGATAACGGATAATATTTATCGATATGCTACTAATAAGGAATATTATAAATGTGCTTCTCAAGCATTTGAGCAGATATATACTGTTTTAGATGGTGGAAAAATAGCAGAACCGATGAGAGTCGTAACAAATGTTTTTCTTGCGATAATTACCGGACTTCTGATATCGTATGGTATAGTAAAGGGCTTTACTAAGGGCCATGGACCATCTGAGAAGGAACTGCTTGCAGCAATAAATGTAAAGCAGAATCTGTCAGATTATAAAATAGTATTTACGCATCAGACCAGGGTTTACGATCCGCCAAGTTCTTCATCCTCCGGCGGAGGAGGCGGTGGCGGAGGAGGCGGTGGTGGCGGCTCCTCATCAAGCGGAAGCCACGGATTCTAATGAAAAGAATATAAATTATTTAAGAGTTGGAGTGGTCGGTTTATCCGGCCACTTTGCAATTATCGGAGGAATTGTTAAGTGTTATATATAGGTAGTTGCGAAACTCGCTCCGCGAGTTCGCAAACGCCGAAGAGTTTTATAAAACGAGAGGAGAAATTATATGACGGATGTAATTATAATCGGAGCCGGTCCTGCGGGACTTTCGGCAGCAATCTATGTTGAAAGAGCCGGAAAACATGCTTTATGTCTTGAAGAAAAAATGGTCGGCGGTCAGATAGTAAATACTCCTGAGATTGCCAATTATCCCGGAATAAAGATGGTTTCGGGCTTTGATTTTTCCATGGGTCTCTATGAGCAGGCTACAGAACTCGGAGCAGAAGTGGAATATGAAAGAGCAGACAGGATTGAGGAGATTTTAAATGACGCAGAAGGTTCTGATGGAGATTCATCTCGTTATTTTAAGGTTATCACGCAGTCAGGTAAGGAGTATGAAGCCAAAGCTGTAATAATAGCAACCGGTGCAAAGAACAGACATCTTGGAATGACAAAGGAAGAAGAGTTTACCGGTAAAGGAATATCTTACTGTGCAACATGTGACGGAGCATTTTTTAAGAAGAAGGATGTTGCGGTGAACGGTGGAGGAAACACTGCTCTTGAAGATGCGCTATTCCTTTCCAATTATTGCAATAAGGTTTATATAATTCACAGACGTGATGAATTCAGAGGTGAACCGAAGAATCTGGAAGCAGTACAGAAGAAGGATAATGTTGAGTTTATCCTTAATTCAACAGTAATCGATCTTAAGGGTGAGAAATCACTTGAAGCGGTTACAGTAAAAGATAAGATTACAGGTGAAGAAAAGGATATACCTGTATCGGGACTCTTTATTGCCATAGGACAGGAGCCGGATAATCAGGGCTTTAAAAATGTTGCGGATCTCGATCCGGCTGGTTATGTTGCAGCTGATGAAAGCTGCAGAACAAAAACACCGGGTATTTTCGTTGCAGGTGACTGCCGGACCAAATCGGTAAGACAGCTGACCACAGCTGCTTCAGATGGTGCTGTAGCGGCACTTGTGGCATGTTCTTATATCGGATGACGGTGGTTTCTGATCGGGATTTTGGCCTGTTAAGAAAGTGTTTTTAAAATTAAACAAACCTTAAGATTATCTCTATTTAATCTATATTTTTAAAATGATAGAATGAAGCACGGTCCGGGGGTAGGGACCGTGCTTTGTTTTTTTAAACAGTTAGATTAAAGGGTACAACATAAGATGAATAAGCGGTTACTTGCGGCGCTCCTTGTAACTGCTATCATATTGACCGGATCGGGATGCGGTCAGAAGGATAGTAAGGAACATGTGACGGTTGCTTCAGATACGGTAGCTTCGAAAGATGAAGACACAACCGAAGAAAGAAGCAGTATATATGAATATGTTGACAGCGGATTCGAAGGATTCAAAGGAGTTACGAGTCATTCCAATATAGTTGGAGAAAATCTGATAGTATGCACAAACGAGTATACCATCAGTGAACTTCTTGAAAAGGCTACATCCAACGATGCGATAATGGATATTAAGATGAATGCAGATCCGTCAATCTCTACACTCAGGGTATATTCTGCCCCGATAACGGGAGGAACCGCGAAGCTGTTATATGAAGAGGAACAATCTCACAGTACGGTTATCTGTTCATACGATGTTAACGGAAATATCGGTCTATGGTTTGCTGATGATGGATCATATGATGACAGTAAATCGCACGTCCTTGTTATGGATAAGGACGGAAATGTATTAAAGGATATAGATGTCAGTTTCGCGTACAGAGATTCGATGACGCCGACTTACATTTATTATTCGGAAGATGATGATACGATTCTTGCTTTTTATGATGATACGATCATTGCAACTGATGTAAGCGGTGGGCAGAAGTTTAAGCTTGCCACTAACGGATATCTGCTTTCGGCAGGAGTGACAAGAGTTGGTCTTCCGGTTGCATATATTTACAGTAATGACGGAGAAGTATTAAAAACAATAGATATTAAGAACGGCACATACAAGGATTCTGTAATCTTCGAAAATGGCCTTGGCGCATCTGAGCTTCAGCAGGGAGAGGGAGATTATGACATCTTTTATTCTTCGAGAACAGCGGTATATGGTGTGAAATTATCCGACGGGACAATGGATATGATCTGTGATTATACTTCATCGGATATAGATGTAACATATCTCGGAAACGGACTTGTCGTTGATGATAAGAATCTGATCATATCTATGTATGATCAGGATAGCAGTAATCAGACTTTTGAACTTTATACAAAGACGGATCCGTCGAAAATAGTTGATAAGAAGGAACTGCAGCTTGTATGCATGTATGCAACAGCTGAACTTAGAGCTTTGGTTATAGATTTCAACAAAACTCATAATGACTGCAGGATTAAGATAGTAGAATACGGAGAGATGGATAATTCCTATGAAAGAATGGCGGCCGATCTTGCGGCGGGAAAATCCGGAGATATATATTATCTGGATAACGGCCTCGGGGATTTTTCCATAGAGCAGTGTGTATCCAAGGGATTGCTCGAGGATCTGACACCATATATAGAGAAGGATCCCGATATTTCGGAAGATGATATGATACCGTCAGTTTTCAATACAACGAAAATAGACGGAAAGACCTATTATCTCGGAGGACATTTCTATGTAAGGGCTTTGATCGGAAAGAAATCGGAGTTTGAAGATAAGCAGGGTTGGAGCTTTGAGGATATGAAAGAATACGTTGATTCAAAGCCAAGTGACTGCAGGATATTCGGGACTACCAACAAGAGCGAGATGCTGATGATCTTCCTGACAACTTCCATGTCCAGCTTTGTTAACTGGGAGAAGGGAGAATGTTATTTTGACACTCCTGAATTCAAGAGCGTTCTTGAAATGTGTAATCGCGGAGAAAATGCCGAAACCGATTGGGGCAGCATTAATTACGAGAATGATTTTATTTCGGGAAAGCAGCTTCTGACAGAGGGATATCTGGATTTTGATGAGATCGGATATTATAAAAATGCTCTCGGTGGAGACTTTACATATATAGGTTATCCGGATAAGGAAGGTCGCGGAGTTTATGTAACAATACGCGATTCTCTCGGTATATCGTCTGCATGTGCCGACAAGGAAATGGCCTGGGAATTTGTTAAGATGATCGTATCAAAGCAGTATCAATCCAAACATTATTATGAACCGGGTTATGGATGTCCGACCAGGAAAGATATGTTTGAAATGTATATGAAGGTATATTCAACGACGGAAAAATATACGGATGAATTCGGTAATGAGATTGAACCGCGTGAAGGAATGGTCGGATGGGATGGAATTGAAATGACACTTGGCCCGATATCGGCTGATGAGGAAAAGATGTTCAGAGATCAGGTGGACAGTGTTTCACGAGTATGGACTATGGATACGAACATTTACAATATAGTATGTGAAGAAGCAGGTGCTTATTTTTCGGGAGATAAGACTATCGATGAAACCGTTTCGTTAATTCAAAACAGGGCAGAGACCTATGTAAAGGAAAATAAATGATTTAATCAAATTGCAAAAACACCCTATATGATATACAATATCTAGGGTGAAAGTATTTATAAAATACAAGATACAGACATCATTTCAGAACTTTTTATTTATTTGTGTGGGGAAATATCAAATGTTTAAAAAAAATAAGGAAGTAATAGAACCTGTAAAGGACAGCGAAGGAAATGTACTGAAATATCATAAGAAGAAGGCAACATTTAAGGAAAAAATTGTTTCTTCATTGTTTCTTTCTCCAAGTGTGATAGGCGTACTGATATTCTTTATACTTCCTTTTTTTGTTGTAATCTATTATGCGCATATCGACAATCTCATGTCCAAAGAATTTGTCGGTATGACGAATTTCACAAATGTTATGCAGAACGAAGCCTTTAAGCTTGCGGCAAAAAATACTGCATTATTCTCATTAAAGGCAGTGCCGCTTGCAATAATCCTTTCGTTGGTCATGGCACTTATTCTCGAAAAAAATATTCCGTGCAGAAGTATGTTCAGAACATTTTTCCTGAGTCCGCTTATGGTTCCTGTAGCATCGGTCGTACTTATATGGCAGGTTATCTTTGATAATCATGGTGTACTTAATCAGGCAATCACTCTTTTCGGAGGTCATTCTATAGACTGGTTCAAATCGGATTACGGTCAGATCGTTGTAATCATCCTCTTCCTCTGGAAGAATCTCGGTTATAACATGATCCTTTTCATGGCAGCGTTTGCAGCTATTCCGACGGATGTACTTGAGGTTTCAAAACTTGACGGTGCATCAGAATGGAAGCAGTTCTTCTATATCAAACTCAGATTTATTACCCCTACTATTTTCTTCGTAGGAATAATGTCACTTATAAATTCATTCAAGGTATTCAGAGAGGTTTATCTGCTGGCAGGAGATTATCCGGTCACGTCACTATATATGCTTCAGCATTTTATGAACAATACCTTCAAATCTCTAGATTATCAGAAGCTTTCGTCAGCCGCGATAATAATGGCCATAGTAATGACGATTATTATCGGAGGACTGTTCCTGTTTGAGAATAAAGTCGGAAAGGATGTCGAAGGTTAATATGGGTAAGAATTTCAAAATAAAAAATATACTGAAGAAGACCATACTGACTATCATAGCAGTAATCTTCGCCTTATCATTTCTGCTTCCGACGATTCTGACATTTTGCAATTCGTTTATGTCAGAACAGGAGATCAGCAGTAACTACGGAATTATATTTAACAATTACACATCCGATGGAGCGGATAAGGTTACGAGTTATCGTTCCGAAAAGGTAAATCTGAAGCTTATACCGGATAAGGTTGTTGCAACACAGTATGAAACTGTGCTTCTCAAGAGTCCGGACTATCTGATGAAGTTCTGGAATTCGGTTCTGCTTACAGTTCCGATCATGATATTCCAGATACTCGTAGCACTCGGAGCTTCATACAGTTTTGCACGGTTCAAGGGAAAACTAAAAGCATTGATATTTTTCCTGTACCTGATACTCATGCTTATGCCATATCAGGTTACACTTGTTCCGAACTATATAGTTGCAAGTAAGCTGAATCTTCTTGATACCAGATGGTCGATACTCTTCCCGGGAATCTTCTCCCCGTTCAGTGTATATCTGCTTACGAAATATATGAAGAGAATTCCCGAATCGCTTATAGAAGCCGCAAAACTTGACGGCTGCAGTGAGTGGAGAATATTCAAGGATATAGCGATCCCGCTCTGTAAGGGACCGATCGCATCTGTTGCAATCCTTGTATTTATAGATTATTGGAACATGGTTGAACAACCGCTTATTATGCTGAGTGACAGTGCATATCATCCTTTATCGGTTTTCCTGTCACAGATCAACAAAGGCGAGATCGGACTTGCCTTTGCCATAGCGACGATATATATGGTACCGCCGATACTTATATTCCTGTATGGCGAAGAATACCTGGTAGACGGAATTGCTTACCAGGGTTCAGTAAAGGGATAGACACAAACTAGAAATACTCAAAAGGAGATCTGTAATGGAAGAGAACGAAAAGAAAGAGGAAAAAAGCGGAAGAAAGAAAGCCATCAAGAACTTTGCGATAGTTTTTGTAATTGCACTTCTGGTGCTTACATTTTTCTCTAATACAATAATGAATCATTCACTGCCGGAGGTGTCCACTACGACGGTTTCTTCAGGTTCTGTATCGCAGAAGGTAAGGTGCCAGGGCGATGTTGAGACAGCTAAGGATGTCGAGCTTACTGTAAGCGGCGACAGAGTTGTAAAGGAAGTGCTTGTTGAAAGCGGTGATGAAGTTAAGAAAGGCGATGTGATCGCAACCTTCGATGAAGCTGAAAATCCTGAGCTTAAGAGAGCTGAGGACGAACTTAGGACGCTTGAAATAGCTCATCAGAAGAACATGATCAAACTTGATCCAAGTTATGAAGAGGACTATGCCGAACTTGAGAAATACAGGGTGGCTATAGAAGATGCAGAGAA
Organism: uncultured Lachnospiraceae bacterium; assembly: GCA_946405625.1. Lineage (GTDB taxonomy): Bacteria > Bacillota > Clostridia > Lachnospirales > Lachnospiraceae > Eubacterium_Q. Next base: position 95,348 of record CAMJHQ010000008.1, on the reverse strand, counting down.
GGGCGTCAGAAAGGCTAAGGAAAATGAAGCTTCTACCGTCTATAGCAAGGAACAGTTAGAGGCTAAGAAGCAGGAAATGCTGAATCAGCAGTCAGTTGTAAACGAGCTTCAGGGACAGTTTGATGTGCTTGCAGAAAGCTATGGCTACACTGAAAAACTGGAAGTAATAGCAGCTAAGGAGAAGGAGCTTGAGGAGATTCCCGCACGAATTAAGGCTTTGCAGGGTGAAATCGAGGATCTGAATGACAAACTTAACCAGGAGAAGACGAGTTTATCCCTCTTTACAGATCCTAATGATCCAGATGCTGATCATATATATGAAAATATTGAGTCAATTGAAGGTAGCATAGAGAAAGCAAATGAAGAATTAACAATAATTTCAGGTGATGTATATACGCAGGAACTTCAACAGGAGATAGATGACTTAAAATACGAGATAAAGGATGTTACAGCCGTAGCACAGTCGTTGGTCGAAGAGAAAGCACAGCTTGCAGATCTTGAGGCCGAAATAGAGGCTGCTTCGACAGCTGATCCGACAGCTGTATCTGTGGAGGATGCCGAGAAGGCTCTTAAGACTGCTCAGGAAACATATGAAACAAAACTCAGAGCAATAGAGAGTAAGAAAAAACAGGATGATATACAGCAGCAGAAAGATGATATAGACATGAAGAAAGAGATGGACGACCTTGAGGCAAAAAGAAAGGAAGTTCAGAAACTCAAAGATCATGATGATACTGCAAATATAGTTGCTCCGAATGACGGAATTATCACAAATATTACAATGAAGGACGGAGAAAAGGTCGCAGCTAATACGACTGTAGCAACCATCCAGCTTGCAGAGAGCGGATATGAAGTTTCGGCGACTGTTTCCAAATCAGACGGAAGACTTATCCGTGTCGGAGATGAAGCTGCAATAGAAAATGTATGGTCACAGGATGCTTCTGCAGTAGTAAAGAGCATTAAGCCGGATCCGAATGATCCGAATAAGAATGTTGTTGTTAAGTTTGAAGTAAAGGGAAGCGATATCAGTGTAGGCCAGACTCTCCAGTTTGCAGTCGGAGAGAAGAGCCAGAAGTATGATACAGTTGTTCCTAATAATGCGGTTAAGGAAGATACCACAGGTAACTTCGTTCTTGTAGTCAAGGTTAAGAGCACACCGCTCGGAAACCGTTATACCGTAAAGAAGGTTGAGGTTAAGAAGCTTGCATCGGATACAACAAAGTGTGCAATCTCCGGTGATGTTTCAGAGTACGATAATGTAGTAACAAATGCATCAAAGCGACTTGAAAACGGTCAGCAGGTAAGATTATCTGAAAAACAGTAAAGGAAATCCGGGACTAAATGCTAAGCAGATTTGAACATAAAAACATAATAAAGGTACTGGTTGCCGTTAATATCCTGCTTGTACTGATCACAGCCTATATATGGTTCCTGCAGAGCGAAAGAGTTAAAAGACTCTATTCCCAGCAGGCTGCAGAACGTTGGGAAAGCAAGGAAACTCCTTATTCGGAGATCAGTTTATTCTACTCGGATTCCTATGAAGCCGGAAAAAAGACGGTGGAAGAATTAAGAACCGGTATTACGAAGAAGCTGGTTGAGGATACCTATTTTGATCCGGCAGATACTTCGGGCAGAAGAGCATATATCGATGCATATTCCGGATTTGCGGATATGGTGATCGAAAGGGAAAATGTACAGCTGACCGGTAAGGTATACGGTGTAAGTGACGATTTCTTCCTTGTTCATCCGATACCTCTTTTAAACGGAAATTATATTAATCCGGTTGAGAAGGCGAGTGAGATCGGTGACGGAATCGATCCTTTCCAGGTAGTGCTGGATGAGAATATGGCATGGAATATCTTCGGAAGCGTAAATGTAGAAGGTATGAAAATATGGATAGGCGGCCGGGTATTTACGGTCATGGGAGTTGTTGAGGCTTCACAGAATAAGACCGAAGAGATGGCCTACGGAAATTATGATGCTGCTTTTATACCTTATTCGGCATTTGCTCTTATGGATAAGAAGGTAAATATAAACTGTTATGAGGCAGTCCTTCCGGAACCGATAAAGGGTTATGCAATGAGCACTATGGGTAAGGCTGCGAATATCGTTGTCGATCCCGAGGAAGAGGCAAGCGGAACCGAAGTAAGATCCAGCCTCAGCTTTGGAAAGAGAGAGCTGGTAGAGAATACAGACAGATTCGGAATTTCTTCAATCTGGAAATATCTGAAGAACAAAAAGTATATGAGCATGAAGACTACAGAGATAGCTTATCCGTTCTGGGAAAATGTAGCACGTTTCGAAATGGAACGTGCAGGCGGAATTTTCAAGCTGTGCTGTATACTTCTTATATTACCGGTTGTTTCGGTACTTGTTCTTCTGGGTTGGCTGTACAGTAAGCGAACAGTTGTTTTCAATGCAAAGAATAAGGAGAAAGCGCTTGATCTTCTTGCAGAACTCGGAGCCGGAATCAAGGATCATTTTACCAAGCCTAAAGTTGAGAATTATGATGACGATCTGGAAGATGATGAAGATGATGAGGAAGACGGTGCAGTAGAATCGGCTTCGGATGCAGGAAGTTCTTATGCATATAATACATATGCCGGAAATCCGGGTGTACAGAATCCTGAAGGAGTGAATCCGGTCGGAGATAATCCGGATGAGGCGGATTCGGGCAAAAAAAAGAAGAAAGCCAAGAAGAATAAAAAAGAAAAGAAGCCTAGTGCCGAGGAACAGATAAAAGCCAGGGTTGCAGAACGTGAAGCAGCAGAAGCGGCCGCAAGAGAAGCAGAAGAGGCTGCACAGCAGGCGGCAGAAGAAGCTGCACGACAGGCTGCACAGCAGGCGGCAGAGGAAGCTGCACAACAGGCAGCACAGCAAGCGGCGGAGGAAGCGGCACGACAGGCTGCACAGCAGGCAGCAGAAGAAGCCGCACGACAGGCTGCACAGCAGGCGGCAGAAGAAGCTGCACAACAGGCAGCACAGCAGGCGGTTGAGGAAGCTGAACTCAGTGCATCAGAAGCGATGGATGCAGAGAATGCGGTAGAGCCACTGGATGCACCGGTCGAAGAAAATGAAGAGGATTTTGAATTAACCACAATAAATACAGTTGTCGAAGAACCTGAGAATGAATCAGGGGATAGTGACGACAGCGAAGATATTTAGGATATCTAAGCTGATTTATAACAGGGATATTTACCATAGGGAGAGGCCGTGGTAAATATCCCTATATTTTTATGACATAAGTGTCAAAAGACAAAAGGTACTTTTGACACCTGCATTATTTTTATTTGTAAATAGTAAGTCGGTGATATAGAATAAGCATGTTAGGAGGTGCACTATGATACTTATTAAAGGCGGACATGTTGTATGTCCGGTTACAAAAAAAGATGAAGTGACAGATGTCCTTATAGATAACGGAAGGATCATTCAGGTCGAGCAGGATATCAACGCGGCAGAGGGATGGCTGAAGGATAAGGACGTTCAGGTGATAGATGCATCGGGACTTATTGTTGCACCGGGGCTTGTTGATACGCATGTACATTTCAGAGATCCGGGATTTACTTATAAAGAAGATATCGAAACAGGCGCAAAGGCTGCGGCCAGAGGCGGATTCACTACAGTTGTATGTATGGCGAACACGAAGCCTGCAGTAGATAGTATCGAAACACTCGAGTACATACAGAAGAAGGGTGAAGCAACAGGGATAAATGTACTCCAGACCGCAACCGTGACACGTGGTATGGCAGGAGAAGAGCTTGTCGATATGGATGCTCTTGCAGCTGCGGGTGCGGCAGGCTTTACCGATGACGGACTTCCGATAATGAATGAGAAGATCCTCTATGAAGCTATGCTGAAGGCAAGAGAGCTCGATCTTCCGATCAGTCTTCATGAAGAAGACCCGCTCTTTATTAAGCAGCCTGGCGTAAATATGGGAAAGGTTTCCGAAGAGCTCGGATACGGCGGAGCTTCGGGAACTGCAGAATCGATCATGGTAGCACGTGACTGTGCGATGGCACTTAATACGGGAGCTGCACTCTGCATACAGCATATAAGTGCGAAGGAAAGTGTAGACTATGTAAGACTTGCAAAGAAGCAGGGAGCTGATGTTCATGCGGAAGCTACACCGCATCACTTTACACTTACGGAAGATGCAGTGCTTAAGTACGGAACTTATGCAAGAATGAATCCGCCGCTCAGAACCGAAGAGGATAGACAGGCGATAATCGAGGGAATAGTTGACGGGACGATAGATATGATAGTTACCGATCATGCCCCTCATTCAAAGGAAGAAAAGGATCGTCCGATGGCTCAGGCACCGAGTGGAATTACAGGTCTTGAAACATCACTCGGACTCGGAATTAAATCACTGGTTCAGCCGGGACATATATCTCTGATGAAGCTGATGGAGCTTATGAGTAAGAATCCGTCCGAATTCTACAGGATGATACCGGGAAGCATAAGTGAAGATGAACCTGCCGATATAGTTATCTTCGGAGAAAATGAAGAGTGGGTTGTAAAGGAAGAAGAATATGCGTCAAAGGCAGTGAACTCACCTTTTACAGGCTGGACACTTCCTGGCAAAGTGCATTATACTATATGCGGCGGAAAGATCGTATATAAAGGATAATTACGTGGTAATATCTGGGAGAAAGGAAAAAATCCAATCATCTACTGATAATTGGATTATACGTAATATATGGATGTTCTAATAATTGATGCTCAGGGTGGTGGAATCGGAAAACAGCTGATCGCCGGACTAAAGAAGAAAAATCCCGATATAAATATTGTAGCGGTCGGATCAAACAGTGTGGCCACACAGGCTATGAAGAAGGCGGGTGCCGATGAAGCGGCGACCGGCGAGAATTCGGTTGTAGTCTGCAGCAAAAAGGTTAAGGTGATTGCCGGACCTATCGGAATCGTAATGGCGGATTCGATGCTTGGCGAGATTACATCGGTAATGGCTGAAGCGGTCGGAAAAAGCGAGGCCGAAAGAGTACTGATCCCCATGAACAGATGCGAGACATATGTTGCCGGGATTAAGGAAGGCGGAGTTTCGGCTCTGATCCAGGATGCGGTTGATAAAATATGTGAAATAGTTGAGGGACAAAAATGATTAAGACAAAGCAGGATCTTATAAGAAAAGTAAATGAAGTAGTAGCAGCATCAAGTGTCTGCCCGGAACTTAAGGAAGTAGGATTCAGATATCTTGAGGGCGCTGAAACGGATAAAGAACCGGAGCTTAGGGAAGAACTCTTTAAGGAACTCGAAGAGGATGTATGTACACTTGATATGGTAATTCCTTTCTTCGAATCCGAAGCGGGAGCAAAGGTGTTCGGTAAAGAACAGGCTGAGATGATGACCAAGATTGCCAAGGAAAAGAAGGCGGCAGGCGGAAAATACTGCATCTGCCCTGCATGTACAGCAGGCGGCGAAATTCTTGACAGCAGAAATGAGATTGAATTATAATCATAACGTGCATGAAGCACATCAGACATGTTATTGAAGACATGCGAAAAAACGGAAGTTTTTTTCGCGTGTCTTTTTTGCTTTATAGCTGCTTATGATAGCACACTACTCGCGAGAAGCATGTTGAAAGCGATATGTTTTGTTCTTTAATATGTTATGGAAAGGAACTGATTAAATGCACATACCTGAGAATTATCTGAGCCCCGTTACTGCGGCGGTTATGACCGGTGTAATGGTTCCCGTATGGGGCATAGCGATTAAAAAAGTAAGAACGGATCTTACGGCAGAAAAAGTAACGAAGATAGGAATAGGCGCGGCTTTTTCCTTCGTCGGAATGATGTTTAATATACCGATTCCGGGAGGAACAACCGGACATGCGGTCGGAGGAACTCTTATATCAGTCCTTCTCGGACCTTATGCCGCTTGTCTTGCCGTAACTGTGGCACTTCTGTTGCAGGCGGTACTTTTCGGAGATGGAGGAATACTGGCTTTAGGAGCGAACTGTTTTAATATGGCATTTGTAATGCCGTTTGTCGGATATGCAGTGACACTCCTTATGTCCAAAATATTGGGTAAAGGAAAATCAGGTAAGGACAGAAAGCTTTCATCTGAGATTATATCTATAGCAATCGGATCATATGCCGGAATAAATGCGGCAGCACTTATGGCTGCAATCGAGTTCGGAATTCAGCCGATGCTCTTTAAGGACAGTGCGGGACAGGCACTTTATTGTCCGTACGGACTCAGCGTTTCAATTCCTGCGATGATGGCCGCACATTTAACTGTGGCAGGATTGGCGGAGGTTATCTTCACCGTTCTGATCTACAGCTTTATCAGGAAAACTACAATGGATATGCCGATGGCATATATGGAAAAGGACGGACAATTGTCTGTATCTGAGGATGGTAAAAAGAAATTTGATAAGTCGGTGATATTACTTGCACTGCTGATCATCCTTACACCGCTCGGACTTCTTGCGGAGGGAACCGCATGGGGTGAATGGGGAGTTGAGGAAATTGCCGAAACCGGAGCGGGCTTTACACCTAAGGGAATGCTTGAAGGCTTTAACTTTGAAGCACTGATGCCGGATTATTCGATGTCCGGAGTTCCGGATATTATGGCATATATTTTGTCGGCAGTGATCGGAGTTGCTCTGCTCATAATATTCTTTAAGCTCGCATCACTTACACATAAAAAGGCTGTATAATGATAGCAAAACTTTTAAAAGACAGAAGAAATTTCAGAAAAAACAGAAAGGGAGCGGCTGCCGTTGCGCAGCTCGCTCTTGTTTTGTTAACGATCATCCTTGTTTCATTCAGCAGGAATGCTTTTTTTTCGTATGCGATCCTGGCGATGATGCTTGCTGTTATTTCCGTTCTTAAGGCGGATGAGATAGCAGCGGTAATTAAGGTGGTAATACCGGTGGTCCTTTTTACTGCGCTGGTTATGCTTCCCGCGGTTTTTCTCGGAAACCCGAGATCTCTTCTGACGGTTACCATGAAGGTTTTTATATCTGTTGGTCTGATAGCAATCTATAATCAATTTGTTTCCTGGAATGAAACGACGAGGGCGCTTCGGGCAGTGCATGTACCGGCTACATTTATTCTCATTCTGGATACTACGGTACATTTCCTTATGATACTCGGAAGAGTTGCGGATTCTCTCAGCGAAGCGGTCAAGCTTCGGACCGTGAGCCGGGTTCGCTGGAATAAGAAAGGGACGGGCGGAGTTCTCGGAACGACGTATCTGATTTCCGAAAAAATGTCACGCGAAACAACGGAGGCAATGCAGACCAGATGCTTCACGGGACAGTATCCGGTTTTGAAAAAACATAGGATAAATCTTTACGATATGATATACTTTCTGATTGCAGGAGTTGAAATTGCAGCATTTATTTTTACTCAGTTAATGATGAAGTAGTTGAGATTGCGGCATTTGTTTATACTCAGTTAATGATGAAGCAGTTGAGGTTACAGCTTTGGGCGTAATGGAATTTGAAAAAGTGAATTATTCGTATAATGGGATTAAGGCTCTGCATGACTTCAGCTACAGCTTTGAGATGGGGAAGATATATGTTATCGACGGCCCGAACGGATGCGGTAAGTCCACACTGTTCAGAATAATGACGGGACTCAGTTTCCCGGACAGCGGAACCTACAGATTCTTCGGCGAGCTGATCAACGAAAAATATATGAAGGATAAGAAAAATGCATTTAACCTTCATAAGAAGCAGGGCTTTCTGTTTCAGAATACAGAGCTGCAGCTTTTTACTGGAAGCGTTGAAGATGAGGTGCTCTTCGGAGTTTCTCAGCTGGGACTGGATGAAAGTGAAACCGCAGAAAGAGTCGAGAAATATCTTAAAATGTTCGGCATAGAAGAATTAAGAGAGAGAGTACCATATAATCTCAGCGGAGGAGAAAAGAAAAGAGTCGCACTTGCAAGCATTTTTGCAATGGAACCCAAGGTTATTCTTCTGGATGAACCGCTCAGCGGTCTGGATGAGGAATCTCAGGAGATGATCAAGGAGTATCTGACACAGTTAAGGAATCCCGAAAGGTTGATAGTTATAGCCACACATCATAAGGAACTGGCAAATGAACTGGCCGATGTTAGACTGTCAATGACAAAGGATCATACAATCAGCGTATAAGGATGATTTAATATTTTAATAGTTTTTTAAAGATTGAAAAAAATCAAGATGCTACAATCTCAATGAAGGTTGAGGTTGCAGCATCTTTTTTCGTTTCCTCTGCCGGGTAGGAGGTTGAGACATGTTTTTTAAAATGTTGAAAAATGACCTTAAGGCTCATAAAGGTCTGAACATAATTCTTTTTATATTTATAGTTTCGGCATCGATCATTTCCGTGATGGCATCGAACCTTTTATATGCTACGATCGCCGGAAGAAATAATACGAGCGAGATTACAAAGGTAGCCAATATCCGCGTTAACTGCAATATAGGCATGGGAAGCTTCGATGAGAAGAAAGAAGCACTCGAGGAATATATGAAGCAGAGCGATATGATCATCGATGGAGAAGTGCTCGAGTGGATAGGGATAATCGGTGATGAGGTTTGTATAAACGGAAGATATGTTTCTGATGAAGGTTTTCCTCCGATCAGATCAACTCATCTTACTACTCAGCCGAAGAAGGTTAATCTTCTTTATAACGATGAGGACTCTCCTTTCGTTGTGGAACCGGGATGCATAGCGGTAAGTATAGATATGGCTGATCTTGCGGGAATAAAGAGAGGCGATAAGATCGATATAACAACTCAGATGGGAAACATTTATGAGTTTACGGTATCTGAGATATATAAGAATCCGGGAATCGTAGTCAGTGAAGATCTGGTCATATCGGATGCGGACTATGAGGCATTAAAGAGCGAATTCCCTTTTAGAATTGTTAAGCTGTATATAAATGCGAAGAGCAACAGCTTTGAAAGAAGGATCACAGAAGAGTTATATGATAATAATCTTATAAAGGCCTGGTCTTCGTGGAATTATACTCCGGAAATAGATTCGGATTATACAATTGTTACTGTAATATCTTATTTTCTTCTGGCTATGAGCATCATCATAATACTCATAATGCTTATAACAATCCGTTTTATGATGGTTGCGGCGATAAAACAGGAAGAAAAAGAAATCGGAATGATGAGGGCAATCGGAGTTGATTCTCCCCGATACAGATGGATGTTTGCGGCAACCTACATAGTATTTGCCATTATCGGAGGTGCGGCCGGACTTACTGCGGGAGTAAAGCTTTCGAAGTATCTGATCAGACAGTTCTGTACGAATCTTGTTATGAAAAATCATAACATGACGACATACATTTCAATCCTGGTATCTGTGGGAATTATATTTCTGATCATTCTTTTTGCGGCACTCATGATGAGAAGGATAAGTAAGATATCTGTCATTGAAACCATACACGGAAATGCCGCAGGAGAGCGCTTCGAGAAACTGAACAAGATGAATATGTATAAATCGAAGCATCTTAAGGTTCCGTCATTCCTTGCAATCGGAAATATAGTTAACAGCTTTAAGAAGTACATTTTCCTAGTGATCACATATGCGATGGCAATTGTAATACTCTTTGTGGTATTTCATCTGAAGAGTACGCTGCTGAGTGCCGAGTATTCAAAAAGCTTCCTTCTTCTCAGATATGACTTCATAGTATATATGTCGGGAGATTGGGCAAGTTATTATTATCAGAAGGGCGGAGATACGCTCGGAGCCTATACTGTTATGGGTGAAGAACTGAATGCGGCCGGAATTCCGGTTAAAATGCGGTATATGAATTCGACAAATGCCGAGATTCTTGTTCCCGACGGAGAAGAGATTGCAGCGAAATTCTTATTCGGCGATACGAATAATGAGCTTATTCCTTTGAGAAAGGGAGGAAAACTTCCGATAAGGGATAATGAGGTTATAGTAAGTTACTTTACGGCCAAGAAGCAGGGCTGGAAGATAGGAGACAATATCAAACTCAGGCTGGATGAATATAATGATGATAAGATCGGTTCTCATACGGTGACGAAGACATTTATCATAACAGGCTTTTTTGACAAGATGGAGGAAGGATATCCTTCGATCATTGTCGGAGAAGAGTATACGGGAGCGGTGAAGACGGAACTGCTTGTTACGGATCTCTATATAGATGCACCGAAGTCCGAACATCCGAAGTATATTAAAATGATGGAGGACTTCTTCGGAGAAAAGTATGTTGATACCATAGAAGAGGAAAGAGCTGATGACTTTGCATATATAACAGGATATATAGATGCGCTGAAGGTCATTTTATCGGTCATGATCGCATTTATACTTGCTCTTAATACACTTTTATATACTACAGTCGATCTGGCGAGGGAGACTTCCTCGGTTGCGATGCTTAAGTGTGTCGGATTTTCAAACAAAGATGTCCGAAAATGGCAGATTCTCCGGATGATCATAATACTTGTGATCTCATATATCCTTGCAATCATTTTGCAGAATACTGTAGTAAGCATGGCGGTAAGAAAGGTATTTGAAACCTTTGGTTCGACGGGATTCCGATTTATTCCGGATCCGATCGACAGATATCTGATAATACCGTTTATCATATTCGGTACGGTTATCGTTGCGCTGAGGTTATGCCTCAATAAAGTGAAGAACATTAATATATGGAATATAAGGGAAGATTAATATGGAAACAGTAATCGATGTAAAAGGTCTTTGCAAGACTTATATAGTAAACAAATACAGCAACAATGTTCTTCGGAATATTGATTTCAGACTTGAAGAAGGTGAATTCGTATCTATCATGGGTCCATCCGGAAGCGGAAAGTCAACGATGCTTTATACTGTAAGCGGTATGGACAGGGCAACCTCTGGAGATGTTATGTTTCTCGGAAAGAATCTCGGAGAGATGAATGACAGAGAAATGGCAAAAGAGCGTCTCGTCAGTATGGGATTTATATTTCAGCAGATGTATATGATGAGAAAGCTCTGCATACTGGATAATATCCTGCTTCCGGGATTTCATGCAGGACAGCGGGACAGAAAGCAGATCCGTGAAGAGGCTGAAATGCTTATGCGCCGTCTTGGCATCATGGAGATTGCGGATAATGAGATAACAGAGGTGTCAGGAGGACAGCTTCAGAGAGCCTGTCTCTGCAGAGCACTCATCAATCATCCGAAGGTGCTTTTCGCAGATGAACCGACCGGAGCTCTTAATTCAAAGGCTGCGGGCGAGGTTATACAGGAGCTTGTGAAGGTAAATCGTGAGGGAACGGCTATCATGATGGTCACACACAGTGCAAGAGTTGCCGCTGCGAGCGACAAGGTTATATACCTGATAGACGGTCATATAGAAGGAGAGGAAGTGCTCGGAAAACTTCAGGATGAATCACAGCTCACACAGCGGGAGCATAGGATTAACAAATGGCTTATGGAACAGGGATGGTAAAATATGTTTAGGATAAAGGATAAACAACTGCATAATCCGGTTCGAAGTGCGGCTGCCAAAATATCGGCGATGCTTCTGACGGGAGGATTTCTGCTTTCACTATCCGGATGTGCCGGAGATATGGTGACCTATGATGAATATAATGCCTCAGTCTCCGCCGAGAGTAATCTGAACAAGGTCGGAAGTACATTTAATACAGAAAGCTATTCGGGAGAGCCGGCGGACTATGAAGATGCAACTGATGTATATAAGTCAGATGATGGACTCTGTGTGATAGAGAAGAAACCTTCTTATTTTGAAATCTATCTCGATTATACCGGCGGAGATTATTATGCGGTCGGATGTGCATATGCGGAAACGATATCAAAGGTTGATCTCGAATTTGCTGCTCTGCTTGAACCTTATCTTTATGAGAATATAAAGATGGCATTTCCAAATCTCTACGGAGATTATGCTCCTGTAGGTGACAGGATAGAGAAGCTGCTTGCCGGTATGAGAGAAGAGTACAGGCAGGAAATGGAAGGCTTTGCGACAACTATATCTGAAGGAAGGCGAGGCTTCACGGAGGATGGACTTCTAAGCTATGAAGAGGCTCTGCTGATACATATAGTTCCGGACTGTCTCAGAGGAACAAACTGCAATGCATTTTCGGCATGGGGGGATAAGACTGAGTCGGGAGAGAGGATAGTAAGCAGGACTCTTGAGTGGACGCTCGGAAGCGAGAATCAGATGTGTCTCGGACAGGCAGTCACACATTTTAAGATGCCGGAAGGAAAGAACAGCTATACAACCTTTTCGGTGATGGGAATGCTGGATGTTCTGACAGGAATCAATGATGATGGTGTATTTGCGGGAATTCTTGATGTGAGTTCTGAAGAAGATTATGTATGTGACGGAAAAAAATGTTATACTTATGAATTGAGATACGCACTTGAGAATATGAACGATGCGAGAAGCATCGGTGAGTATATGATTGCGGAAAGTAAGAATTTCACTTACTCACATAATATTATAATAACCGATAAGAAGGATTGCCTGGTTGCGGAGGACTGCGTGCAGGATTTTGCGGTGGATGACGCAGCTGATGAGACTGCGACGGATGATGCTGGTGAAACATCGGGTGAAGAATCGAAGGGCGATGCCGATGATACATCGGGTGAAGGATCAAATGGTGTTTTGGCTGATGCATCGAAAGACTCCTCGAGTGAATCGGATGCCGATGATGAAAACAGGAGATTTGTCGGAAAATCCGTGCTTCGAGATGAGGATACACCACTTACGGACGGACTTACCTGGGATAATCCGGACAGCCTGTGTGTTGTTAACTCCTTTGTGACGGAAGGAAACAGAGACTTCTGCACGATTAACGGAGGTAATTATGTGAGATTTGTAAAGTATAATGCCTGGGCAGGTGAGAAGGAGAAATTATCCCTTTCCGATGTAAAGGATATCGTGACGCGTGAGACAGAGGATAAAGCATCCCGTTTTCAGAAGATTCATTCGGAAAATGTATTTCAGACGATCATTTATGATTATGGAACCGGAGAGCTCGATGTCACATTCACAGGTACAGAAGGAGTTGTGAATCATCCGAAGTTCGTGCGTATCAATATCGAGCAGTAGTAATTCAGTAAAATAGTTACAGACCCGTAACAGATCAATCGAGAAAGCTTACTATGGGGTTAGTTGAGAATCAGGAGATGTTGTATGGCAGATATTCTCATAATTGAAGATGATGATGAACTCAGAGGCCTCATCGCTGATTTTATGAAGGCAGAAGGCTTTACGGTTCAGGAAGCGGCCAGTGCAGAAGAAGGGATAGCCTTTCTTGATAAGGATATGTCGAGACTGATATTGCTTGATCTGATGCTTCCGGGGATTGACGGCTTTACCGCATGTACGGCGATAAGAGAGCATAAGGATATCCCGATAATCATGATGAGTGCGAAGAGCGATGATGAGAGTAAGCTTATGGGATACAGGCTCGGAGCGGATGATTATATCGAAAAGCCGATTACGATACCGATCCTTACGGCTAAGATCAGAGCACTGCTCAGAAGAAGCAAAGATATTTCGGATAAAGATGAGAATATAACATATAAGAATATAACGTTAGACCTGAAGCGCCGTGCGGTATTTAAGAACGGCGAGGAATGTGAGATAAGGGGAAAAATGTACGACCTGCTCTTATTCATGATGAAAAACCGCGGGAGGCTTCTTGATAAGGATGAACTCTATGATGCAGTATGGAAGGATGCCTTTGTGGAGCAGGCGACTCTAAACGTTCATGTGAGATGGCTCAGGGAAAAACTTGAAGATGAACCGAATTCGCCTACATTAATTAAAACAGTATGGAGAAAGGGTTATATATTTGGTGATGCGGATTGAAAACCATTATTAGGCCTATAGTTATCATTACTCTGCTGTTTCTTGCGGCGGCTGCAGTTTCTTATGTGGTCGTAAGAGACCATTTTAAACGTGAAGATGGTATGAGAGCAGTGGTAATGAACCGGATCGCTTCAGAGGTTGAGGATAATCTTAAGGATGAACATAGCGACGGGATATTAAGCCGGGATAAGCTTCCCGAACTTGAAGACTTTAGGAACGAGTTCGGAAAAAAGGCAGTTCCGGACAGGATTGAGATAATAAGTATAGATAATGTTCCTAGAAGGATAGAGGCTCCGGCCGCTTATATCCAGCCGATAGAGGGAAAATCGCAGGATTCCGGAAATACACTGAAGGGATTTTTACATTTCATATACAGTTCCGATGACAGGACGTTTACTTTGGAGATGGCAGGGATAATTCTCTTCATCTCTTATTTTGCTGTTATCGCGGTCATACTCATCGGGTACAGGACGATGATAAAGCCCTTTAACAGCCTGTCGGACTATCCAGAGAAGATTGCGAAGGGCAGGATGACTGACGGAATTCCCGAGACAAAGCAAAAAATGTTCGGCAAGTATGTATGGGGCATGAATATGCTTAAGGATGAGATGAATCATAAGCAGAAGGTTCTGAATACTTTGGAAAAAGAGAAACAGACTCTTATAGTATCCATAGCTCACGGAATAAAGACACCGCTTTCAAATATAAAGCTTTATGCGGAAGCTATCGAGCAGGGGATTTATCATAAGGAGACAAAACCGAACGAAAAGGACATCGAAACAGCAAGGAAGATAGAACAGAATGTTGAGAAGGTTGAAGTGCTTGTAAAGGAAATAATGGATAAAAGCACCCAGCATAATTCAACTTACGAACCGACGATCGATTCCTTCTATCTGAAGGATCTTGTTGATATGGTAAAGAAGGAGTATACATCCAGAATAGAGCTTCTTCATATACCTTTTGAGATTAAATGCGAGAACAATCCTCTTGTTACAAGTGACAAGGACGGAATATATACAATAATATCCCAGCTTCTTGAGAATGCTATCAAGTACGGCTCCGGACAGGGTATCACCGTCACGATGGGCAGCCAGGATGAGGATGTATATATAACAGTAAAGAATAAGGGAAATGTACTCTCTGAGGAAGAAACAGCTTATGTCTTTAAGAGCTTCTGGAGAGGATCCAATTCCCGAAATGTTGAGGGACAGGGTATCGGCCTTTATGTTGCGAAGAAGATGGCAGAAGCACTCTCAGGTGATATTTTCATGAAGACCTGGGAAAGTGAAGAGATTACCGAAGTCACCCTCATAATTCCTCTGAACTGAAAACCGAAGTCACATCATCATTCTGCTGATTTAAAAACCGGAGTTTTTTCATTCCACAAAACTGAAAACCGGAGACATTTTCATCATCGATGAACTGAAGCCGGTGGAAACTCAATATCACAATACTGAAATTGTGTCAGATAATCCGTTCGGTAATATACTCAAAAAAATCCCATGTTATGGAAACTAAGACAAGCTGAAATATAATAAAAATGTCAAAAAATCATAAAAAATTATTGTATTTTCAAGCAGAATCACTTATATTAATTTTTGATACAAATCAAATCTATAAATAATTGAGGGAAACGTTATGAACTTTTTTGGCAGAAAGCACGTGGCGCTCGCTATGGCGCTCATGATGTCTTTCAGCAGCATAGGGAATCCGGAAAGCTTTAAGGGTAATGGGCTTGTTCCAGATTCTTATTCGTATGTGTTGAAGGATGAAAGTATTGACATGGCATCAAACGGTGATGCATCAGAGGAGGAAACTTCCGAAAATTATACTGATACTTCCGTATCAGATTATAATGCGTCCCCATCAGATGCATCGGAAGAGGAAACTCTTGAGATGAATTCGGATATTTTAAGGGGGAAGAAGCCGGATTCTACAGGCGCGGAGGCAACAGGAATTTATTTCCTTGCAGGAAAGAATGCTCCGCCGACTCTTCTTGCAACAAACCCGGACGAATTCTACGATGTCACGGGATATCTTAATACACACAGAATTATAGTTGACGGCTCGGAGTATAATCATACAGATAAGTTAAATCCGAGCAAATCTTTTGAATTATATTTAGATTTCAAGCTCAGCAGAGCAGATCTTAAAGCCAATGGTCTGAAGTACAAGTATAAGCTGCCTGAAAATATCACAATAGGAGATATAGGTACAGAAGATGAACAGTGGAATCTCTATAATGAAAAAGGGCAGACTATAGGAACCTATTACATCGAAGACGATGTTATCTATATTACATTTCCGGGATATTATGATAATGTTATAGCTTTCTTCTCTCTCGGTGCTCACTGGAGAAATGTGGACAATCTGGCAAGTGTGGATGTTCACTGGACTGATGGAGATGAGAGGATACTTTTCGATCTTTCCCAGATTACCGTTGCAAAAAACATTTCCAAATTTACTTATGAAGATGATATAGCCTTTGCCGAATTTTCGGTCATCATAAGACCAAGCGATGAAAATCTCGGTATCAATGGCCTTATATTTAATGATAAATTTTCCAGTCCACAGCTGAAATTATATGACGGCTTATACGATGAAGGCGGCGTAAAGAAGGATATATGTCTTGAAATATACAGCGCCGATAATACTCGCGTGAGCCAGGATTACTATACATTTGCGGAGGCAGGTGTCGCATCGGGATCGTCAAGTACTAAGGAAATGACAATACCGGGCATTACTATTCCGAAAGGCGGTTATGCCGAAGTTAAGTACGGAATAATGGCAGACAAGAAGACTCTGCTTAAAATGGATGCTCAAGGTACACAGGCTGGATATGTAAATATCGCAAAAGGAACATATGATATTACAGATTCAAACGGACAGACGATTACGACAGCTGAGACAGAGACAAGAAAAGAAGGCAGCCTTGATCCGAGAACAGACTGGATATTTAAGACTATGGAGGATGCCCAGAAGAAGGACGATGATTCGGCAGTTATAGTGCCGTATACAATCGGAATCAATCGAAACAGGTTATATAGTCTTGGCGGATCGGTTGTGAAAGATGAGATAACAAACTACGAAGATGACGGAACGGTTATCTATGATTTCGAACAAACTCCTTATGTTAGTATATACGACGGAACTGAGGAAAAGGAAGTAAACCTCAAGTGGGTAAAGCTGGATAAAACTCTGTACGATGACCTGAAAAATAATCTTTATAAAGCAAACGAGAAGACCGCAATGGAGAATCTCCTTAACGGAACCTCGGATGCTATAAAGAGTATCAGAAGCAGACTCTGCACAAAGCTCGGGGTAAGTACACTTACAAATGAAAATATAAGCGAATGCATTTTTACAAGTGATGACGTAAAAAATTTCCTGTGGTTTGTTCCGCTGGATACAAAACCGACATATTATCTGCTGCATTATTATACAACAGCCGATCTTAGTGATATGGGAAGCCAGAATGCTGCAAAAATGATGTATACGGAGATAGAAGGATATCCTCGTGGCCCGGGTCTCGGCTGGATGAATCCTTATAAGAAGGTTCTTGAGATTTCCAAGGAAAACTATGGAATATATGAGGATGGAAACGGAAACTACTACGTTGACTGGCATATTGCCGTTACAGTTCCGAAGAATTCTCACTTCGATCATATTATGCTGAGTGACGACCTTCAGCGTATGGACCTTAATGATAATCCGAACATACATAGAGACTATGTATCGGACAGCCAGTTTGCGGGCTATTACGTTGACTGGTTCCCTGCAGCACCGGATATATCCTACGCTGTAATTAATAATGAGAGTAGAAGCGTTGAACAGACCGCACAGTATGAGTGGGCTATATCGGATCAGATTTTCAGTGTATCATCTGCTGATTACAGTGACCCTGATATAGCAAATGTTGTAGATAATCTTAAGGGTGTGTTCTCAGAAACTATAAACACTACTGACAGCAGAGATTACGGACTCACATATCCTGATGAGCATGCGACCTTTGAAACAAGTTATTTTTCACATGTCTCCAGTTATCAGGGAAGAACATATGTATCTCCGCCGCTGTATATGGAAGGATCATATTTTCAGTATCTTTATTCAGGAAGAACATATGACAGAGGTCAGTATGTGGGAGATTCCCTGTACAGAGGATGGTCATATACCTATGAGCCATATCACTATACCTGGAGTCCGGGTGCCGTAAGATATTATATCAAGGAACTTCCGAAGAAGGATTTCACATATACTATTGATATAAACTATACGACCCAGATAAATCCTGAACTTATGAAGGCACTGCCGAATTATTGTGAGAATCAGGAGCTTATGACGCTTACGAATACTGTAAGGGCATATCAGGGCGTAAAGAACGATAATGGTGAATATATATATAATCCGAATAAGGAAATAGCCATGGCTGAAGCCAGCTACTATATGAGCAAGAAGGATGTTCAGGCAAATATCCTCAAGAAGGTAGTGGGCTATGATAAGGATTCAAAAACAGTATCCTATGCTATCGAGATAAATCCTAACGCTTCTGTTCAGGCAAGTAAGACAACCTATGAACTTAAGGACATTATCTCTTATTCGGGTGTAAAGTTTAATCCGGATAGTCTGACACTTATGGACGACAGCGGATCTGAACCTGGAGTTGACGGAAAGGTCATCTGGAGTAACGGCGGAAAACCTGTAGACAGTTCATATCAGTCAGGTTCTCGAAATGTAAGTATTACCCTGAATAACAGCGACTCAGGTGCAAGCGATATTTTAATGAGATTTGATAATAGTACCGGATTCTTCGGAGAATCAGGAGAGCAGTTTAAGCATATGTATCTTGTTTATACAGTTGATGCTTCAAACTGGAATGAAGCTGATATACTCAGCAATTCGGTATATCTCTATAATGAGAAGACTGTTCCGAACGGAACAGATACATATACAGAGTATGTGGGAAGTGATACCAGTGAGTTTGTCGGAACGGATGCGCTCAGTAAGACTGTAGTGGGCGAGCCTACTATCGACAACAATTTTACGGCAACCTTCGAGGTTGTTATTGATACGAATTCATCCGAAGCCGGCGACCTTATGGGAATTTCAGCAGGAGAGAGCTTTACGGTTCATGATGAAATGAGTGATAACCTTACTCTTGATCCGGCAAGTGTTAAGGTTGAAAAATATGACTCAACCGACAAATCGTGGAAAGAGCTTGATACTGCGGTTACATATCCGGAGCCGGATAATTATACACTGGATGTAGATATTACTGTACCTAATGATGCTGCAAAGTTCAGAATTACTTATGATGCGATAGTTAAGCCATATAAGTCTATGCAGATAATAGAAAATGAGGTATCTGTAAAGGATCACAGTGTTGCCAAGGTTAACTTTGAGAAGAAAGTATATACACGAAATAACAATTCAGGTGCCGATGCGGAAGCATATAAGATCAATCTGAAAAAATCCGATTCGGAGGATCCGAGCATTCTTCTCGGTGCTTCCTTTGAACTATATTACTATGACGAAGAGACAAAGACATGGATTGAAAGGCCAAATGGAGAATCAAGTGATGGCCTGTATTCCACTAATCCGACATCGGGAATCATCACACTCAGCAACGCACTTTGCGGAAGTGATCCGACTCCTGTAATTGCCGATAAGACATGGTATAAGCTGGTAGAGGTTAAGGCTCCGGAGGGTTATATCCTTCGTGATAAGCCAATCTATTACTATGTAAGTGCAATAGGAGTAAGTCCGGACAAAAGACCGACGGATGTAGGAGAAAAAGATTTTGTAACTGTATCGGTCGGTGCAGGTGAACCTTATCCTTTATCGGTAACAAACTCTAAGCTGGCTTTTGATATCAGAAAAACAGAAGCCTCAAGTGAAGATATTGCTCTTCCGGGAGCGGAGTTTAAGCTTTATTCAGATGAGGCATGTACAAATGAGCTTCAGACGGCAAATGAAGTACAGAGAGGAATTTACAGATTTTCCGGTATTGATATAGGTAATGGTACAGCTGCATTCTATCTTAAGGAAACAAAGGCTCCTGCAGATTACACTAAGGATGATAAGGTATATAAGGTTACTGTCGAAAACAGTCAGCTTAAATCAATTGTAAGTGTTGACGGAACGGTAACTCTGACAAAGAGTGAAAAGGACGGAAAGTACATCTTTAATAACGAATCAGATAACGGAAGTCTTATCCTGATGAAAAACTTAAAGGGCATCCCTTCAATCGTTGAGAAATATGCGGATGAGGATTTCATGTTTAAGGTTGAAATACTGGATGTGGACGGAAATCCATATATTGAAGGCGGTAACGATAGGGCGTTCCCTACAGTGAAAACTCTTCAGGACGGAACTACCGAAACAGGTGTATATTACAGCAATGATATTGTTTATCTGAAGAATGGTGAATCGATTGTTATATCCGGTATTCCTTCCGGTTCGAAGTATACAGCAACCGAATTAAAGGATGCAAGATTCGAGACAGTATATGATATATATGAAAGTGAAAACGGTCGTCAGTATACATCATATAATAATGTTGTAAATGATACTATAGATCAGGGAAATTACGACAGAGTAAGATTCAATAATACGGCAAAATGCTCAATCAGTATAGTTAAGCAGAATGAAAATGCATCCGACCCGATGACGCAGCTTGAACTGCCGGACGGACTCACATTTAGGATTACAGGACCGTATAGCACTTCTGACAACTATGTGGTTGCGGTATGGGACAAGGATGCTCAGAAGTTCAATGCCACAGAGCTGAAAGACGGACTGGAATTTGACAACAGCATTTCAAACGGATTTACGGTAAATAACGTACCTGAAGGCAAATTTAGAATATATGAATCAGGTGAAGATATTAATGGCTATTCCTGTGAGTGGTCATCAGCAAACAGTAATGATACTGTTACGGATACCTATATCATTCCTTATACAGGTGCAACCAGCGGCTCCGTAAAAACAGTTACGGTTGTTAATACATATACAACATCCTGTGACGCTCCTGTAGAGATAAGGAAGAGAGTTACAGGACATGTGGTAAAGGCTGATGATTATTCATTTGAGTTGTATGACACTAAGGGAACACTTGATGATAAATCAGATGATACTTTAGTGGAAACGGCAACGAATAATGATCTTGGACGTATAATCTTCAATAAACTTAAGTATGAAGCTGCAGGAGAGCATGATTACTACGTCATAGAGAAGATTCCGAGTGGAGCAGAGAAGCTTGCGGACGGAACCTACAAATATGCAGGTACGATATATGATAACTCACAGATAGATGTTCATGTCAGCGTTAATTCTGACGCATCAGGAAAGCTGTCGTCGGATGTTACTTATTCAAAGGACGGAACTGCGCTTACAGATGAGAATGATATTTATTTTGCAAATTCATATGCGGCAGAGGGAGAGCTGAAGCTTACCGGAACAAAATCCTTGGTGGGCGTAAATATGAAAGATGATCAGTTTACCTTCCTTGCTGATATAACAAGAACCGATTCTGAAGGAACAACTACTGTCGCTACAGCTGCCGAAATCGGAAAATCGAAGGCAAACGGAGATATCAGTTTCAGCGGTGAGTATACAGATGGTACGGGAGCTGTTGCGGGTGATTATCTGAAGTTTACCGCAAAGGATGCGGGAGCAACCTTTACCTATGATATTTATGAGAAGGTGCCTGCTTCAGGTGATGCTGACTATGTACAGGGAATGACATATTCAACAAAGCATTATACAGTTACTGCTGAGGTAACGGATAATCGTGACGGAACTCTTAAGGTAAGAAAGACTGTAATCGATCCGGATGATGCTGCGGCAGAACCTGACTCACTGGACTTTGAAAATAAGTATAAGGCTGAAGCTCAGTTTAAGCTTAAAGCAGATAAGATTCTGAACGGAAGACAGCTTGCTGCAAATCAGTTTAGTTTTGAAGTTCTTGACAGAGATGATAACAACAACGTAGTAGCAACCGGTAAGAATAATGCTTCAGGTGATATTACATTTAATCCGATCAAGTTCTATATAGATTCGGAGAATACTGCAGCACCAAGTAATCTTGGAACTCATCATTACACAGTAAGAGAGGTTACACCTGATACAAACGGAAACGGATATACATATGACAGAAGCTCGTATAATATTACCGTAACCGCAAGGGATGCAGGAAACGGAACAATTTCTATTTCTGTTTCAGGCTGTTCATATGATGATACAACAGATACATATAAGATTAATCCGACAGGTTCAAAAGCGGCAGCTTTTGTAAATAACTACAATGCTACGGGAACACTGGATATCAATATAAAGAAGACACTTAAGGGACGTAACATGATTGCGGATAACGAAGCAGTCTTCTTCGGTCAGATTTATCAGATTGATTCGTCCGGACAGGAAACAGCGCTTACAAGTGATTTTGTATATGCTTACACAAAGCAGGATGGAAGCGTTGTTGTACCTACTCCGTTCACTCTGGATCAGCGGTATGCCGGAAGCAAGTTTGCATTTTATCTCAGGGAGGCTACTCCGGATAACGGATTACTTCCGAGTGGAAATGTAATGCAGGGAATTACTTATTCCGATCAGGTATACAGGATTGAGATTTCTGTTACGGATAATGGTGACGGAACACTTACGCTTGATAAGAAAATCACTGATGCCGATAATAAAGCGGCAACAGAACTTGATTTTGTAAATATCTATAAGGCAGAAGGAACTATCAGCTTTACAGCCGATAAGCTGCTCAAGGGTAGAGAGATCGAGGATAAGCAGTTTACATTTGATATTCTTGAGAACGGCAGAGCTGTTGCAACAGGTACAAATGATGCAAACGGACAGATTGTTTTCAGTGATATCAGATACTATATTGACGGTGATGACAGCTATGTAGGAACACACAATTACATCGTTAAGGAACATATTCCGAGTCCTGTACCTTCAGGATATAAGTATGATAATACCGAGTATCAGGTTAAGGTTGAGGCAACCGATAATCAGGATGGTACACTAAATATTAAGGTTACCGGTGCTGATCTTGCAGCCGGCGGAGTAAGCTATACCATCACAAAGCCGGATACAGCTGAGGCTACATTCGTAAACAATTACGAAGCTACAGGTGTTATCAAGCTTGAAGGAACCAAGGAACTTCACGGAAGAGCCGAGAATGACGGCGAATTTGAGTTTAGTGCAGTCGAATATAAGGTTGAAGGCGGAAGCGATGTTAAGACCGGAAGAGAATTTACCGGACGAAACGACGCAAACGGCGGAATTACATTTGACGATATTGAATTTAAGAGAAATGCATCAGTTGACGAGAGAGGTATCTATAAGTATGTTATCTCAGAGAACAAGGGTCAGCTGGGCGGAATTACATATGATACTGCAGAGTATTCACTTCTTGCAGTTGTATCAGATAATGCAGACGGAACTCTGAAGATAGATAAGACACTGACCGATAAGGATGGTGTTCTGGCAAATGAGCTGAAATTCAGCAACGAATATGATGCTGAGGAGACACTTTCTATCGAAGCAGATAAGACACTTAAGGGAAGAGTTCTTGAAGATAAGCAGTTCACCTTCGAAATATATGAAGGCGATACACTTGTTGCAACCGGAAATAATGATGCAGCCGGAAAGATTAAGTTCAGCGGTCTGAGATTCTATATTGACGGTGATGACAGCTATATGGGCGAGCATGATTATACCGTGAAGGAAGTTGTACCTGCTACAGTTCCTGCAGGATATAAATATGATCAGAGTTCATATGATATGAAGGTTATCGCAACAGATAACGGTGACGGAACGATCAAGCTGGATGTTTCCGGCGAAGGCGAGAAGGCATCATTCGTAAATGAGTATGCTGCTGAAGGTAAGTTTACTATTGAAGCAGAGAAGATCCTTAACGGAAGAGATCTTTACAAGGATGAGTTCAGCTTCAAGGCTGTTGAGTATAAGATGGACGGTGGAAAGCCTGTTGAGACAGGAAAGGTTCTGACCGCAACAAATACAGATGCAGGTAAGATTACATTTGATACGGTAACTTATAAGAAGAATGAAGCTGACGGCGATAATACGGGAGACTATATTTATAAGGTAACAGAGGTTGTTCCTACTAAGGGACATCCGGGTGTAACCTATGATGAGAGTGAATTTACCGTAAATGTAAATGTTACGGATTCAGGTCTCGGAAAGCTTGATGTTACAAGTGAGATTCTTGATGCCGATAACAAGGCAGCCGAGTCAATCAGATTTACAAATAACTATAAGGCTGAAGGAATCTTCACACTTAAGGCTGACAAGGCACTTACGGGTACCGCACTTCAGGACGGACAGTTTACATTTGATATCTATGAAGGTGATAAGCTTGTTTCATCCGGAACAAATGATGCGGACGGAAATATTACATTTGATGATGTAAGATTCTTCATAGACGGTACTGACAGCTATGTAGGTGAGCATAAGTTCACGGTTAAGGAGAGAATCCCTGACGTACCTGCAGGCGGCTATACATATGATGAGGATACTTACGAGATTACAATTACAGCAACCGATGATGAGAAGGGTACTATAGAACTTAATGTTACAGGTGCTGAGGCGTATGATAAGGATTCAAGCTACATACTTAAGAAGAAGGATAGCAAGGATGCTGCATTCGTGAATATATATGAAGCATCGGCAGATGTGATATTTGAGGGAACCAAGTCGGTTGAGAATCTGGATAAGGATATTCAGAACAGAGAGCTTCAGGCAGGTGATTACAGATTTACGCTTGAAGAGTATAAAGAACAGGATAAGCTGTTTGACGTAATATCCGAAGTAGATAATGATGCTGACGGAAGCTTTGCTTTTGAGAAGATTCATTATGAACTCAGTGATGTAGGAACTCATTACTATCGTATCAGCGAGGTAAAGGGTAATAAGAATTACGTGATCTATACAGAAGAACCTGTATATGCTGTGGTTACGTTAAGCGATGCCGGTGACGGAACGCTAATAGCGGATATCAAGTATTTCAAGGCAGAAAGCATCGAAGATGTGATCGGAGGAAAGGGTAGTGCGGTAACGGATGTTGCATTTATCAATAAGTTGACATCAACATTTATTGCAAAGACCGATCCTGCAGGAAAGCAGTTGGAGAATGCAGAGCTCAGCATACTTGATTCAAGCGGAAAGACAGTATACAGCTTTGTTACCGGTGAGGAAAAGGCTGAGGTTTACGGACTCGAGAGAGGAATGACATATACTCTCCGTGAGACCAAGGCTCCGGACGGATTCCAGGTAGCATCGGATGTTTACTTCAAACTTGATAATGAAGGTAAGCTCTATGTTGCAGATGGAAATAACTGGGTAGAAGTTACGGAGATCACTATGGTGGATAATAAGGTGGTTGTCGGTACATCCAAGACTTCGGTCGGAACCGGCGATGTTACGGCACTGTGGTTACTCTTCAGTTTACTCGGAATTTCACTTATCGGAATAGCAGTAATACTTAAAAAACGTAAGAAATGATTTTTAGGTCGAGAGCCCGGAGTTTAAAAGCTTCGGGCTCTTTAAATTTGTGCGGCAGCAGGTTTGACAAGAATTCAGAAAATCGTAATAAATATTAAATAAAACATGAATTAATCTGATGTATACTTTTAAATTGCGGGGGGGACAATTTAAGAAAGAGAGTGAAGGATAGTATGAAGACAGCGGTTATTTATAATTCGCAGACCGGTTTTACCAAGAGATATGCAAAGTGGATATCGGATGAGATCGGAGCGGATTGCTTTGAATTCGCAGCAGCGAAGAAGAAGAGCTTTGATGACTATGATGCAATAGTTTTTGGAGGCTGGGCATGTGCAGGCGGCGTCAGCAAGCTCAAATGGTTTAAGGAAAGAATAGAAAAATGGGAAGATAAGAAGCTGGTCGCATTTTGCGTAGGAGGCAGTCCGATAGACAGCCCGCTTATCGAGCCGGCAATGAAGAGAGTTCTGACCGACGAGGAGCGGAAGAAAATAGATTTCTTCTACTGTCCGGGAGGAATGAATTATTCGAAAATGTCAGCATCTTCAAGAGCAATGATGAAGATGTATGCGAAGATTCTTAAGGCAAAGAAGAACAAATCAGAGGATGATGAAGCGATGATCAAGATGATATCTTCATCTTATGATCTTTCGGACAGAAGATATATCGAACCGATAATAGAATGTCTGCAGTAAAATCGAGTGTCTGCGGCAATATAAAGAAAGAGTACGTCAGAGAAGAGGAACATTGTTCCGGCTATGACGTACTCTTTTATTATCTTATAGGATTGCTGATTGGTCTGTCGCAGCACACTCATGACTTTATCGTGTGAGGCTATACTACTGGATTTATAAGCCCGAATAACTTAGGAAAACGAGCTTCATTTTCTCATCATCATAAATGTATGAATGATCATGCTGCTTTCCGGAATGAATAAGCTCTCCGTCTTTATATACGAAGAGAGTATTCTGAGGAACCTCATCCCAGCCTTCTTCGGAAAGCGGATGAGTTGAGAAGATGACAGAGCCCGGTTTTTCGCTTTTAAACAAAGTTCCGGCTTCATTCTTATGAACATAGAAGTAATCTCCGTCGTAAAGCATGATGTTCAGTTTATTACCCGGAGCGAGTCTTTCTATGATCTTCTCTATAAGCTTTATACGTTCGTTTACATCAAAGGAATTCAGTTCACTCTCATAATGTCTGTTCATCTGATCGACTATGTAGAGAAGTATCCTTTCACTGTCTGTACTTCCGTTCTGTCTATGATGATACTGGTCAAGATACGGTGATTCGAAGATAGTACCGTTATGAACCAGAACCCATGTTCTGCCTGCCTCGTCGCGCTTTATGAAGGGATGTGTATTATCAAAGCATACATCACCCACGGTTGCTCTTCGGATATGAGCCATAAACCTTGAGGTATCAATCTTTCCTGTGAGTCTGCTCTTCAGATAAAGACTGTCGATGGCTCTGACCGGTTCCTTCTCAACCGATACAGAGTAGTCATCCAGGAAGGCCAGACCCCATCCGTTTCTGTGTTCAACACTGTGCTCAAAGAATTTCTTAAGCAGGCTGTTTATTCGGATTTTCCTGTTTGCTGTTATTCCAAAAAGTTCGCACACCTTTTAAATACTCCTTGTCTTCTGCGTCAAGAGCTGATTCTGCAAGATTATATAACTGTTCAGACCATTCAAGAGCAGATCTTCCGTTATAAATAATTGCATCAAAGCCATTTTTCTCAATCTCTTCGACTGCATTTTGAATGGAATCTAAATCAGTAACGATTGAAAGAATCTCATCGAGCAGTCTAATGTTTTTATCGGAATAAATTAATCCTTTTATTAAAGCTACGTAGCCAAGTGCACGTTCGAGAGGTACACTGTCGGCAACTCTTATTTCAATATATTTCTTGATCCTGAAATGGAAGAATCCCATTGACATGAAATGTTCTATAAGCTTCTTCCTTCTTTCAGCATCCGTATTATCCCAGTCGATAGTTCCGCTCTTGAGCAGGTCTCTTGCATTCAGACTGCCGACATCAATGGTATTTCCTTCGTCTGTAAGAAGGATAAGCGGAGTCCTGGAAATAACATCCGCCATTTTGTCATATCCGAAATCGGGATCAAGAGAATGAGGAACAAATCCGGTCCTGTCAGGATCGAGGTCATCCCATTCCTGAATACGGAACAGATGTGGCTTGTCGGTTACACCTGGAAGTGTAGAAGATTCATCCGTCTTGTTCTCCAGCATTATCATAAAGAGAGGGGAGATCTTCTCAAGAACCCTTAGTTTTCGGATCATATCTTCTTCGGACTTATAATCTATAGAAACCTGAGCTGAGGCCGAAGCACGCATCATATATTTTCCATATCGTCCGCTCTTTCTGAAGTAGGCATCCATATATTTATAACGCTTCTTCGGAGAGAGAGGGATGTCATCAGGAGTAATAACCTGTGTCTCAACAAGAGGAAGATTTCCTTTAGTCTCAAAATGATATCCTCTTTCTTCGAATATAGGATCCCATATGCTTCGGAATTCCCAGTATATGCTTTCAATAGTGCTCAGATCCGAATATGGATTAATGCTTATTTCAAACTGGCAGGAAGGCTCAAGACTGGTTGAATATTCACCTGTATAATAGCCTACAGGGAAGTGATCAATATAGATGATCTCTGCACCAAGCTCTCTTCCGACTTTATCGATAAGTTCTGATATCTCGTGGAATCCTATCTGATAACCTTCATCATTTACGATAAAATGTTCTATCTCAAGTCCGAGGTTTCGGTCATTGGATTCGCCGGAACGGATATATTCAGATATCTCATTTATATAACTCATAAGCATACTCCTTAAAAACTGTTAAAATGCCTCATATATTATATAGGCCTTTATTATATGAGGAATCGACCTACTATGTCAATAGGCGTAATAGGTTTTGGCTATACAGGAATCTGCGTATGGCTATAGGAAGAAGCTATATAAATATGATATAATGGGTTCGGCCTTATAGATATGAAAGTTTATCGATGCCGGAATGATACAAAATCGGAGGTCGTTATCGACGCTATGTATGAAAATAAAAATGTAAAACAATTATATGGATTTCAGTTTGGGCTCATGGTCGTAGGAGAGTTTATCACTCTATTGGCGATTATTTTGATAGTTACGGCTTTTATTCCGACGAATCAGGAGAACAAGAGTCTGCTTCTTGTTGTCGGAGGACTGTTTGCGGCAGCCGGTTTTATGCTGCTCGGCGTTAATCTGTATCAGATGTATCTGATAGGACGTGTCGAATCTTTGAGCGGTATCACCTCAAAAGAGATAGATATAGAATCAAGGGGTGATGATACTGAATGGTTTGAAAATACACATGTTCTTACTACCGAGAATATGATCGTGGGATTCACAAGTGACATAGGAAACAGGAAATTCGGACAAACGGCATTCAGATACAATGAATTGAAGCGTATATATGGATATAATGCCAAGCATAAGGAACTCGGCGGACTTCCGAGTAAGGGAAGGTATCGTATAGTTGTAATTGCATCTGATGATAAGGAATATACTTTATCCGATATTCAAAGTAATGGTTATGTTAATGCAAATGTAATAGAAGAGATGAACGGGATTTATGAGGAATGCAAGAAGAGGATTCCCGAACTTCCTTATGGTCCGGAGAATATGAAATCCCGTAAGTATACATTTCCATATTATGTGCTGATGGCGGGCGAACCCGATCATTGGTATGAGGGAGGAGACGCAGCGCTGCTGTTATCGGATGATATCAGAAAAGATGTTGCAGAATCCTTTGAAGCAGATAACCTTATATATGGATATTCGGATAAGGATGCGATAGTTAAGACATCAATGGAACTTCTCAGCGACGGAAATGCGGAAGTGACCATTAGTTACTTCGGAGACAGAGAAGAAGATATTTCAGACCTCGGAAGTTATCTCGAAGAGCTGTTCGGTGTATGGGGTAATGGTTTCGAATATGATGACCGAATGGTATTTTTTCAAAAAGAATGGATCAAAGACAGTAAGGCAAAAAAGTCGAGAATTAAGAATATAGGTTTTGGTAACATACGCTCATAAGGAGATGAGCCAATGGACGAACAAAGAGATAAACAGGATGATATGATCATAGAACAGCGTGAAGCGGTAAGGATGATGCAGGATTATATAAGTGAACATATCAGTGAGGAAATCACGATAGAAGAACTTGCAGGATGTGCTTCATTCTCTCCGGGATATGCAAGGAAACTGTTTGAAAAGTATCTGGGTATGACACCGGCGGTTTATATCAGGCGCCTTAAGCTGTCGAAGTCAGCCCTCAGACTCAGAGATGAGAAGCTGTCAGTTCTCGATGTCGCCATGGATATGGGTTTTGGAAGTGTAGACGGATATCAGCGCGCATTCAGACGTGAATTCGGCTGTAATCCCAAGGAATATGCCCTATGCCCGGTTCCAATATGGCTTTTCACACCTAACCTTATCATAAATGACGAAAGGAAAATGAGCGATATGAGCGAAATAAGAAATGTATTTATTCAGGTAATTGAGAAGCCTGCCAGGAAAGTGATCATCAAACGTGGAATAAAGGCTGATGAGTATTTCAGCTATTGTGAGGAAGTTGGCTGTGATGTCTGGGGACTTCTTACCAGTATTAAGTCGATCAGCGGAGAACCTGTATGTATGTGGCTTCCTAAGAACATGAGAAAGCCTGTAACAAATGTATATGTTCAGGGTGTAGAAGTAGAAGAAGATTATGACGGTATTATTCCGGCCGGATTTGAGATGATAGAGCTTCCGGCATCAACATATCTGCTTTTCAGAGGGGAGCCGTTCGCTGATGAAGACTATGTAGCGGCTATCAATGAAATCTGGGAGGCTGAGAAGAAGTATAATCCGGAATTTATAGGATATAAGTGGGATGATACAAATCCTAGGATCCAGCTTGAACCGAGAGGAGAGAGAGGATATATCGAGCTTGTACCGGTAACAAAGGCATAAAGAAAGCGGAGTTCACATTTAAGTGAACTCCGCTATTTATATTAAACATCACACACATTGAAATAGATTTATTTACCAAGTCTGATAGGATCGGTAGTAACAGTAGTTCCGGCACTTGTAACCTGGCATCTGTAGTAGAGTGCCTGTACATGATTCTCCGGATGATTTATATACTCAACGGTGTCGGTGTTTTTACCGTTGTTTATACTATCTACCCATGTTTTGTTATCAAGACTGTACTGCCACTTGTATGAAAGCTCAAGACCTGATGCTGAAACCGAAACTGTGTAGGTTTCGCCTGGAACCAGCTCAACTTTATAACCTGTTGAAGTAACAGAATTGATTACCGGTCTTACATGAACGGTTATTGAATCGGATGCCTTGGTTGTTTCTCCGTCAGATACTACACAGCGATAAAATACATCTCTGGTAGCATCATCAACAATCATAGTAGCCTTACCGTTTCTGTTCGTACGTGTTGTGTCAGCCCAGTTTTTGTTGTCTACACTGTATTGCCAGTTATATGTAAGATTTGTTCCGGTAGCTTCAACAGACATGCTGTATGGTGATTTATGATCTACAGTAATTTCTTTTTCGCTTGTTACCTTCACTGTAAGTTCAGGCTTCGGAGCTTCTGTCACTGCTTCAGTAGTGGCCTCTGTTGTAGCCTCTGTTGTAGCTTCTGTAGTTGCTTCAGTCTTTTCTTCAGTCTTCTTTTCTTCAGATTTTTTATCAGGAGCATTCTGGCTTTTCTTTGCACCGCATAATTCACAGGTGTTTCCGTTCCATTTATGAGCAGATGACTGTTCGGACTCCTCAGGAAAACTTAAGAGCTTTGTTGGAACATTCTTTCCGCCTTCAATCTGATTTGGATATACTTTTGTGATAATATCTTCTGTAGGATATGTTCCGTCATGATTTACAGCATATAAAAATATGAACAGTTCTGTCATAAATAAATTACTATGATGAATACCGTGCTCAAAAACGAAAAAGTCACAGTTTCCGTTACGCATCTGATTGAAACCTTTCATAACGTGATAAGCCTGCTCATTCATTTCAGGAATGCTGCCTGCCATCATCAGAATATGGCCGGATTCTTTTGAATAATTGTATTTTTGAGTATCGGGATCAGCCTGTAAAAATACTTCATGTGTTGAAGGAGCAGGACTGAGACTTCCAACATATGGGAACTTATCTTTGTATTTACTTCCCGCATATGCTGCAACAGATCCTCCCAGTGACCATCCGGTAATAAAATATCCCTTGGATGTATCAATACTGCAGTCGTAACCGTTATCTTTTATAAGCTTATTAAATGCTCCGTTATCCATCTGATCGATAACAGACGGAAGATTGTTTTTTACGTAATCTCTGAACTTATAAACAGTATCCATATCACTTTTATAATATGTGATCATTGGAAGTATTAAAATCATAGGTGTATCGTATCCTGCGTTTCCCCACCTCGTTAAAGCGTCTGTGACATGTGACACGGCTTTGTTTTCACCAGAAAGTCCATGTACTACTACTCCGGTCTGAAGCTTCCCGGAAACACCCTTAGGAACAAGGATATATCCCCAGTTTCCGTTTGTCTTATTGCCGTACTGGATTGCTTCATATGATACTGATGATGCATGAACTTTTGTTTTTGCGTCGCTGATATATAGAGAGGATAACAAAAGCCCTAAAGCTAAGATAAACGACATAATTCTTCTAGATGCTTTCATCGCTTGTGCCCTCCCCAAATGCTGAAAATGGATAAATACTTTTCTTCAATTCTTGATTCCCTCCTTAATTAGATTAATAGTGTTGGTGTGTGGTGTAATATAAATCAAAATAATTTATATAATTATTACGATAATTATATGACACGTTAAGTATATCAAAGCGAATGGTATATATCAATTGTACACTTTGTATAAATACAATAGTAATAAATAACAATAGACTGATTTTAGCGTATAAGAAACAGGCATTTTGGATGTGAAAAAAATTTTTGAAAAAAGTACTTGACATATTATCAAAAAGATTATAAGATATACCCACAACAGAGATATAAACATTCAGATAATAACAGAATGATAAAAAGAAACCTGTTGAATATAAAAGAGAAGGAGGTACTGAAATGAATAACATGTTTAACGGGATTTTCGGAAAGATAGCACCGGGTATGTGCAGGTTATCAATGAACGGAGGAACGGCCATCAAGACATCCAACGGCTACAAGACCTACGAAGTTACCTCCGGACGGCTTACGAACTGTGACAGTTTCGTATTCAATGTCGGTGAAGAATTCTTCTTCGTTATACCGACAAATAAGGTAAAGGCGGGAGACATTATCCTGGCTAACGGAAAACCGAAATGTGTCATTGAGGCAACTAAGGACAAAATAACAGCAATCAATTATGAGGATTCTACTGTTGAACAGATCCTTCCGGAAAGACACATTTTCATGGGGAACACATATTTCTACGGTAAGATCGTTTCAATGTTCGGAGGTGGACTTGCTAAGGGCAAGGGACCTGGAAAGATAATGAAGTACATGATGCTTTCCGAAATGATGAAGGGAAACGGAAATGCAAATAACAATCTGAACGGAATACTTCCGCTTATGTTGCTCGGTAAACAGAGTGACGGACTTTTCGAAGGACTCTTCGATATGGATGAGGATGACGGAGCAGGGGATGCTTTTGAAGATGACGATGATGTTTGATCGGATTGATGAGTAATTAGTGAAGGTTTTAATGATCGTCTGACGATATATATTTTAGTGAAGGTAAATGTCAATCGGTCAAACAGGAATCGTCAAATAGTGAAGGGATGCAATGCCTGGTCGGGTGAATAAATTAGTGAAGGTTGGAAATGCCCGATCAGGTGATTTGCAAAAAAATGGAGGAAAAGATCAGATAAGACCGAATGGTCGGAAAGGAGGAACATATGGGTAGCGGAATATGGCGAGAAGATACATTCATACAGTATTCAAGAAGAGCAGGAAGAACAGTAGATAAAAAGGGATGCATAGCCGGAAATCTGAGTAATCAGGAAATGTTTGGCGCAAGAACTTTAGACCCGATGCTTGATCCGAAGGATGTAATGAGAGAGTGCTGCGATACAGAAGAACATCCGGAAACAATACCGGTAATCCTGGCGCTTGATGTTACCGGATCTATGGGTCAGGCAGCTGTAGAAGTTGCCAAGCAGCTCAATATCATAATGACGAAGCTTTATGAGAAAGTAAAGGATGTTGAGTTCATGGTAATGGGCATCGGAGATTTCGCATATGACAGATACCCGTTACAGGTTTCTCAGTTTGAATCGGATATAAGGATAGCTGAACAGCTGGATAAAATATATTTCGAGTTTGGCGGAGGCGGGAATGCGTATGAATCTTATACCGCCGCATGGTATTTCGGACTTAATCATGTGAAGCTTGATGCATGGGAAAGAGACCGAAAAGGAATAATCATCACAATGGGTGATGAAGGAGTAAATCCATATCTTTCGGCAGAAAGGATTTATGATATTACAGGCCGTGAAATAGGTGAAGATGTTGAAACAGAGGCTTTGTTCGAAAGCGTTCAGGAAAAATATGAAGTATATCATCTGTTTGTAAATCATCGCATTTACGTAAATAATGGCAGCTTTATCAAAACCTGGGAGAAGATTATGGATAAAGATCATTTCAAGGTTGTAAGACTGAAAGATTTAACAGGTGAGATTATTAAAATTGTTACCTATGAAGCAGGAAACAACTCACTCAGGAGAGGACAGGTTGAACTTCCTATGGCATCAGGAATTGCCTGGTAAGAATGGGAAGTTTTGATCAAGAAGACCATGGTGATAACTGTGAGCTTCGAATAATAAAAAGTTAATTAGGAACCGCAGCTCTACAGGGGGAGCACACGGGGATGTGAAAGGAGGTGACGGTATGCAAAAAGTAAAAGTTGTGATAGGTGCGAACTTCGGCGATGAAGGTAAAGGTATGATTACAGATTTTTTCGCAGCGGAAGCTGAATTGAAGGACGAAAAGGTTTTGGTTATTTGTAGTAACGGAGGCGCACAGAGAGGGCATACCGTCAAATCTCCTTCTGGAATGAGACATGTCTTTCATCATTTCGGATCCGGAACATTTGCGGGAGCTGATACATGGCTTCCCGGATATTTCATCCTTAATCCGATGATCTTCATGAATGAATATGAAGAGCTTCTGAAAGATATGGGTAAAATATATCTGAATCCGGATAGTCCGGTAACGACACCATACGATATGATAATCAATCAGATCATAGAACAGCATAGAGGTGCTGCAAGGCACGGAAGCTGTGGCGTCGGTATATGGGAGACTCTTGTAAGACAGGGAATTCGACTCGGGGACATGATCGAAATGAGTGATGATGAACTGAGAAGTTATCTTACGAGGGATTGCAGAGAGTATATGACATATCGTCTCAAGGAACTCGGTGTTGAAGAGATTTCTGATGAATGGAATAGAATACTATCTGATAAAGGACTTATAGATAATTATATCTTGGATTTCAGACTTATGTGCAGTCTGACGGAGCTCCGGGAAGCCGATATATTGGCTGACTATGATACGGTAATATTCGAGAATGGTCAGGGACTCCTGCTCGACAGATGCAGAAAAGAGTATGGATGTAATACAACCCCAAGTAGTACAGGACTTCGCAATCCGGCGGAGCTGATCCGAGAATATATGCATATGAGAAAAGATGCAGCAGCTCATAATAGGAGCAGCAGGCATCATGAAAAAATAGATGTTGAAGTCTGTTATGTGACAAGATCTTATGTGACAAGACACGGTGCAGGCAGATTTGAAGGAGAGTGTGATAAGGCTGAGATAAATGCAGCCATGTCAGACCTGACAAATGTACCGAATCCTTATCAGGGAACAATAAGATACGGAAAACTGGATATTAAGGCTCTAAAGAAAAGAATAAGAGAAGACTTCGACAGTGAAAGGTTTCCGGTCGAATGTGAAGCACATATGAGTATAGCGCTTACACATTTAAATGAATATGACAGTCCGTTCAGCGAAGAAGCTGATTATATATCGGATGGGGAAACCCGAGAAAGAATCTACCGAACAGATGGTAGAGTTAATTACGCCAGAAAAACTGCATAATTCAGTGCATGTTTTTTATCCTCACACACAGCCCTGTCAGCCAGATGATAAATGGTTGACAGGGCAAAATTAATGTGGTAGTATCTTATTATCATTTCGAGAATAAGAAAGAAGGATACAATGATTATTCTTACAGCTATTTCGATAATTATATTTCTATATTTTATAAATTTTTTAGGATGTTTTTTAAATCCGGATCTTTATTCGAAATATGACAGGCTATTGAACAGAGATCCATTTTTCAGTTATCCGCAATCAGTAAAAAAGCAATTATATGGATCCTCGAATTTGTTTGATGTGCTTTTCGGAAAGATAAGTGTTAAGTCAGGAGAATTCTGGGTATATTTAAACAGATGGATGATGCTGGTTATTATACTGGCAATCGCTGCACTGATAGTCAACAGAATACTGATCATCAAGAAAAGAATTCC
Organism: uncultured Lachnospiraceae bacterium; assembly: GCA_946405625.1. Lineage (GTDB taxonomy): Bacteria > Bacillota > Clostridia > Lachnospirales > Lachnospiraceae > Eubacterium_Q. Next base: position 59,423 of record CAMJHQ010000008.1, on the reverse strand, counting down.
GGAGTATAAAGCAGACATTTTTATATATGCAGGTGTTCTTGAGGGAGTGGTTATATATATTCTCACCCCGGTTCTTTTTGCAAAATATAGTTTAAAATATTTCTTTGTATCAAAGCCGGGAATAGTATGTTTATTGTTCATTTCTTACTGTATTACAATGTTATTGGTATGCCATTTCAGCTATAAGAAATCTACGGCGTATAATAATCTGGTTCATCCGGACAGTGAGAAAAAAGAAGATGAACTGTTAGAAGATGAAAAGAGAATAAAGACTTTAAAGAAGGTCGGTATTGTCGGAATTATTCTTTTTGAGATTACTCTTATTTATTGGTTCAGGCCGTTTAAAATCTGCATGGATTATAGGAAAAATTACGGAAGCTATGAGAAGGAAGATCATGCGAGAAGAACTGATCTGGAAGAGGCTTATCTCGGAAATTATCAGAATAAGGCCGTAAGTACGGAAAAGGGACTTTTCTTTATAGCGTCCTCCGAGAAAGGGAAAGGTAAAGAAGGCGATTATAAAATTGTAAAGAAAATGGATAGTGACGGAAATGTAACCGAAGTATATAGAAGCGAGGGAAATCATTATTCCATAGGATATCATGAGGGATATATCTATCTGGCGAATGAATATGAAATTATAAAAGTAGATGTCGATACAGGTGAATCGGAGCAGATAATAGTACCGGAAAATAAACAGCAGATTCAGGACTTTTGTATAATTGATGACAGATTATATGTTCAAAGTACAACTTCATATGAAGAGATGAAAAAATTACATTATGATCCGGATAAAATAGAGAATAAGATAGTATATTTCGAGATTAAAGGCGATACATTGTCGGATCCGGTTTTATATCTCAGTGATGTTATTGATAGATATGACTCACATTTTGATGGAGAAATCCTGAGTTATTATCTGGTGTACGGTAGTGATTATCATGGATATTATAATTTAAGGAGGCAGTCTTTCGGACAGTATAAGTATATTATGGACAAGAAACCGCTTTCTCCTCAGGGGTCAGAAAACCATCTTTCGATATCTGAACGAGATATTCCGATTGCTGATATTCCTGATGTGGGATCTTTCAATGTTCATAATGGTGCGATATATTATATTCATCTTTTGGAAGATGGATTTGAAATCTGTAAATGTGGCATGGACGGAACAGGTTCGGAAGTGATCGATACATGCACTGACGGAATCGATTATAGAGATATCGATATTGAGGCTTTCAGAATGGCAATATCCGATAATAAAATACTTGTTTATTCAACTCCGGCTTATGCCACAGATGATGAAACAAATGATATGGAATGGATAGACAGTGTTGAGTATGTTGTTGATCTGAAATAGTATTATAAGGATGAAGGGAGTAACAAAAATGGGCCTTTTCAATATGTTTGGCAGACGGAATAACGATAAGGATAATACTAATAATGATATAGATAAGATTGAAGTATACAGAAATATTGTAAAGCTGATAGATACGAACGGCGTGGTTTCCGAGAGGCTGAATAAGTGTTTTGATGATCCGAAGGCGTATTTTAATGAGTATCGGGATAATTATGATGACAGATGTATGGAAGAAGATGAAGATAACGATACGATCATCTGGATCGGAATGGTAGATGCTTTTCAGGATAACGATCTTTTGGTTGAAATGGATTGGAAAGTGGAACGGGATGATTTTGTTTACTGCATTAAAGGTATTTTGGGAGATAAGTCCCTTCCTATAGAGGAAACATGGTTTGATGAAGAGGAAGAATTTACTCAGTGGGCGACAATACTAAATGAGAAATGGGCTGCCTCAGGATATGTTCTGGCCGATATGGATATAGATAGTGACAGCTACTGCGTATTTATATCCGATATGGAAACATATGAAAAACTGGTTACGGAGGCTCGAAAAGCAGGACAGAGAATAGACCTGGCCCAGAATATGTGATGGATTGTTACTATTCATAGTAATATACCCAAAATAAATGCTTGACATTATGATAAGCCTTATCTATAATGATATTATCATAATGATAATAAGGAAAGAAGGGAAGGGGCTTGATTATGGGTGATATAAAATCTGATGATGTTTATGAAGAAAATGTAAATAAAGAAAAACATTTTAAGAAAATCTGGCTTATTGTTTATATAGCTATGCTTGTAATCGTGAGCTGGGCTTTTCCGGGATTTTCATTTTTGTATGGTAATCAAAAAGGATGGGATTCGGGAGAAACGGCTATGGGCCTTTTCTTCTTCTATGTTCCGTTAGGTCTTGCGGTGACAATCTTACTTTATACGATAGTTACGGGAGATATTAAGAAAGCGCTTATTGCTTATGTGGTATGTATGCTTCCATGGATGTTTGTACCATTTGTCGGATCTATAGAATTTGCGCTCATGTTTGGAGGGGGAGCAGTGATTGTCGGAGTGATCGGATGGTTTATAAATCTGGTAGTGGTCAATCCGATGATAGATAAACGCTTCAGACAAAAGACGGATATGATCAGAAAGCAGGAAGAAGTTACTTTGTGATAGTTAATGATCTGAAACGGTCGGATTTATATATGTGTTGAGGATTATATGGAAAGGATAGGAAGTATGGATAATAATCAGAATTACAATTCGCAGCCGCAGGGATATGGCCAGCAGGGATATCCGCAGCAGGGAACACCGCAGGGGTACGGTCAGCAGGGATATCCGCAGCAGGGAACACCGCAGGGGTACGGTCAGCAGGGGTATCCGCAGCAGGGAACACCGCAGGGGTACGGTCAGCAGGGCTATCCGCAGCAGGGAACACCGCAGGGGTACGGTCAGCAGGGCTATCCGCAGCAGGGAGCACCGCAGGGGTATCCGCAGCAGGGAGCACCACAGGGATATCCGCAGCAGGGAGTGCCACAGGGATATCCGCAGCAGGGAGCACCGCAGGGGCATCCGCAGCAGGGAGTGCCACAGGGATATCCGCAGCAGGGAGCACCGCAGGGCTATCCGCAGCAGGGAGCACCGCAGGGGAACGGTCAACAGGGCAGACCATATGGAAATCCGCCAAGGAAGTTCGGACTGGTTGCCGGCATCATCATGGTTGTGGGAGTGATTCTTGTTATCGGAGTAGTGGCTATATTATGGAAGGCCAAGGGCGGCAATAAGCCGGGTGGACGAGAATATTTTATAAAGAATAACTGGAATGAGATACATGGAAACTCTTATCTTGTACCGGAATCAGATGGTACATTTAAGTATTATAAGGATAAGGGTGTTTATGATAATTACTATTATGAAGGACATTATGAATATTATAGTGGAGAAGAGGCTTATAGGTATGTTACCGAGAATCTCAGCAGTTACGGAGTGACTAAAGAAGAGCTTGATCAGATAATTGCAATGAATCCGCAGTATACCAAGGAAAACCTGGTGTGCTTTGTTCTTTATAATGAAAAGTGCTGGATTGACGGAGAAAATACATTAGAGGGACAAGGTACTGTGACTTCACCATATTATGGCTGTTATATAGAAGGACAAGGCCTTGATGTGGCAAATATGAATATGGCTGAGTATTATTTCTTTACTCCGGAAAGTAAATGAGCTAAATAAAATACATTTTATCAAAATGATAATTTCTCCTTGACATACAGTTTTTAGGGATTTATAATCATATTATCATCATGATAATATGTTCGGATAAGGAAGGTTTTAAATCCGGATAATTTAGGGTTATAAAGTAAAAAATGTGTAGGGGAGATAAGAAATCATGGACAACAATCTGTATTATAATTCGCAGAGTCAGAATTATTCACAGCCCGGATTGATGCAGGGATATGGTCAGCCGGGATATCCACAGCAGGGCTACGGCCGGCAGGGATATCCGCAGCAGGGAGTGATGCAGGGATATGGTCAGCAGGGATATCCGCAGCAGGGATATCCGCAGCCACTGATGCCGCAGGGGAATCCGTATTCTGCCCAAAAGAATAATACAGGACTGATTGTTGGAATTGTTTTGGCGATAGGTTTTTTCATTATTCTTGGGATAATCGGTGCAGTGATAAAGAGTCACGGAATTCTGGGAACGGACAGTTCCGCTTCGACAAAAGTAGATCTGCTGGCAGAAAATAACTGGGTTGAAACATACAGCAATTCATATCTGGTTCCTGAACCGGGAAATAAATTCAGGTACTACAAGGATAAAGGCGTTTATGATAATTATTATTATGAAGGTCATTATAAGTTCCTGAAGGGCGAAGATGCTTATAAGTATTTAACAGAGGATCTTGGCAGATACGGTGTGACTAAAGAAGAGCTGGACGAAAAGTTTGCATTATATGATAAATATGATAAGTCAAATTTAATATGTCTCATTCTGGAAAATGAGAAATGCGTTATTGACGGAAATGATTTATATAGTGATTCGGGCACGGTGATCACACCATACTATGGTTTTTATATTCAGGATGGCGGAAGTATCGCTCTTGATATTACCAATATGAATCAGGCGGAATATTACTATTTTGTACCTGAGGGCAAGTAGCGGAATATTACTATTTTGTACCTGAAGGTAAGTAGCGGAATATTACATTTTATGCCTGAAAGTAAGTAATGAATTTAGGATAATTTCAGGATCATTTTAGGGATGATCTTAAGCTGAACCTGTAATTATCTTATTTTTTCAAAAATGATATTATCAAAATAATAAAAATAGATTGTTTTTGTAAATAAAAAAGGATATATTATTAACTATATACAAACCAGAACGGAGGAGAGATCGAAGTGAGAGAATATAAGATGTCAAAAGAGGAAAAGGAATTTCTGAAGTCATATGATATTTCAGCATTTGAGCGCCCGTCTCTTACGGCAGATATAGCAGTGTTTGCTATTCTGAAGGAAGAAGAGAGTGAAGAATATAGAAAAGATCCGGTGCAGAAACTGGGCGTTCTTCTTATCAAAAGAGGAGGCTTTCCGTATAAGGATTACTGGGCACTTCCGGGTGGATTTGCACAGAAGGGTGAAGAACTTCGCGATACAGCACTTCGTGAGCTGAGAGAGGAAACATCAGTTGACAGTGCATTTCTTGAGCCGTTCGGCTTTTTCAGTGCTCCGGACAGAGATCCGAGAGGATGGATTACTTCACAGGCTTATCTTGCTCTTGTTGATGCATCAAAATGTAATGTCGCTTCAGGAACCGATGCGGGTGAAGCTGCCTGGTTCACGATCGATATAAACATGAGTGAGATGAAGAAGCATGTTAAGGCTAACTCTGCAGAGATAAATACCAGATATGAACTGGTTTTCGAGAATAAATCACTTGGTGAAAGGATTGAATCGATCGTTGAAGAGACGAGAACTTTCTCCGATCATCATGAGACAGTAAATTATGAAATAATAGAAGGCGGAAGACTCGCATTTGATCATGCAGAGATCATAACCAGAGCGTTCAAGTCACTTCATGAGAAGGCAGATGACGCGGGCAGAATAATCTTTGACCTTATGCCTGAGAAGTTTACGCTTTACAGCCTTCAGGAAGCATATGAGATCGTTCTCGGAGAGAAGCTTCTCACACCAAACTTCAGAAGAAAGATTGCTCCGTTTGTAATAGAAACAAGTGAAATGCTCGGCGGAGCGGGCCACAGACCTGCAAAGCTTTTTAAGAGAAATCTGGAAGCGTTCTACAACTAGACGATAGATAAGACGGGGCTGGAATAGGGTTTAGATAATAATCCTTGAATAAAAGGCTTGAAATGATGTATTATGAGAGATAGATTTCTTATTCAAATTCGTTGAAAGTTAAGAGGTAAAGGATTATGAAGTTAGAACCAATCGTTCAGTCGCTTCTGGATACAGATCTGTACAAGTTCAATATGGATCAGGTTATTTTCCATAAGCACACCGATCTTTGCGGACAGTATTATTTTAAATGCAGAAATGAAGGAATAGTATTTACACCTGAGATGATTCAGGAGATTACAGAGCAGGTTGATCATCTGTGCTCACTGACATTTAAGAATGAAGAACTTGATTATCTTCGTTCTATCCGATTCATCAAGGATGACTACGTAGAATTCCTCAGACTTTGGCATCCGATCAGAGATTATGTGACTATAAGAGCTAAGGAAGACGGCGGACTTACTGTTATCGTTGACGGACCTCTCTTCTCGGCAATGCAGTTTGAGATTTATCTTCTTGAGATCATCAATGAAGTATATTTCCGTATGGCATTTGATTATGAGAAGCTCAGAGCCGATGCAGAGAAGCGTCTTGACGAGAAGATCAAGGCTATGAACGACGGAACTTACACATTTAAGTTTGCGGAGTTCGGATGCAGAAGAAGACTTTCACGTGAGTGGGAGGATGTAGTTGTAAGAAGATTCTGTCAGGAGACACAGAACTGTGTTGGTACATCAAATGTGTACCTTGCCATGAAGTACAATGTAACTCCTATCGGAACATACGCACATGAGTTCGTACAGATGTATCAGGGAATTGATTCGATCCCTCTCGCATATACAAATCATCATGCTATGCGTGACTGGTACAATGAGTATCAGGGTGATAACGGAACTGCTCTGACAGATACAGTTACCACAGACCTGTTCCTTCTCGATTTTGATCGTTCAATGGTCAACAACTATTCGGGTGTTCGTCACGACAGCGGCGACCCGTATGAGTGGGGCGAGAAGATCATCAATCATTACAAGAGCTACGGCGTTGATCCGAAGACAAAGCTTCTTCTCTTCAGCGACAGCCTGGATTTCGACAAGGCTCAGCAGCTTTATGATTACTTCAAGGATAAGGCAAAGGTATCCTTCGGTATCGGAACCTTCGTTTCAAACGATACATATGAGGAGGCACTTAACATCGTTATCAAGCTTCAGTATGTAAACGGTCGTCCGGTTGCTAAGCTTTCCGATTCACCCGGAAAGTCAATGTGCAGAAACGAGGAGTTCTTAGATTATCTGAGACGTTCTGTAGAATACAGACTTACAAGATCGAAGATGAATCATGTTGTTAAATAATTGATTATAATAAGCGTTTCACGTTCAGAGGTGCTTTTGTACGTGGGACGCTTAATTTGCATTATAGGCAAATTAATTATAGTATATACTGTGAGATATATATGATGGTATGGACCTGCGGCAGATAGCTTGAGGTGGAATAAGATATAAAATGGGGGACATATGGATAAATACGATGATCTGAAATATGCAAAGCTTGATACGGACAGGGAAACAAGGACCGGATTTCCGGAGGTTGTTTTCTGTGAGGGAAAGCCGGATGAATATCTGATAGGTATATATAAGAGGCTGATCGAGCATGACGGAAGAGTCTTCGGTACGAGGGCATCTGAGCATCAGTACGAGGTGATCAGAGAGGTTATTCCGGAAATAGAATATAATAAGGTATCGAGAATTCTGAAGTATGATCCGCTCAGAAAAGCAGCCCGCGATGAGTCGGATGACAGATCGGGAAAAGGAGCGGAGTCAGAGGGCATCGGCCTTATTGCGGTATGTACAGGTGGTACTGCGGATATTCCGGTTGCCGAGGAAGCTGCAGAAACAGCGGAATATTTCGGCGGAAAGGTCAGGAGAATATATGATGTCGGAGTCAGCGGCATTCACAGAGTCCTTTCCAAGGCTGACGAGATAAGAGAAGCAAATGTTGTAATTGTAATTGCGGGAATGGAGGGTGCACTTGCCAGTGTTATAGGCGGCCTCGTGGAGAATCCCGTAATTGCGGTGCCGACTTCGGTCGGCTATGGTGCAAGCCTCGGTGGGCTTTCGGCACTTCTTACGATGATCAATTCCTGTGCAAATGGAATAACCGTTGTCAATATTGACAACGGTTATGGTGCAGGGTATGTTGCAACCCAGATTAACAGACTTGCTGAAAGAAATTGTTAAAAAGCTGATAATGTATAAAGAATGAAAAATACAATGATCATTATTATGACAAAAAGAAATGAAGCAACACCGGTCATCGGATTCTTTTGATTCTGTGGTCTGCTTGTTCGAATAATAGACTGAGGCGGGCGATAAGCCTGATTCAGCTGAGTCTTCTGGTACATTTTATCAGGATATGCATTCTGCAAATGTGTCGGAGGCGTCTGATATCCATGATTATGAGACGTGGAACCGAAACTTCTGTTCCAGTATTCCTGAAGTTCCGGATGGATATCCTCCGTAGAATATGTGGCATTCAGCACAATTCCCGAGTTGTGTTCAACGGTCTCAGAGCGTGTTCTGTATATTTTTCCGCACTTCGGACAGAGTCCGACATACATATGATAATCGAATTTGTTTCCGCAATGTTGACAGATAACCTTCATTTACAAATCTCCTTCCCCAAGAAAGATTTATTTTAATGCGATAGCTGTTGCTACGCAGTTTATATATTGTAATAGCCATTTCATATTATATCAGAATTAAATATATTGCTTCAATATATTATATTTGCAATAAGGCTTAATATTCTTTATACTATAACATGTGGGTGAAATGATTTTTTAAGCAACTTTTTACAATATGTTGTCATATGGATCAGGGGTAAGATGAGCAGATCGATTTATATAGAATGTAATACAGGTATAAGCGGAGATATGTCCGTTGCCGCACTTCTTGATCTGGGGGCAGACAGAGAAGTGCTGGATAAAATGCTTGCCAGCCTGAAGACGGTTGTCGGCGGCTTTGATGTAAAGATATCAAGGGTTGCAAAGGCCGGGATAGGAGCTTGTGATTTTGATGTAATTCTGGATAATGACAATCATGATCATGATATGGATTATCTGTACGGTCATAATCATAATGACGGCCACCATAATGAACATGATCATCACCATCATCACCACGACGAAGATGAGCACGGTCATCATCATCATGAGGATGAGCACGATCATCACCATGAAGATGAGCACGGTCATCACCATCATGAGGATGAGCACGATCATCATCACCACGATGAACATGGCCATCACCACCATGAAGACGGACATGGCCACCATCATCATGAGCATAGAAGTTTCCATGATGTAAAGGCGATTATAGAGAAGACTGAAATGAGTGAAGGCGCAAGAAGCCTTGCTCTTAAGATATTCGGCATTGTGGCAGAGGCAGAAGGAGCGGTACATGACAGACCGGTGGATGAGGTACATTTCCATGAGGTCGGAGCCGTGGATTCTATAGTTGATATTCTTTCGGCGGCTGTCTGCTTTGATGATCTTATAAAGAAGAATGATATTCAGAAATGTATCGTAACACGTCTTGTTGACGGATGCGGAACAATAAGATGCCAGCATGGTGTGATTCCGGTTCCGGTACCGGCAGTTATGAAGATAGCTGAGCAGACCGGTGTGAAGATAGCGATAACAGAAAGACAAGGCGAATATGTAACTCCGACGGGAGTGGCATTTGCAGCAGCGGTTAAAACAGATGATAAACTGCCTGAGAGCTTCAGTGTTCTGAAAGTCGGAATCGGTGCAGGCAAGAGAGATTATGATATTCCGGGCATGGTAAGAGCTTTGATAATAGAAGGCTGACCGGATAAGGAGGGACAGAGTAATGGCATTAAATCCCGTTGATCTTGTGACATTGGGATCAAAGATACAGACATTTAAAGAACAGCATCCGAAGTTTCCTGCATTTGTAAAGAAGGTAGGTAAGGAAGCTATAGCCGAGGGCGCAGTGCTGGAAGTTAAAGTGACATCGACAGAAGGACAGGACTATGTAACCAATCTGAGACTTACTTCTGAAGATGTGGAACTGCTGAATACCATATTCGGTAAGTAAATCGTTACAAAAAAGCTTAATCAACCGTCGATTTTTTGTGAAATATTCCAAAATAATAAATTCTTAAAAAAAGTGGTTGAAATTATTAAGAGCTTGTAATATACTAACAAAGTGCTTTTGATAAGCATCTCGTATGAATACGGGCCGCTAGCTCATTTGGTAGAGCACCTGACTCTTAATCAGGGTGTGCGGGGTTCGAGCCCCCGGCGGCCCACTCCAGGAGGGCTGAGGACTTTGTGTAGACAAGGTTTTTGGCTCTTTATTTTTTTTAAAAAAGTATTTATTTCAAAGGAGGTATTTGAAATGATTTGTCCAGTGTGTGGAAATCAGTTACCAGATGGTTCAGTATCATGTAATGTATGTGGAACTTCATTACAGTCAGCACAGCCGCAGGCACCGCAGTTTAATCCGCAGAATAGTCAGCCTACAGCACCACAGCCGCAGTTTAACCCACAGGCAGGTCAGCCTACAGCACCACAGCCACAGTTTAATCCGCAGGCTGGTCAGCCACAACAGTTTGGACAGGCTCAGGCTCCTAAGGCAGCCGGAACAGGTGCTCCATTTGATATGAGCGTTTTAGTGGAGAATATTAAGAATCCTCTGATGCTTCTTCCTATTATCGGAGCTGTTCTTACTCTTTTATCAGCATTTTTACCATGGGTTAAAGTGTCTGTATTTGGATTTTCGCAATCAGGTAATCTCTGGCAGTTTGGTGGATTTTATATATTTACAGCTTTAATTTTAATCCTTGGTTCACTTTGCGTTGTTGCTCTTAAGTTCAGAGTACTCAATCTTCCGTTCTTAGAGAATTTAAAGCAGCTTCCATACAGCTTTTTCTATGTTCCTGGATTAATGCTTGTATTGTTCCTGCTTACTACTATTTTTATAAGTAGTGCAATGGGAGAAGTTGGTGGATTTGGAAGCGTAAAGTATACTGTTGGATGGTTCTTTGCACTTCTCGGACTTGCAGGAATTACAGTTGATGCTGTTCTTCAGTTTGTTAAGAAGCAGGATTATTATTTATAAGATATTTTGGACATTATAAGACAATACAGCGCCATGCCCTGAATAGGGTATGGCGCTTTTGCGCGAAGTTGAGACAAAGTCACATATGCGAAGCATATCACATATATATCTGCTGAAAGCAGATATGAGACTTTGGCGAGACCGCGTCATGAGTATGGAGCGAAGTGGAATACGAATGCGCGTATGTATGAGATATGCGAACAAGCTTGCTTGTGTGAGCAAATGCATATCACATATATATCTGCTGAAAGCAGATATGAGACTTTGGCGAGACCGCGTCATGAGTATGGAGCGAAGCGGAATACGAATGGCACAGAATACGAATGGCGCAGAATATGAATGACGTAGAATAAAAGGAATGTGCGTCTATGTATAAGAATGATACGATATGTGCTGTTGCTACGGGAATGGGACAGTCGGCCATAGGTATTATCAGGATAAGCGGACCTGAGGCAATAGAAGTTTCCGATAGATTGTTCAGAGGACGCAGGAGATTATCCGAGTTACCGAGCTTTACGGCTGCATTCGGTCACATTTATGACGGCGATAAAAAAATGGATGAGGTTATAGCTCTTGTGATGAAGGGACCTCATACCTATACTACCGAGGATACGGTTGAGTTGGACTGCCACGGCGGTCCGCTTGTCATGAGAAGGATCATGGAACTTCTTGTAAAGGAAGGAATCCGTCCCGCAGAACCGGGAGAATTCACAAAGAGAGCGTATCTTGGCGGAAGAATCGATATGACCGGAGCAGAGGCCGTGATGGACGTGATAAATGCAGAGAATGATATGGCGCTTCAGTCATCGCTCGATCAGCTTTCGGGAAGTCTCAGGAAGGCAATCACGGAACTGAGAGATAAGATCCTCTACGAGACTGCATTCATTGAATCGGCGATTGACGATCCCGAGAATTACAGCCTGGACGGCTACAGTGAGAAGCTTGATGGGGTTATTAATGATGTTGCGGCATCGATAGATAAACTCATTGAGACCGGAGATGAAGGACGTATCATTAAAGAAGGAATCCGTACGGCAATAGTCGGAAGACCTAATGTCGGTAAATCCTCTATTATGAATATGCTTACGGGAACCGACAGAGCGATCGTTACCGATATTGAAGGAACGACGAGAGATACTCTTGAAGAGTATATAAGCTTCGGTGGCATTACGCTTAAGCTGATCGATACTGCCGGAATCAGAGATACAGATGATGCAGTAGAGAAAATCGGTGTCGACAGAGCTATCGAATCTATGGAAAAAGCAGATCTTGTAATGTTAGTACTTGACAGTTCGGAGTCTCTGAACGAAAATGATATTCGACTTATCGAGATGATAAGGGACAGAAAGTATATAGTTCTTGTAAACAAGAGCGATATGGAATCTGTTCTCGGAGATGGAGATCTCAGCGGACTTGATAAGGACAGAATTATTCAGATATCTGCAAAAAGCGGTGAAGGCTTTGACCTCCTGAGAGACAAGATCAGAGAAATGTTCTTCAGCGCAGAGATAGATTTTAATAATCAGATATATATAACAAATGTGCGGCATAAGGCTTCGCTTATCAGAGCGAAGGAAAGCCTCGACAGAGTAAAGGCAAGTATCGAAGACGGAATGGGAGAAGACTTCTATACTATAGATCTGATGGCTGCATATGAATCACTTGGAGAAATAATCGGAGAAACGCTCGAAGATGACCTCGCAGACAAAATTTTCAGCGAGTTTTGTATGGGCAAGTAACAAACGAGCGAAGCGAAGTTTGTTAGTACCGGAAAGTAAAAAAGTAACAAAAGAGATGAAGTGATGAACGTAGAAGAAACCTATGACATTGTAATAATCGGTGCGGGACATGCGGGCTGCGAAGCTGCTCTTGCTGCGGCAAGACTTGGCTTCGAGACTATCATGTTTACGGTAAGCATGGACAGCGTGGCACTTATGCCATGTAATCCTAACATCGGCGGAAGTTCGAAGGGACATCTGGTTAGAGAGATAGATGCTCTCGGCGGAGAAATGGGAAAGAATATAGATAAGACATATATTCAGTCCAAGATGCTGAATGTATCGAAGGGACCTGCTGTTCATTCACTTAGAGCTCAGGCTGATAAGGTTGAATATACGAAGCAGATGAGACTGACCCTGATGAGGGAACCTCATCTGACGCTCAGACAGGCAGAGGTTACCGAACTTCTTACCGAAGAGGTTGTAGGTGGTTCTGCCGGAAATAACGATACAGAGAAAAGCAGCAGTTCAAACGGAGAGATCCATAGAAGAGTTACAGGCGTAAAAACCTACTCGGGTGCTGTATATCATGCAAAGGCAGTAGTTCTCTGTACGGGAGTATATCTGAAGGCAAGATGTATTTACGGTGATACCATATATGAAACCGGACCGAACGGTCTTATGGCAGCAACCGGACTTTCGGCATCACTTGAAGCGTCGGGAGTACATTTAAGAAGATTCAAGACAGGAACACCTCCGAGGATAGATAAGAAGTCTGTTGACTTCTCAAAGATGGCGGAGCAGAAGGGTGATGAGCATATACAGCCGTTCTCTTTTACCAACAAGGAGGAGGACATCTGGAGAGAACAGATATCCTGCTGGCTTACATATACAAATGAGGAGACTCATCAGGTTATTAAGGATAATATAGATAGGTCGCCGCTTTATTCGGGAGTTATCCATGGAACGGGACCAAGATACTGCCCGTCGATCGAGGATAAGATAATGAAATTCCCGGATAAGGACAGACATCAGCTCTTCCTTGAACCTGAAGGAGAGTTTACCGATGAAATGTATCTGGACGGAATGTCATCATCCATGCCGGAGGATGTTCAGTACAGAATGGTCCATTCGGTACCGGGACTTGAACATGCTAAGATAGTGAGACCTGCTTATGCGATAGAGTATGACTGCATATCCGCAACGTCGCTTAAACCGTCGCTGGAATCGAAGGTTGTTGACGGCCTGTTTTCTGCGGGACAGATGAACGGAAGCAGCGGTTATGAAGAGGCAGGAGCACAGGGACTCATCGCGGGAATCAATGCCGCAAGACTTCTTTCGGGTAAAGAACCGGTAGTTCTTTCAAGAGCGGATGGATACATCGGAGTATTGATAGACGATCTCGTAACCAAGGAGACTGCCGAACCATACAGAATGATGACCAGCCGTGCGGAGTATAGACTTCTTCTTCGTCAGGACAATGCAGATCTCAGGCTTACGGATATAGGACATGAGATCGGACTCATAGATGATGCAAGATATGAGCTGTTCTCAAAGAAACGTGAGATCATCACTTCAGAGATTGAGAGACTGAAGAATACATTTGTCGGTGCAAATAAACATCTGCAGGAATTCCTTGAAGAGAAGGGATCTATGCCGATTGCGACAAGAGTTTCACTTGCGGATATTTTAAAAAGACCGGAAATGAGTTATAATGATATAGTTAGCCTCGGAAAACTGGCCGATCAGGTTTATGGAAAGAATAACGGACAGGCAGAAGAGGGTGAGTCTTGTGAAGGCGGCTTCGGAGGAGAAATAGAGATTCCGGAAGAGCTTGACCGAAATGAGATAGTAAGACAGATAGAAATACAGATCAAGTATGAGGGCTATATAGACAGGCAGCATGCACAGGTTGAACATATGAGAAAACTTGAGGAGAAGAAGATACCTCAGGATATCGATTACAGCGAAGTGCGAAATCTGCGAATAGAAGCCAGACAGAAGCTTGAGAAGATCAGACCGGAGTCGATCGGTCAGGCGTCCCGTATATCGGGAGTATCGCCGGCGGACATTTCAATGCTGATGCTTTATCTGAAGAATTAATAAACAACCAGAGGAACAACTTCAATATGAATTATATTGTATTTGATCTTGAGTGGAATCAGAGCCCTATCGGGCAGGCGGGAGAACACCCGAGAATGCCGTTCGAGATAATTGAAATCGGTGCAGTTAAGCTGGATGAAAACTACAATGTTATAGATGAATTCTCCAGACTTGTAAAACCGAAGATTTACACAAAACTTCATAAAATCATCAAACAGATGCTGAGCTATGATGAGAAGGATCTGAAAAAGGAAGGAGTTCCTTTCAAACAGGCCTGTGCGGAGTTCCTGAAATGGAGCGGGGAGGATTCGGTGTTCTGTACATGGGGGTCATCAGATCTTTTCTATCTGCAGAATAATATGGATTTCTACTATATGGATAAGCTTCAGTTCCCACTCAAGTATTATAATATCCAGCAGATATTTGCCGATAAGTTTGATCCTGACGGAAATATATGGAAACTGGAGAAAGCGGTCGAAGAGTTGGGACTAAGTGAAGAAGAACCTTTCCATACGGCCGTGAATGATGCAAGATATACCGCAAGGGTACTTGAAGCCGCGAAGCTCGGAGATATAACCGATAAATATACCTTTGATATATACAGGCATCCGAAGAAATACGAAGATCGAGTTGAAGCCTTTCATGACGGAAGACTGGATGAGATTTCCGAAGAGTTCACATCGAAGCGTGCGGCGATGTCCGACAAAGAGCTGTCGATGATACGATGTGTAAAATGCAAGCGGAAGACCAGCAGGAAGATCAAATGGTTTGCTGCCTCAGCCACAACCGATGTGGCCGTCGGAAAATGTCTGTACCACGGATTTATGGAGGGTGTGATCAAATGTAAGTCCGTAGGAGACAGTACAGACAATGTATTTATCCTCAAGAAGACGATTCCTATTTCAAGAAAAGAATATGAAAATATAAAGAAAAAGGAATTGCAGGTATACGAGAAAAAAAGAGAAAAGGAGCGTCAGAGACGTGAAGCTGCAAGAGAAGCAGCCGCTGCCGCAAAAGCGAAGAAGCAGTGATTAAAAAAAGAGCCCTAGAGGGGCTCTTTTTTTATGACTCCGGCTTTACGCGGATAGCGTTTGGATGTAACGGAAGTCTTCTTTATTATAACGAAGCTTCGTCCGATATCCGAATCCGGAAGAGTGAGAGAAGGACATTCGCTTAGTTCTCCTCCGAGTTTTTTAATTGCTCCGGATGCGGCATTCAGTTCTTCTGAAATGTCAGAGGATTTATAAGCTATAAAGCTGCCGCCCTTCTTTACAAAAGGAAGAGTATATTCGGTAAGAACCGAGAGATTGGCAACCGCTCTGGAAACAGCATAATCAAAGCCTTCACGAAGGGAACTGTCGCGTGCCCCATCCTCTGCACGGCTGTGTATAGCTGTAATGCCGGTAAGCCCGAGCTCAGTAATCACTTCATCAAGGAATCTGACTCTCTTCTGAAGTGAATCCAGCAGAGTAACATTCAGCTTCGGGAAAACTATCTTCAGAGGGATTCCGGGAAAGCCTGCGCCGGTGCCTACATCTATGAGACTGCATTTTTCTGACAGAGCATCCTCTGTGAACTTTGGATATGCAGAGGCAAGAGATATACTGTCGGCAAAATGCTTCAGGGCAAACTCCTCTTCATCTGTTATAGCCGTCAGATTCATAACCTTGTTCTTTTCAACCACCATTTCGTAGTAGGTATTCAGTTGTTCAAAGCCGGCCTCGTCAATGGTGACAGACAGGGCTGACAGATATTCTTTCAGTTTTTTCATGTCAAACATTATAAAATAACAGGCTTTCATTTACAACAGGAATAAAAGATTAATTATTGATGAATATAGTATTTCAAATTATAAAAATGGTTTGACAAAAAAAATCAAAGTGTTATTATCTCTTTATTGTGGTTTATTATGCTCAAAAAGAAAAAATTAAGAGGGGACTCATCGGATGAAGGCAATCAGAGTGGTAGGCTGTATACTTGCAGCTCTTCAATTTTTAATATCGGTATTTTTGGTTTATATGCTATATGTGACTAAACTGGTACCATTTAAAATTATGGTTATAGTGGCGGTCGTTCTCGCACTTCTTCCTATTATAGTAGTTATAATGATGAAGGGTAAGAAGAGTGCGCTGGTCGGAATGCTTCTATCGGTCATAATGAGTGGAGTCCTTTGCTATGGTATATATTTTATAGGTTCAACCAACAAAGCTCTTGATGATGTTACAGGTAATAAGACAGAGGTTGAGCAGGTTAATGTATATGTAGCTGTTGATGATCCGATTGATTCGATCAATGCTGCAGCGGCTGCAGGCTATGCGTTTGGAGTTATAAAGAGTGATGATTCCGAGGGTGTTAACGATGTAATATCACAGATTAACAGTGATCTCGGAATGAATATAACGATTGCTGAGTTTGAATCTGTAAATGATCTTGCGATTGCATTTGATAACAAGCAGATTCAGTCATTTATCATCAATTCCGGAATGCTCGGACTTCTTGAAAGCTCGGAAGGATATGAGAATTATTCTTCAAAGCTTAAGATAATAATGGAGAAGGAAGTTGAGTCACAGATTGTTGAGCAGGTTGAGGATAAGGCACCATTTGATAAGAATCGTTTCTGCATGTATATAAGCGGAATCGATACCTTCGGTTCGGTTAATATCAAGAGCCGTTCGGACGTTAATATTATTGCGGTTATTAATACAGAAACAAGAACTATGCTTCTTGTATCAACGCCAAGAGATTATTATGTAGAATTCCCTAATCTCGGAAACAGGAAAGATAAGCTTACTCATGCCGGAGTATTCGGTATAGAGACATCTATGGGTACTCTTGAACATCTTTACGGAATTGACCTGAGTTACTATGTAAGAATGAATTTCACAGGATTCAAGGCTATCATTGATGAATTAGGCGGAATTGATGTATACTGTGAATATGGATTTACAGGTATTGACGGCGATGTATTTGAGGAAGGTATGAATCATCTCGACGGTGACAGAGCACTTGCTTTCGCCAGAGAAAGAATGGCATTCCTCGAAGGAGACAGAATGAGAGGTAACAATCAGATGACTGTTATCAAGGCTGTTTTCGAGAAAATGCAGTCAGCTGAAATTCTTTCGAATTATGCAACTATCATCGACTCTCTTTCAGGAACATTCCAGACGGATATGACAAAGGATGAGGTTGGTGAAATCGTTCAGAAACAACTTTCTGATATGAAGGGCTGGAATATCTATTCATATAGTGTAAGCGGTTCGGACGGAACAGATATCTGTAGTTCGGTCGGAGCAGAAGCCTATGTAATGTATCCTTATGAAGAGGACGTTGAATATGGTAAGGAACTTATCAACAAGGTACTCGGAGACGGAACACTCGATCAGGATGAAATAAATGAATTCATGACGAGAAATGATTAATAGGTAAAGGGTTAAAGGGAGATAGTATGGATAATAAGAAAACGCCGGTTCTTGTAGTTATGGCTGCAGGAATGGGAAGCAGATTCGGCGGACTTAAGCAGATAAAGCAGGTGGATGCTCAGGGCCATTCACTTATGGATTATGCAATTTATGATGCGATCAAGGCAGGTTTCAAGGAAGTGGTATTTATCATCCGAGAGAGCTTTGCCGAAGAGTTTAAAGAGGCAGTAGGAAACAGAGTTGCCGCAAGGGTTCCTGTTTCATATGTATATCAGGCACTTGATGAGATACCTGAAGGATGCAGTATTCCTGAAGGAAGAGAGAAGCCTTGGGGAACTACACATGCAATCTGGTCGGCGAGAAAAGAGCTTAAGGGTAAGAGTTTTATAACGATCAATGCAGATGATTTCTACGGATACAGTGCATTCAAGCTTGCATATGATTTTATAATGGCAAGTGAAGCTGACAATGAGCATGCGTGTATAGGCTATAATGTTGTAAAGACCCTGTCACCGGCAGGTTATGTCAGCAGAGGAATCTGCAAGGTTGACGGAGAGGGCAATCTTATAAGAATCGATGAGCGTAAGGAAATCAAGCTTGAAGATAACAAGGGTTATTTTACACTTGATGGCGGTGCTACATTTACCCTGATTCCTGAAGAGGCTGCGGCTTCCATGAATATGTGGGTATTTAATCCACAGTTTATAGATGATATTGAAGTAACATTCCCTGAAAGACTTAAGAAGGGAATATCGGAGAATCCTTTGAAGTTCGAAGAAACTTTATCGGATGCGGTTCAGAATATACTTGAGAGAAACGGATGCAGTGTTAAGGTAGTACCTACAGATGCTGAGTGGTTCGGTATGACATATATCGAAGATCTTGAAGATGTGAAGAATAAGCTTGCACAGCTGACGAAGGAAGGATGCTATCCGTCTGAGGAGTGGTAGGTTTATGAAAGAACCTTTTTACAAAAACAGTAAATCGTATGTTTTATGTGGATTGGCCGGAATCATAGGGGCAATGTGTTTTGTTGCGGCTATTTTTCTGAACAGCATGACAACTGTGATAGTTTCCGAAGCAAAGACAGTTGACGGCGCGTCACTGTTTGATTCGGTATTATACGGACTGTCGGATCTCAAATATGGTTTTTCACTCAAAGATATTATTCCGCTTCTGCTGGTTATAATAATCATTCTTTCAGCGATTATTCTGTTTGTATTTGCAATCAGGGATAATTTCTGTAATGAACATTACAAAATGCTGAAGCATGGGGCAGAAACAGGAAAAGCGGAATCAGAAAATGAAAAGACCGAATCCAACCCGTCGGAAAGATTCGGCAATAATCGTCTTTATAATTTTGTGGTAAATCATAAATATCTTTCAAGATTCATACCGATTGTTGTTTCGATACTCGGATTTATATGTTTGTATAAGACACAGGCATATAGTAATGTATACAAAAACAATATGGCAATCGTTGAGAACTATAAGGCTATCATTAATCAGTATGAGATTGCCGGAGTATCGACAGGCACTATGAAAGCATCTTCGTATATAGGTATCGGAAAGATACTTTTGTTTGTCGGCATTATACTTTATATCGGAGCAATATGCTTCAATTTCATTCTTGATACTTTGAATGAAGAGCAGTAAGTCCGGAATAATAAAGCAGTAACTGATAACAGATTAATGACAGGATAATAATGTAGATTATATGGCAAAGGGAATAACGGCTTATCTGCCGTCGACATTCTCCTTTGCCATTTTTCCGTCATGGAGAAGCTTCCAGAGGGTATCACTGTCCTCTTTGTCGAGGGCATCACGGTACTCCTTAAGATAGCCGGTTATATAATCGAGCTCCTTGATAAGGTTATCTCTGTTCTTCATAAATATTTCTGTCCACATATCCTCATTCAGCCAGGCAACGCGGGTGAGATCCCTGTAACTTCCGGCCGAATAACCACGATGTTCCATGGCTGTCGGGCTCTTGATATATGCATTTGAAACGATATGTGCAAGCTCTGAAGTAAATGCGATCATCTCATCGTGCTTTTCTGCCGAACATACAGTAATACGTCCGAAATCGCAAGGTGCAAGGGCAACTCGTACATTTGACAGAAGTGTCTGATCTTCAGGATCCTCAGGAACTACGATCATGGATGAATCTCTGAAGAGCTTTCCTGAGCTGTACTTGAATCCGGAATATCTCTTTCCTGCCATAGGATGTCCGCCGACGAAAATGAAACCGTATTCTTTGGCAAGCTTAAAGCATTCGCTGCAGATCTCACGCTTAAGACCGGCAGTATCAAGAACTATGGCACCCTTACGGATGTGAGGAGCCATTTCCTTAACGTAAGTAATTACTGCATCGGGATAGAGAGCGGGAATGATAATATCACATTCACCAATATTATCCTCGGTGAGGATATCGTCTATAGCACCTTCTACTGCCGCAAGGTGGCAGATGGATTTGTTCAGATCAAATCCGAGTACCTTTACATCTGAGTTTTCCTTGTATGCTTTTGCAAATGAGCCTCCGATAAGACCGAGGCCGGCTATTCCTACTGTAGTTACCTTAATCATGTATTCTTCCTCTTGAAATGTTATTATTTTTTGAAGTATAATCAAAGTTGTAGCTTTTTAGGCGTGTTACCGGAGCAACAACAAGAAGACTATATCACTTTAATGCGCTAAAGTCAAGACGGGGAGAAATTATCAAATGATCAAAAACCTAACGGCAGTGATCGTTATGCTGATACTGCTGGTTGAACTATACCTATGTACTGCTTCGAGCCAGCATAGGAGAAAGAAACTGATCAAGAACTGGAAACCGGTTAAGGGTACTATCAGAGAGATTGAGAAAAAGGAAGATCTGATATCACGTAAAAACTATGTGGAACTTACGATAGATGCACCGGGGGACAGAACAGTATATGCTAAAGTTGGAAATCTCTGCATATATGAAGTCGGAGAAGAGGTTGATCTGATGGAGCTTGACGGGGTACATAGATTCAGAGGAAATGAACGTGTGGATAAGAAGGGAAAGCAGGAGCTTCTCCTCGGCACACTTCCTATGCTGGGAATAATTGTTATAGCGATGATACTCAGCATATTATATTAAGTATTGGAGGGGTACAAAGTAATGATGAAGAAGAATTCTGTTGGCAGTGCCAAGAAGACAAAGTCTGTAAAACAGGCTGTTGCGGCAGTTAATGCAAATTTTAAAGAAGAAAAGAAGAATAAGAAACTGGAGAAAAAGGCTGCAAAGCGTGACATGAAGCTGATGAAGAAGGCTTATACAAAGGCGCTCAGAAAGGAAAGTCCTGAAAGAGCTCTTTCTATAATTGCCGTGCTGCTCACATTTGTGTCGGTTATCCTTCAGGTATTCTTCATTGATAAAGGTGACAAGGTTAAGTAATTGCCTTGAAATATATTTAAACATTTTTGAAAGGAACTATTGGTAAAATGAGTAAGAGTTTTAAGGAAATTCTGGAGAAGGTAAAGGCACTTCCTAAGAAGACGGTGTCGGTTGCGGTTGCTCAGGACAGCGAAGTATTGAGGGCAGTAAAGGCTGCTAAGGAAAAGGGGATTGCTGATTCTGTTCTGTTTGGGGATGAGGACAAGATCAGAGCTATCGCTGATGAGCTTGGGATGAATCTTGATGACTACAAGATCGTTGATATCAAGGATCCTATCGAAGCTGCACACGAAGCTGTTAAGTATGTTCATGACGGCAAGGCTGACATGTACATGAAGGGGCTTTTGGAGACGAAGGATTTTCTTAGATCAGTACTTGATAAAGAAGTAGGACTCCGTTCAGGAAGACCTTTATCACATGTATGTGTCTTTGAGCTGAAGAAATATGACAAGCTTCTGTTCTTTACAGATGTTGCTTTTGTTCCATATCCTACACTTGAGGATAAGGTCAGCATAATTGAGAATACAGTTGAGATATGCAGAGCTGTCGGAATCGATTGCCCTAAGGTTGCACCTCTTACAGCTGTTGAAACAGTTAATCCGAAGATGCCGGAAACATTAGAGGCAGCAGAGCTTACAAAGATGAATGAAGAAGGAAAGATCAAGAACTGTATAGTTGACGGACCTCTTTCATTAGACCTTGCAACCTGTCCTGAAAGTGCAAAGCATAAGGGAGCTACAGGACGTAAGATAGTAGGAGATGCGGATGTTCTTCTCTTCCCGGATATCCATGCCGGAAATATAGCTTACAAGTCATATGTACATTTTGTTGATGGAGTGAACGGAAATATGATAACAGGAACGGCAGCACCGGTTATACTTACATCTCGTTCAGACTCATTTGAAGTAAAGGTTAATTCACTTGCACTTGCAGCACTTGTTGCAGACAGCATGAAGAAGAACAAATAATCATAGAAAGGCATAATTAAAGATGGCTATTAAATCACTTATTATAAATCCGGGTTCTACTTCTACAAAGATTGGAGTATTCGAGGATGAGAAGCTTCTCTTCGATGAAACACTTCGTCATACAACAGAAGAAATAGCACGGTTTGACAAAATTGTAAGTCAGAAGAATTTCCGTAAAGAAGTTATCCTTAACTTCCTTAAGGAAAATGATATAGATGTAAAAAGCTTTGATGTTATTGTCGGAAGAGGCGGACTTCTCAAGCCTATTCCAAGCGGAACATATGCAGTAACAGACAAGCTTTTGGAGGATCTTAAGAATGCGGTAGGAGGAGAGCATGCTTCAAATCTCGGTGGTATTCTTGCCCGTGAGATTGCAGATGAGATAGGTGTTCCTTCATATATCGTAGATCCTGTGGTTGTAGATGAAATGGGACAGCTTGCAAGACTTTCAGGTGTTCCGGAACTTCCGAGAGTAAGTATATTCCATGCACTTAATCAGAAAGCGGTAGCTAAAAGATATGCAAAGGAAGTTGGTAAGAGATATGAGCTTCTCAATCTGATCGTTGTCCATATGGGCGGCGGAGTATCTGTAGGTGCTCATACAGGCGGAAAGGTAGTTGATGTATTCAATGCACTTTCCGGTGATGGAGCTTTCTCACCTGAGAGAGCAGGTGCAGTTCCTCCGGGAGCACTTGTAGACCTTTGCTTCTCAGGAAAGTATTCAGTTAAAGAAATCAAGAAGATGCTTATAGGTAACGGTGGATTTAATGCTTACCTCAATACAAATGATGCAAGAGAGGTTTATCAGAGATCGCTCACTGACGAAAAGGCGAAGGTAGTTCTTGATGCATTTATATATCAGGTAAGCAAGGATATTGGAGCACAGGCAGCGGTTCTTTCGGGAAATGTAGATCAGATCATCCTTACAGGTGGAATCGCATACGGCGAATATGTCGTAGAAGAAATCAAGAAGAGAGTTAAGTTTATTGCTCCGATTACGGTTTATCCGGGAGAGGATGAACTTCTTGCACTTGCTGAAGGTGCACTCAGAGTTATGAAGGGTGACGAAGAAGTAAAGGAGTATTAATGGATAATAACGGAATGTTTAACAATGATGATAAGGTAATGGGTGGCTTCCCAAATGCGGAGCAGCCTGCAGAGCCGAGCTATATTCAGCCTGAGCAGCCTGTAGATCAGAACTATGAGCAGCCTGAGCAGCCTGTAGAGCAGAGCTATGTGCAGCCGGAGCAGCCTGTAGAGCAGAGCTATGAGCAGCCGGAACAGCCTGCAGAGCAGAGCTATATGCAGCCGGAACAGCCTGCAGAACAGGGCTACGAGCAACCTGAGCAGCCTGCAGATCAGAGTTATGCGCAGCCTGTAGAGCCGGTTCAGAATACGATCGCATCTCAGGAGCAGTACGTGTCTGCCGATCAGAACATTCCGCAGGATTCATATAGTGGTCAGGACATATACAGTCAGCAGGACTACAGTGCAGAAGCACCGCAGAATAATAATTATAGTTCAAGCGAGCCGCAGAAC
Organism: uncultured Lachnospiraceae bacterium; assembly: GCA_946405625.1. Classification (GTDB taxonomy): domain Bacteria; phylum Bacillota; class Clostridia; order Lachnospirales; family Lachnospiraceae; genus Eubacterium_Q. The sequence continues at coordinate 35,461 of CAMJHQ010000008.1, read as the reverse complement.
GAAGTACCGCAGAACTATGGCCCATATGCACCACAGAACGGTGCTGCACAGAACTATGGTCCGTATGCGCCGGGAAATGCCGGAATTCAGAACGGTTACGGTGGAGCGGATTATAATCAGCAGTCTTATTATGGCATGGCAAACGATAATCAGCAGTCCGGTTACGGAATGACAGATAATAACATGCAGTCCGGTTACGGAATGGCAGAGGGTAACATGCAGGCGGGCTATGGTGCGGCAAATACCGGCTATGGTCAGTCGAACGGGATGCAGTACAATGACCCGCAGAAAGGTATCGGCGGTCCACAGGATCCGTACGGAGCCGGTGCGGCGTTTGGAACACCTCCAAAGGTAAAGAAAGGACTGAGCAAGAAGGGAAAGACAATACTCTTTTCTATTCTTGGAAGTATCCTGGTTGTTGGCTTAGCGCTGTTCCTTATCTTCGGAGTATTCTATACACCGAAGAAGAGACTTAAGAAGGCCATGGAGGCGAACAAAGCTCCTGATTATAAAGAGTTTAACACTCCGCTTGATGAAGTACTCGGAACAGGCGAGATTAATAAAGCTATGCGGGAAAAGGGCGGAAGCGTGGAGGTCCGTGCCGGTTTTGATCATGTAGAGGGTGATACAAGATTTGAAGGAATAAGCTTCGGCGGTAAATTTTCGATTGATAGGATTGCCAAGCTGATCTCGCTGGATGTCATTTTGGAAAATGACGGAAAGCAGGTTTTCGACGGCCAGTTTCTTGCAGATGAAAACTATACATATTTAACGATCCCGGATGTTCTGGATGGCTATATAACATTTGATAATAAGGATTTTGCCGAAAAATATAAGAATTGTTTCCTTTTTCAGGAAGGAAAAGATTATGGAGGAGAGTTCTTTTCATCAAAGGATTTAGACTATTTCTCAGAAGACCCGTTTGGAGTATTATCAAATGATTCATATGAGAAATTCCTGAACGATCTTTGGGAAGTTTCGGAAGTTAAGACTTCAAGCAAAGAGACAATAGACTTAGGTGGAAGAAGTGTTAAATGTAAAACCTATGTAGTTACTATCAAGAAGGATGATTTCAAGAGAATATTCGAAGATACTATAGATAAGTATATCGATGACCTGGTAGAAAATGATGAAACATCGGAGCTCTTCACAAATTCAGGTGTTGATCTGGATGAGTTTAAGGCTCAGATGAAAATGATCTTCAGTAACATGATAACCGAAGATATAATCTATAAGGCTTATGTGAATAAAGGTCATGTTGTAGCTTATGCTGCAGACGGAAAGCTCAATCTTATGGGCACAATGATAGATTACGATCTCATGATCAAGAATACCGGAGAGAAGAATGTCATGTCTTCCGGTGAAACATCACTTGTGCTTACGGTACAGGGCATTGCATTAGATATTTTTGCAAAGTACGGAAGTACCAAGGATGGAAATGTAATAAATACATATTTTAATGGAAAACTGTCAATTGCGGGAACTGCATTGACGGCAGATTTAAAACAGAGTTACGATACTTCATCCGGGAAAATTGATATTACGGGTTCTGTTTCCAGAGTCGGAGAATCTCTCATTCTTGCCGGAACCGGAAGCATAACTGATGTAACAAAGGGAAAGAGCTTTACATATAATATTGATGAACTGACCGTGGAATATGGCGGAGAAGAGCTCATGAAAATGAAATTATGGGCAAAGTTCAATACCGAACCTAATGTTAGCAAGGTAGACGGAAGTAAGAGAATTGTTAATATTTTTGAGGTTTCGGAAGCAGAATTTAGGCAGTTCATGACGGATAATGAAAAGAATCTGGATAAACTTAAAGAAGATATGCAGCCTTTGATTGATAAACTTGAAGGCATAACAGAGCCGTAGTCGAAAAGCGGCTTAAAAGTTCGATTAAACAGAAATCTCTGGACTGGCGGGAGAATACGAGAATGAAAAGAGTAGCTGTTTCCATACAGGGAAGAACGTATGATGAGATAATTGAACATACAAAGCAGATTTTGGAGAAAGCCGAAACTGTAGAAGATAAGTATTACGATTCGGATATCAGAGTTGAGATACTTGAATTTCGTGCGGATTATTATGAGAATATCTGCGAAAAGACCGAACTGATTCTACTGCTTAAGGAAATCAAAAAGCTTATCGGAACCAGAAAGCTTCTTTTCACCTTCAGAAGTGAAGAAGAGGGAGGAGAACTCCGTCATGACAGAGCCGGTTTTATGATCGATGATATATATGACTGGGTAATATCCGGTAAACTTGCTGACATGATCGATGTAGAGCTTATGTCAGGAAATTATCGGGTTGCAAGAAATGCAGCAAAGTGTCATGATGCGGGAATGGAGATTGTTGTTTCATATCATAATTTCAGTGAAACTCCTCGTGATGATAAGCTGATGGAAATGTTTCATAACATGGAAACCCTCGGAGGGGATGTATTAAAGATTGCAGTGGTTCCTGCTAAGGCGCTTGATGTAAAGAGAGTTAAGGAACTGATGGAGAAAATCGTAACACGTGGCTTCCGAGAGGATAAGGATAATCTGAAAAAGCCTATAGTAATGATATCAATGGGCGAGAAGGGCAGATCATCACGACTGATGGTAGGAGACAGAGGATCCCTGTTTACATTTGCTTATGTCGGAGATACTTCTGCACCCGGTCAGATAGAGCTTGAAGAGATGTTTGAAGAGCTGTCTAAAGAGGAATAGATATAAACAAATTTAAAAATGTATCAGGTAAAAAATAGCCTGTCTTTCTCATCTGTGAAAGACAGGCTATTATAGTTGTTATTTGATTAAGCATTTGCTTTCGGAGAAGCTGGAGCTGAAGGTGCGGGATCGTTGCCCGAAACCTTTGTAAATCTCTGCTTGAGATCATCCGGTGTGGGTTCACCCGGAAGAGGTAAGAGGATTCCGCCTGAAAGTCTGATGGCTTCCATAAGGTTAGCCATTCTCAGGATTGAATTATGGTCATGCTCCGGAGTTTCAATCTTATCAGTAATGATTGCATCTCTGGCAGACATAAATTCGAATTCATATCCGCTTTCCTGTTTTTCAGGTCTCTCCATAACCTGAACAGGCTCACCGTTCAGACTTCTGAAGGTTACCTTTGTAGGACAGATAACATCATCAACTTCGATACGTCCGCTTGTTCCGTATACTGTAAGGCTGTTGTCTGACTTGTAAGTCATTGTAATGAATACGGAAGCTGTACGTCCCTGAGGGAAGTTAAGCTGTATAGAGTCCATAGCATCAACACCTGAATTCCATTTTGTAATGGAAGGTGAGAAGTTTTTAGGCATAGCCTGCATGATCCAGAGGACCATAGAGAGCGGATAGATACCAAGATCAAGGAGGGCACCTCCTCCGAGATTCGGATCTGTAATTCGCTCAACTTCGTGAAGATCGAAACCGATAGTTGCAGATACGTGGCGTACTGTACCGATCACGTTATCTGCTACAAGCTTATGAAATGCCTGAGTAAGAGGCATATATCTTGTCCAAAGAGCCTCTCCGCAGAAAACATGTTTCTCTCTTGCGAGATCGAGTACTTCACGTGCAGTATTTAAATTGTAAGAGAAAGGCTTCTCTACAAGGCAAGGCTTGCCGGCTTCGATACATTTCTTAGCAAGCTCTGCGTGATTTGAATTGACGGTTGCTATATATATAAGCTCAACGTCCGGATCAGCTATTAACTCATCATATGAGCTGTAGCTTTTTTCAATCTGGTGTGCTACTGCAAAAGCTGTAGCTGATGCTTCATCTCTTGATGCAACTGCATATGGAGAAAAACCACTGAGTTTGTTGAGACATTCAGCAACTTCTCCTGCAATGTGTCCGGCACCGAGGATGCCGACTTTGAATGTAATCATTTTGAATATTCTCCCCTGTTTCTATATTATTTCTATCCACAGATAATCTAATGCAAGTATCAGATATGATCCTGCCTATAGGCAGGCAGATGATCGTTTTATTCTGTTCTGTGAACAGTGATGCAACATACACTATTATATACAATTCTCATGAAAAAAACTATGATTTTTTAATGTGGTGTGATAAACTTGTTTAAGTGAAAAATCATGCGAATTTGCTGATTATAAGGAAGGTTTGTCTGATGACTAAGATTAAGGTTTTGAGCAGAGAAGTAAAGGAGTTTAAAAGGGATTCTATACTTACTCCGCTCTTTATGATTTTTGAAGTTATATTTGAGGTTCTTATCCCGGTTTTTATGGGAAAGATACTTAACATTTCAGAGGAGGATACTATCGGTGCGGCTGAAATGCGGCATATCCTGCTGTACGGCTTTATCATGCTGCTTCTTGCGGCAGGTGCACTCTGGGCGGGTATTATGGGAGGTAAGTACGGAGCCAGGGCATCGGCCGGTTTCGCAAGAAATCTTCGACGTACAATGTTCAGAAAGATCCAGGATTTCTCCTTTGCAAATATCGATAAGTTTTCACCGGCCAGTCTGGTTACAAGAATGACGACAGATGTAACGAATATCCAGAATGCGTACCAGATGGTGCTCCGTATTCTGGCAAGGTCACCTGCCAGCCTTATCATTGCGATGGTTACAGCATTTATCATAAGTCCGAAGGTTGCACTTGTTTATCTCGGATCGGTAATCTTCCTCGCAACTGTGGGTGGTTTTGTTATTTCAAAGGTTACCAAGTATTTCTCGGCTGCATTTCCTAAGTATGATGAAATGAACGAGAGTGTTCGTGAAAATATTACAGCTATCAGAGTTGTAAAGGGATTTGTTCGTGAGGAACATGAGAAGGCAAGGTTCGATAAGGCGAGCCGTATGATCTATAAGCTTTTCGTGAAAGCTGAGTCTATAATGTCAGGTACGATGCCGCTCATGCAGGGAACCATATATGCGACGATCCTTCTGGTCAGCTGGGTAGGTGCCAAGATAATTATCGGTGGAAGACCGGGAGAGCTTGAAACAGGAGATCTTGCGACACTGCTGTCTTTATGTATGCAGATTCTTATGAGTCTTATGATGCTTTCGATGGTAATCATTATGATCACTATGTCGATAGCCAGTGTTAACCGTGTTCATGAGGTCCTTATCGAAGAGAGCACACTTAAGAATCCTGAAAATCCGGTTTATGAAATATCTGATGGAAGCATCAGTTTTGAAAATGTAATCTTCAGATATGATGAGCATTCAGAACAGCCTGTTCTGGATGATATAAATATCAAGATCGAATCCGGTGAGACTATAGGTATCATCGGTGGTACAGGTTCTTCAAAGACCAGTCTTATCAACCTGATAAGCAGACTGTATGATGTGAGTTCAGGTGCGGTTTTTGTAGGCGGAAGAGATGTAAGAGAGTATGATCTTGAAACACTCAGAAACAATGTCGCAGTAGTTCTTCAGAAGAATGAGCTTTTCTCGGGAACGATTCTTGATAACCTCAGATGGGGTAATAAGGATGCAACCGAAGAGGAGTGTAAGGAGGCCTGCAGGCTTGCCTGTGCAGATGACTTCATAGAGGGATTCCCTGATAAATATGAAACAGAAATTTCTCAGGGCGGAACAAATGTATCGGGTGGACAGAAGCAGAGAATCTGTATAGCCAGAGCACTTCTTAAGAAGCCGAAGGTACTTATCCTCGATGACAGCACCAGTGCGGTAGATACAGCAACGGATGCACGTATCAGACAATCATTTAAGGAATATATACCTGAAATCACAAAGATTATCATTGCACAGAGAGTATCAAGTGTCATGGATGCTGATAAGATTATTGTACTTGATAACGGTCGTATATCCGGAATCGGAACACATGATGAGCTTGTTCAGACAAATGAAATCTACAAGGATGTATATGAGTCTCAGCAGGGCGGAAGCGGAGACTTCGACGAGATAAATTAGGAAAAGGAGTATTGCTATGGCAGGTCCGGGCAGTAGGAGAGTTCCGAGAGGAATGAAACCTCAGGTTGAAAATCCGGGTAAAATATTTAAAAGACTGATGAAATACGTATTTGATATGTACGGTGGACGTATGATCATAGTTTTCATCTGTATTATAATTTCGGTTGTGGCAAATCTGCAGGGAACGATGTTTATGCAGGTTCTTATTGATGATTACATTAAACCGATGGTAGAAAGCGGAAGTAAGGACTTTGGACCTCTTGCAGGTGCAATCCTTATGACGGCAGGCTTTTATCTTATCGGTATTTTGTCTACATTTGCATATAACAGGATTATGGTAAATGTAACGCAGGGAACTCTTCTTAAACTCAGAGGGGATCTCTTCAATCACATGGAATCACTTCCGATAAAATACTTCGATACCAACAGCCGTGGAGATATCATGTCAATCTATACGAATGATATAGATACTCTGAGACAGGTGGTGAGCCAGAGTATTCCATCGCTGTTCCAAAGTACTATAACCATTATCGGTGTAATCGTATGTATGGTCATAAGAAGCATACCACTCACGATAGTAACATTTCTGATGGTATTTGTTATGCTGAGAGTAACGATGAGTCTCTCTAAGAAGAGCGGAACATATTTTGTCGCACAGCAGAAGAATATCGGTAAGGTCAACGGTTATATCGAGGAAATGATGACCGGACAGAAGGTTGTCAAAGTATTCTGTCATGAAGAGGAAAGCATAAAGAAGTTTGATGAGATGAATGATCAGCTTTATGACAGTGCTTATAATGCCAATAAATATGCGAATATCCTTATGCCATCGATGGCACAGATAGGTAACCTCAGCTATGTAATATGCGTTGTTATCGGAGCTATTCTCGTTATGACGGGATTTGGCGTTAAGGGAGCTGCATTTGCGGGAATTGCTCCGCTTACAGTCGGAAGCCTGTTCTCATTCCTTCAGCTTAACAAGGGCTTCAACATGCCGATAAATCAGGTATCAATGCAGTTTAATTCAATAGTAATGGCACTTGCCGGTGCTGACAGAGTATTTAAACTTCTCGATGAAAAGCCGGAAGATGATGAAGGCTATGTAAAGCTTGTAAATGCGGAAGTAGGACCGGATGGAAAGCTTACAGAGTCAAAGACACGTACAGGAAAATGGGCATGGAAGCATGAGCATCAGGCAGACGGAACTGTGGACTATGTTCCGCTTGAAGGTGCTATTGTAATGGATGATGTTGACTTCGGATATGTTCCGGAGAAGACGGTCCTTCATAATGTATCGCTCGATGCAAAGCCGGGACAGAAGATTGCCTTCGTTGGTTCAACAGGTGCAGGAAAAACAACTATCACAAATCTTATCAATCGATTTTATGATATTCAGGACGGAAAGATAAGATTTGACGGAATAAATGTTAATAAGATAAGTAAGGGTGACCTCAGGCGTTCTCTCGGACTTGTACTTCAGGAAACGCATCTTTTTACAGATACTGTTATGGAGAACATACGTTACGGAAGACTGGATGCGACGGATGAGGAATGCATTGAGGCTGCAAAGCTGGCAAATGCGGATACTTTCATCAGACAGCTTCCTGATGGCTATAATACCAAGCTCACAGGAGATGGAGGCAATCTCAGTCAGGGACAGCGTCAGCTTCTTGCTATAGCGCGTGCGGCTGTTGCCAATCCTCCGGCTCTTATACTTGATGAGGCTACAAGCTCGATCGATACAAGAACCGAGCGTCAGGTTCAGGATGGAATGGATAAACTGATGGCCGGAAGGACTACATTTGTTATAGCACATAGACTTTCTACCGTAAGAAACAGCGACTGTATTATGGTTCTTGAAGCCGGACGTGTTATAGAAAAGGGTACACATGCTGACCTTATTGAAGAAAAGGGCAAGTATTATCAGCTTTATACCGGTATGGCGGCAGGATGATAAGTCGAATAAATACAGGTATGGCATCCGGTTGATTACCCTATAAAATACAGGAATTATTAAGAATTTCCTGCTTGTAATAATAGTTAAAGTATGCTAACATATGTTTGATTAAATTGCAGGTTGTTTAACATTGTTTAGACATATTTTAGGAGAATACAAATGGAATTACATCAGTCAGCCGAGGATTACCTTGAAGCAATACTTATGATCAAAGAGAAGAAAGGTTATGTCAGATCGATAGATGTGGCAAATCAGCTAAATGTATCAAAGCCAAGTGTCAGCTATGCAACAAAGAGACTTCGCGAGAGCGGATATATCTTCTTTAACGAGGATGGAATGATCAATCTTACCGAATCGGGAATGAAGGTTGCAAGTGATATTTACAACAGACATAAAGTGCTTACAAACTTTTTCATAAGGCTTGGTGTTGATGCAGAGGTGGCTTCAGAGGATGCTTGTAAGATAGAACATGATATCAGTTCGGAAAGCTTTGAGAAGTTATGCACATTTGTAAATAATTGCGGAGTTCTCAAAAAGGTAAAGGATTCCGGTTGTGACAATAAATAAGAGCGTTTTTTCGCAAGAAAATATAATTATCAAAGATATAGTAAAGAACAAGTGGGATAAGTTTCGATATAGCAGGGCGAGCGTTATATTGAAGCTTAGACTGTTTGTTCTTTTTTATTTCATTCATGGAAATGTAGCGAAGCGGAATACGAATGCACGTTTTACAAGGCTGCTGCCGTTGACCATGATCATGTTTATGTTTCTCTGCGGATGCGGATCTGCTCCGGATACGGGAAGCGCTGCGGGAAATGAGACAGTTATTGAAGTGGAAAGTACTGCGGGGAATGAGACTGTGGCAGATGAAGGGAGTTCGGCGGAAGATGAGACATTATCAGATGAAGGCAATGTAGCTGGAAATGAGGAAGCTAAAGATGACGGCAGCTCTGTGCCAGATGCGGCAGAAGATGAAATAAGTCTCATAATGGTAGGAGATCTTCTGGTACATAAGGCGGTTTATGAATCCGGTATCAGAGAAGACGGAACACTTAATTATGATCATCTGTTTACGAATGTTAGTGACGACATTAAGAAGGCAGATATTGCGGTTATCAACAATGAGGTCATCTATGGAGGAAATGATATCGGATATAGAGATTATCCGGAGTTCAATGTGCCAACGGAAATAGGAGATGCCGTATATGATGCAGGTTTCAATGTTATCCTTCATGCTTCGAATCATGCGCTTGATCAGGGCACAGAAGGGATTGAGAATTGCCTGGAATTCTGGAATACGTCTCATCCGGATGCGATGATCCTGGGTATTCATGGATTGGAGAGTGGGAGCTATATAGAGGCAGAGGGGTCAGAAAAGTCAGAGTCTGAAGGAGAAAGATATACAGAGGCAGAAGAAGCAGAAAAACAGGAATCTGAAGAGAAGAGTTATACAGATACGGAGGAATCAGGAAAGCAGGATTCTGAAGAGAAGAGTTATACAGATATGACCGAATCGGGAGAGTCTGAACAGAGAAGAGAAATTAGAGATTTTACAATATACGAGAAGAACGGCATAAAAATAGCTATGCTGAATTATACATACGGTCTTAACGGAAAGAGCCTTCCGGATAAAATGAGTTATATGATAGACCTGATGGATGAAACGTCAGAGGACAAGATCAGAGAAGATATAAGGAAGGCACGTGAGTTATCGGATGCGGTTATAGTTTTTCCACATTGGGGAACAGAGTATAGTTTCGAAGTTGATGAATCCGAGAAGGAATGGGCTGAGTTCTTTGCGGATGAAGGAGTTCTTCTTGTTATAGGTTCTCATCCGCATGTGGTAGAGCCGATAGAGTGGATTGAAGGAAGAGAAGGAAATAAGATGCTTTGCTATTATTCCGTGGGTAATTATATTTCTTCCCAGACAAATGCAGATGCTATGCTTGGATTGATGGCTAAGGTTAAAATCGGCAGGGATAAAGATGGAAATGTTGTAATATCCGATTATGGCTATGAAACGCTGGTGACACACATTTCGGCGGAGCCGGGGGGATTTACGACATATAAACTAGCTGATTATACGGATGAAATGGCTGCCCGGAATGCAGTCTGCGGATATGATGACAGATTCTCGCTGCAGCTCCTGAAGAATCTGGAAAGTGAAGTTTTTGAACCGGTTGATAATTAATAGTATAATATCGTAATGAAAGAATTATACCAAAGGGGACCTTGTTATGTTAGTGTTGTGCGGAATAATATATGCCTTTGTTCTTGTTGCTATGTTTGCCATAGCGTTTTTGTTGAATACATTTATCAATATGATTGACAGTTCTTTGCTTGCGTCAGTTGAAAAATGGCAGATTATCCTGGGTGTAATCGTAGTATCGATTCCGGTAACATTTATTGTTTTAAAAATTATTGAAAAGAGAGAATCCCAAAGGCCAATAGCTGTAATTCGAAAGCAGATGGTTGAGGAAATGAACAATAATGGTATTACCGATAGGATATTTGAGCTGGTTGATAAAGGAATGGCTTTATATGATGGCGGAACCTCAGACTTTTCATATTATAAAGACTTTGTAATTATTGGTGCCGAAGTATATATGATAAGCGGAAATATTGATAAAGCTTTGCAATTAATCACGAAGATTGATAAAAATGAGATAATCAATATAGTGGGTGATACTTTCGATAAAGGACAGGGTATCGTAACATACTTCACGGTTCAGATGGAACTATGTGCCGATATGCATGATTTAAACAGAGCAAACATGATCTTTTCCGATTCAAAACCGTATATGGAAAAATATTATGGGAAGATTTCTGCTGTAGATATGACAATTGACGGATTCTACAGTATATACTATCTGTTATGTAATGATGGTAATCGAGCAAGGGAATATGCCGAAAAAGTATTAAATAATAAGTTTCATGTGAAGAATAATCATATATCCGGACATATGTATCTTGCTATGGCATATCATAAGCTTGGAAATGTGGCCAAGGTCTCGGAATTACTTGCTGAAGCAGAACGTAGAATGGAAGTTTCAAAAAGGGGTTGGTCAAAAGATGTATATGCCTATTATAAGAAACAAATGGGTGATATTTTTCACCCTTGACACTGACTTCTCGATTTGATATTATATTCTAGCGTCCAAAAGGATGTGTTGGTAAGGGAATAATTAAAACTTATTCAGCAAGGAGATGTACTCAAGTGGCTGAAGAGGCGCCCCTGCTAAGGGTGTAGGTCGGGTGACCGGCGCGAGGGTTCAAATCCCTCCATCTCCGATTAAAGTAATATTATTATTCCTCGATAGCTCAATGGTAGAGCATTGCGGCGAGTTCCTAAGGCTACTGTTGATTTGTCGATTGAAAACAAACATTCCTCGATAGCTCAATGGTAGAGTATTGCGGCGAGTTCCTAAGGCTACTGTTGATTTGTTTATCGAAAACTAATATTCCTCGATAGCTCAATGGTAGAGCATTCGGCTGTTAACCGAAGGGTTGTTGGTTCGAGCCCAACTCGGGGAGCTAACACCATAGTTGAAGTACATGGTGTGGATGCGAAAAAATTTTAATACGGCGACTTAGCCAAGTGGTAAGGCGTGGGACTGCAACTCCCTGATCATCGGTTCGAATCCGTTAGTCGCCTCTCGAAAACGCCAAAACAGATTATTCTGTTTTGGCGTATTTTTCACATTTAAAAGTATTTAGGGGAAAACAGGGATTATGAAAAAAACAATATCATTTAAAAGATTATTATTGGGGTTGATAATAATCTTTTCTATCATGTTCACTGTCTTGTCGGGCAGAAAAGCGTCTGCTGCGGGAACTATCAAGGTTGATTCACTGGGTGAGTTTTTTGATAAGTTGTCTGAGCAGATATATGACAGGGATGCATACAGATATTATTCCAGCGATGATGCAAAAGTAATTCAAGCGTTCAGAGACTTTGATATGCTGGATTATGAACTTCATTACAGAGAAGATGATCCGTTCCACAGCGGATGCTATCTGTCATATTATACAAGTACACTTCATATGAGCATTTCTTCGAGAGGAACAAAGGTTCTTATCGAGCTTCCATATAATAAGAGCGAAATGGACAGACATTTTGCAAGTCTTGACGACCTTGCCGTTCGTTTAAAGGGTAAAAATGATTATGAGACTGTTGTAAATGTGCATGATTATCTGATCAAGAATTTCGAATATGATTCTCGTATGGATATGGGAAATCATACAGATATTGACGGCTTCAGAGACGGAGTTATGGTATGTTCCGGATATGCGCTTTCGGCATACTATATCCTCAACAGTGCGGGTGTAAAGACCAGAACTGTTATAGGAACCGGTGATGATACACTTGGTACGCTTGATCATATGTGGAATGTCGTTAAGATCGATAACAAATGGTATAACCTGGACATCACCTGGGATGATCTTGGAGGATCGAATGTTTCTTACGAATATTTCCTGAAGAGCGATGAGGATTTCCATCATCATGCCAGGGCGAGAGAGTATGATAAATCCGAGTATCCTATATACATTTCAAAGGAATCCTATAAGAGTCCGATAGAACCGAGAACTATAAAGGCATTCATTCTGATATTGCTTTTCGGATGCATCACATTTCTTATAATTTTCTTAAAACGAGATAAGCGTTTGTGATTAGCGTTTTTATATGATAAAATATCCGATGGTAATACTTAAAAAATTTAAAATAAATTTTTGAAATAACTAAATGATATGAGGGGATTGTAGGTAATGGCGATTATTAAGAATAAGAATTATCCGTATGAAGAAGTTTATGAACTTGTTAACCTGAAAGACATGCTTATACAGAAAGCGCTGCTTCAGCCACAGCTTACCGCATTTGTTTATCCATGCAGCACAGGTGAAATGCGTAAGACTTATTTTGATGTTAAAGAAGATGTAGATGCATTCGGTGCATGGATGTATTCAAAGAAAATCCGTGGCGGAAAGCATGTTGTTATTACCGGAGAGAATTCATATGAGTGGCTGGTCGCATTTTTTGCAACAGTTAATGGTGGAAATGTAGCGGTTGCCATTGACAAGGGACTTCCGGAAAAGGAAGTTGTTGAGCTTGCACGTATGGCTGATGCGGATGCTGCATTTGCAACTAAAGCATATGTTGAAAAGCTTGGCAAGAAGGCTGCCAGAAAGATTTACGATCTTTCAGATTTCGAAACAATTCTTGCAGAAGGAAGACAGCTTCTGAAGGAAGGACATACAGAATATCTTGATTATGAGATTGAACCTGATGATACTGCAATGATTCTCTTTACATCAGGTACATCGGGTGTCAGCAAGGGTGTTATGCTGACAAACAGAAATATTGCATTTGAGATAACTCATACCAGTATGCTTTACAGACCTGAGGGTGGTGTTGTTGCGGCACTTCCGTTCCACCATGCATTTGGTCTTGTGGTTGGTGTTATCATGGTTTACAACTACGGATATCCGATCTATATCAATAAGAGTCTTAAGTATGTAAAGAAGAATATGCAGGATTTCGGACCACAGACTATGTTCCTTGTTCCGATGTTTGTTGAATTTTTCCACAGACAGATCTGGGCTGAGATTGATAAGATGGGTAAGACTACTGCATTTAAGGGACTTATGAAGTCTACGAATCTTCTTCTCAAGGCAGGAGTTGATGTCAGAAAGAAGACTTATGGATCAATCTTAAAGGCATTTGGTGGAAATCTTGAATATATAATCTGCGGTGGTGCAGCACTTGATCCTATGTATGTAAAGGAATTCCGTACATGGGGCATTGAAATTCTTAACGGATATGGTGCTACTGAATGTTCACCGGTTACTGCAGTTAACAGACCTCATTATCATAGAGACGGAAGCGTAGGTCAGCTTGTTCCGGGAATTGAAGCAAAGACTACAGAAGAAGGCGAACTTGCATTCCGTGGAGAGCTTGTTATGAAGGGCTATTACAAGAACCCGAAGGCTACTGATGAGGCACTTCAGGACAGATGGTACATGACAGGTGATCTCGGTTACGTAGATGAAGATAATTTCGTATTCCTTACAGGGCGTAAGAAGAATCTTATCATCCTCAGCAACGGAGAAAACATTTCTCCTGAAGAGCTTGAGATGGACTTTGCAAGAGACGATGCGGTTAACGAAGTTCTTGTTTATGATGAAGGCGGAAAGATAATAGCTGAGATATTCCCAACTGAAGAGTATTTGGGAGATGCTACTTATTTTGAAAAGCTCAAGACTAAGGTCAACAAGGGAAGACCGGCATATAAGCAGGTTGTAAGAATTAAGCTTCGTGAGAAGGAATTCATCAAGAATGCTACAATGAAGATAGTCAGATATCTCAATATCCCAGGCGAAGCCGAGAAAGCTGAAGCTGCAGTTAAAGCTGCAAAGGAAGCAGGAGATAAGAATAAGCAATAATGCAGCATAAGCTTTTCACCGGAAGACTATGGAGGTTATAGAAAGTAAGCTGGGATTGCTACAATTTGAATAGGGTATATAAGCAAGCCGATGGTATTTAAATATCATCGGCTTTTTTGTTCTTGAGTTGGCGAAAAGCAAACTAGTCCGATGGATTATGAAGCAGAGTTCTGATGGATTATGAAGCAGAGAGCTGATAAATAATGAAGCAGGCTCTGATTATGAAGCTGGGCTAACCAGCTCATTAAATACTATTATCCGGTTAGCCCAAAACAGCAAAATTTAAACATCAAATCTTCAGCCAAGCTAACCACTCTCCCCAATACTGCAGAATGGTTAGCTGAAACCGGAATAATTAGGGCGTTAAATCATCAGAATGGCTAACCACTCGCTAGGATACCGCAGAATGGTTAGCTGAAGCCGGAATAATTAGGGCATTAAATCATCAGAATGGCTAACCACTCGCTAGGATACCGCAGAATGGTTAGCTGAAGCCGGAATAATTAGGGCATTAAATCATCAGAATGACTAACCAATCTTCAGGATACCGCAGAATGGTTAGCTGAAGCTGAAATAATTAGGGCATTAAATCTTTAGAATGGCTAACCAATCTTCAGGATACCGCAGAATGGTTAGCTGCACTCAAATATTTACCTTGATTTATCTTTTTACTAATTATTTGCCAGAAGTAACCAAATTGTTAGTAATAATATGGATTTGACGAGGCGGGAATTATTGCCGGTACTAACAGAAAAGAAGAATAGGGGAAATAATTAGTAAATTGCGGAGATTCGAGGGAGAAAAAAGAATGCCGGTACTAACAGAAAAGAAGAATAGGGGAAATTATTAGTAAACTGCGGAGATTCGAGGGAGAAAAAAGAATGCCGGTACTAACAGAAAAGAAGAATAGGGGAAATAATTAGTAAATAGCAGAGATTCGAAGGAGAAAAAAGAATGCCGATACTAACAGAAAAGAAGAAAAGGCAGAATTGTTAGTAGGAAGCATGTGAATAGGGCACATGAACAAAATGACAAATGTCATATATGACATCTTACATTCATCACTACAAGAAAAAACCGTTAATTGATAGAATCAAATCATCAAAGAGAATGCTAACTGATAGATTGATTGTTTGAGAGTTTCGGATAAGCATCTTCCTGTAGCCAAAGCAAACAACTGCATAGATAAATCATGAAGCAAGTAGCTACAAAGAAGTATCAGGAAGCAAGTATCTGCATAGAGGAGAAATAGCAAAGCAAAAGCAAGTATCTTCATAGATGAGAAAACAAAGTCAAAGCAAGCATCTGCATAGATGAGAAATAGCAAAGCAAAAGCAAGCATCTGCATAGATGAGAAATAGCAAAGCAAAAGCAAGCATCTTCATAGATGAGAAATAGCAAAGCCAAAGCAAGCATCTACATAGACGAGCATAAACAAAGCCATAAACAAATCATAAGTAAGAAAGAATATAAACAGGAGGTCTGTCGATGGGTGAAACAGTTGTAAAGATCAATAATCTGGTGAAAAGATATAAGGAGCTTATAGCACTGGATAATTTCAGTCTTGAGATTAAAGAGGGTGAAGTATTCGGGTTGCTTGGGCCGAACGGTTCAGGTAAGACAACTACTATCAACTGCATACTGTCGCTGCTCTCCTTTGATAAAGGGAACGTTGAAGTCTTCGGAGAGAAGATGGGACCTAACAAGAATAATCTGAAAAGAAAAATAGGTGTCGTATGTCAGAATGTTGCGGTATTTGAGGAGTTGACGGTTCAGGAAAACATAGATTATTTCTGTGGATTATATATTCCGGACAAGGCAACCAGACAGAAATATGTTGAAGAGGCTATAGAGTTTGTAGATATCGGGGACTTCAGGAAATTCTTCCCGAGTAAGCTGTCGGGTGGTCTTCTACGAAGACTGAATATCGCCTGTGGAATTGCACATAAGCCGGAGCTGATAATTCTTGATGAGCCAACGGTTGCGGTTGATCCTCAGTCACGTAACAAGATACTTGAGGGTATTACGCAGCTGAATGAAAAAGGAGCGACAATCATATACACATCACATTACATGGAAGAGGTTGAGCAGATCTGTTCGAGAATCCTCATAATGGATAAAGGTAAAGAGGTTGCTTCGGGAACGGCGGAAGAACTTAAACGTAAGATCAAGAATACGGAAAATGTAATCGTAGACGTTAAGAAGCTTGCTAAGGAACATATAGAAGCAGTCGGAAAGCTTAATCATATCTATGATGTGAATTATCAGAACGGAAAGCTCACACTTAAGTGCAGCGGCGGCAAGCACAACATAACACATGTCATAGATTATTTCGCAGAAAACAATCTTGATTATGACAGAATATATTCAGAGCTTCCTACACTCAATGATGTATTCCTAGAAATTACAGGTAAGGAACTTCGAGACAGCGAGTGAGGCAACTCGTATGCAGCAAGTAGATAACCAGAGCTGGAATTTAGGAAGATTCGAGACAGCGAGTGAGGCAACTCGTATGCAGCAAGTAGATAACCAGAGCTGGAATTTAGGAAGATTCGAGACAGCGAGTGAGGCAACTCGGATGCAGCAAGTATATATCTAAATCCGGTAATGGGTAAAAATCTCTACTACAGCGTGGAGATAATACTATGGTGAGGAAATACTACTAGAGAGTGAAAATACTACAATAGTGTGAAAAAAAATAACTACAGTGTAAAAAAAATAACTACAGTGTGAAAAAATAACTACAGTGTGAAAATACTACAACAGTGTGAAAATACTACAACAGTGTGAATAAACAACAACAGTGTGAATAAACAACAACAGTGTGGAAGTTAGCAACTTCGAGACAGTGAATAAACAGAGGATAATGATATGTTTGGACGAGTTATATTAACGCAGTTAAAAGCGGGGCTGAGAAGTAAACAGTATATGTTCTGGACGTTATTCTTCCCGATTGCGCTGGGAACGCTTTTCGCATTTGCATTCAGAACAATATATGACAGTGAGCAGACATCGACTATTCCGGTGGCGATAATAGTCGATGATGCTGCAATAGAGGAATATAAGGTCATGCAGGCTTTTTCGGGACTCGGAGAAAGTTCACTTGAGGATGACATCGCAGCTTATCAGGAAGCTGTAGCGGTGGCCGAAGCGACGGGAAAGGCTCCGGAGATGGAAAATCCCATAAGTGAGGAGTTCGAAGAAACGCTTAATTCGGTAGAATCCTTTGATGATCTGAGAAAGGTAAGTTTTGATATTTTTCCTGAAAAATATGTGAGTGATGAAGTTCGCAGCATTTCAGAGAAGGATATGCCGTTTGTTGAAGTTTTGGAAGACCTCAAGTATGATGGCGGAAAACCGATGATTGAAAGAGTTACGGTTGGTTCAAGAGCAGAAGCTGAACAGATGCTTGAGAACGGTGACATAAGCGGAATCATAACAGTTTCCGGACTTAATGATATTTCTCTGCTGATATATGATAACGGAACGAGCGAAAGCATTCTTACAAGTATTATCAGCACTTACAGAAGACAGATGGATATGGTAATTGCTGTAATGAATGATGATGAAATGTCAGCGGAGTATGACAGCATGGACAGCATTCTTGATGAGAAGCTAAGTTCTGCGGACTTTGTGGAGTCATCGGGTATTGCGGGAGAAAACAAGGATCCTTTTGTAGCATATTTCTATAATCTTATAGCGATGATATGTCTGATGGGAGCAAATGCTTCTATGAGTGCGGTTGTTCATAATCAGGCAAATCAGTCAAATGAAGGAATCAGGATTGATATATCGCCGGTTAATAAGGTTGTATTTGAGTTGGCTCAGTTCGTTGCAGTCACGATCACACAGATCAGTATCCTGATGCTCGCACTGACTTACTATATGCAGATACTTCATATCAGATTCGGTGGAAATGTGGGAATGATATATCTTACAACGGCAGCATCATCGCTGCTCGGCGTATCGATAGGATATATGATAGGACATCTGGGAACAGCAAAAGAAGAAATAAAAGAAACCATACTTCTGATAATCGTAGTAGGCGGCGGATTCATGTCGGGTCTTATGTATCCTGATATGAAGGCAATAATTGAAGAGAAATTCCCTCTTTTCAACAGAATTAATCCGTCTGCAGTATTAACGGATACATTTCTTTCCCTAAATCTTTATGGTGTCGGAGAGAGATATTACAGAACAATGGGCGTTGTAGGAATAATGACAGCAGTTTGTTTGACAGTGGGAATAGCGTTATCGAGGAGGAAGCAATATGCAAGTCTATAAGTCATTTTTCAAAGTACTCAGACATTATAAGCTGAGCCTCATAATGTATGTATCAATAACACTTGTAATGCTTGTGGCACTTGCATTTTCCAAGAGTTCCGAACCTAAGCAGATAACAATGGATAAATATCCGATAATCGTTATAGATAATGATAATTCTGAGGTTTCGAAAGCACTCTATTCATATCTGGATAATGCTCATAACATAAAGAAAGAGAAGTATACTGAGGATCAGGTGAAGGACCTTATGTATTACTGGCGAATAGCGGAATATATAGAGATTCCGGAGGGATTCGGAGACAGTTTCAATAGGCTGGTGGAAAATAAGGATGAAGTTGACGTTACAACTCTTCTCAAATGTATCTATGACGAATCTCTTCCGAGAGGAATATTTATCAATATGCAGATAAATGATTTCCTTAATGGTATGAGAGGATATATGAGTTCCGGCTTCAGTATTGAAGAGGCTGTAGAAAGAACCGAGACATCTCTTGACAGTTCACAGTATGTAACTATGAAGGAACGAGATGTTCAGCCGGCAATCAGATCATATAATGCATTTCTATTCCTTCCTTTCGGAATTCTTTCAATCATCTTCTCGCAGCTGCTGCCTGTTATTATCAGCTTCAACGAAAAAGAGAAGAGAGACAGAACAGCTATCTCCGCAACAAGCCTCGCCAAGAGAAATGTGTTCCTGGTTGCAGGAGCTGCAACTGTCGCACTTATCATAGTTGTTTTGCTCATTGCAATTGCAACCAGTGCTGACGGAACCAAATATCTTTTCACAAAAACGTGGTGGCTTGCGGTACTGAATGTAGTTGTATATGCAATATCGATAACCATGCTGCTTTCGATGGTTTCAAGTCTTCCTCTGGGAATCAACAAAAGGGGAGCACCGAACACATCAGCCTTTTTGACGAATATTATAGGACTCACGTTCAGCTTCCTCGGAGGAACTTTTGTTGAGAGTGATATTATGGGCGACAAGGTTGCAAAGATAGGACAGTTCATTCCAAACTATTGGTATTCACAGGCAACAAAGCGTATCTGGAATGAAGGTGCTGGATTAACGGATGTTATCGAATGCTATGGACTTCAGCTGGTATTCGGATTTACCTGTCTTGCTATCGGACTTGCATTTACAAGTTTCTTCAAGGAAAGAGCAAGAGGGTAAAACAAAATAGCGGCAAGATAACTTAATAAAATTGGTTTACAGATTCTTGTAGTAGAATATAGCGAGATTGGTCCGGTCACGGAGATCAAGCTTGCTGAGAACAGTACTTATATAATTGCGGACGGTTCCTTCCGAAAGGAAGAGCTTGTCCGCGATTTCTTTGTTTGAGAGACCGTCAGCCACACATTTTACAATTTCAAATTCCTGGTCGGTGAGGCCGAAGCGTGCGTAATCAAATTGACCATCCGAATTGGTCGATGAGCCCTGCTCTGTGCGAGAGAGGAGCTTCTCTGTCACTTCACTTCCGAAGACTGTCTGACCGCCGTATACGGCTTTCAGAGACGGGACGATCGAGTCAAAGTCCTGTTTGATAATATAACCCTTTGCACCCATAGAAAGGGCCTTAATGATGTACTCGTCATCGTTGAAGGTTGTAAGGTAGAGAATCTTCGCATCCGGGAATTCTGAAAGGATTGCCTCGCCTGCGGCGAGACCGGTCATTCCATCCATACGTATATCTGTGAGAAGAATATCCGGGCGGAGCTCTCTGTACAGTTTAACAGCTTCTTCGCCACTTCCGGCAACAGCCAGAACCTCCATACCTTCTTCAGCTTCTATTATGGTTTTAAGTGAAACTGCGACGAGCCTGTCGTCATCAACTACTATTATCTTCATGAAGTACCTCTCTTCTTTACCGGAGCAGCCGGAAAATTATGTCTGTTTGCCACCGAGACTATGTATGGTATTAAGTCAAAGTCAGTGATGAATCATATATGTTTTTCACCGAGACTTCAGGATTAAACCGGTCATTTAGAAAAAATCATTTGATCGGAATCGTTACAAAAACTTTGAAACCGTCATCGGTATATATACTGAGCTTTCCGTTGAGGGATTCGACCCTCGAACGTATATTTGCAAGTCCGATTCCGTTTGACAGAAAATCAGTGTCGCTCTTAGCCTTTGTGGAAGAGCTGCTGTTTATATCGTAATCGTGAATTACAACTTGATACATCGATGGATGTTCTATTATTTTGATATCAACTTCCGAGTTTGAACTGTGTTTATAAATGTTTGTTATACACTCCTTGGCGATTCCGAGGATGGCATATTTTACGTCTCGAGGCATATTGTTTTCTGCATCAATTTCCACATTTACTTTGAAACGGCCGCTTTCGCGGAGAAGTTCGGTCATCTGATTGATACCGCCGCTTAAGTCGATAGACTCATCATGCAGGTCATGGACGCTGCTTCGGATGTTATTCATTGCTGTATCCAGAGTGGACCTGAGATCGGCGAGTTCGGTATGCACAGGCTCTTCCTTGTGTATTGCAAGCATTGCGCCGGTCTGAAGAAGAGCACGGGAAAGCATATGGCCGACGTTGTCATGAATTTCACGGGCTATACGATTTCTCTCCGAAAGCTGTGCGGTATATATTTCATTGTCCTTGGCTTTTTCGAGGCTCAGGTTCTGGCTGATGAGTTTCTCGTTCTTCTCACTGGAGTCATCTCGCAGTCTATGGAAATTCTTTGACATGATCGATGCTGATTCACTTCTGATACTGAGATATACAGAAATCAGAGATATGAGCAGCGTAAGAAGATAAAGTGGGAGCGGTATATAGGAAAAACCGAGTATCATACCGATCACACACAGAATCAGAGCTATATAATTCCTGCTTCGCGTAATGTCATACAGAAGATTGGGAATACTGATCGAGGTTTGAGGAAAAAGTATCGTAACGAAAGAGCCGGCTATTGTAAAAATGAAGGATATATGTTCTTTTATATCATTGGGCTTCATGGAAAAATCCGAACGGTCACGTGTCAGAAGATAATAGTTGACCGCGGCAGCTGCAATAGAGGCATAGACCATAATGATGAGAAAATGTCCGTGAAACAGCTGACCCATGACGAATACTGTCAGAAGGATTATTGAGATTTTATCAATTATTCTACCCATGCTTATATATTAAGACTTTGGATGTGTTTTATCAATGATACATTTGCAGAAAAACAGACAGTAAAAAATGTAAAAAGGGTCATTTGGCAATATTATTATTCACTAAATGAGATGATGTGCGAGACATTTATTAAAGATATAATTATGCCTGACAGTGTTGATAGTGGTTTTAAAGAATAGTGATTTTAGAGAAATGTATATTTCGGGGGATTTGATTATGAGAAGAATAAAAACATTTATATCTGTCATAATGACGTGTGCACTGCTTGCCGGATGCGGAAATAGTGGAGGAGATACAACAACGAAACCGATCACGACGGAAACTGTGACGGAAACTGTGACGGAAACAACAACGCAAGCAACAACCGAAACAACGACGGAAGTAGTAACAGAGGCTCCTACAGAATCAACGACGGAGAAGGCAGGTGACATTAAGACCGGAAAATCTCCAATATGGAACAGGGGTAAAGATACGGGGAGTGCGGATGCATCTCCGAAACCGACAGAAAACAGTCAGTCAGATTATTATCTGCATACATCAAAGGATATGATGAAGTATTACCTGGGTGGTTCCTGGAGGATGCTTCCTAAGGGACAGGCAATAATAGATCTGGAAGCGGAACCCAATATACTTAAATTTGATAATGTGAATAATACGATGATCTATACAAGAGGCAGCGATGGCCAATATGCTGAGTTTTCGTTCAGCCTTGATGATCTTTTTCAGGAATTGGAAGAAACAAGTGATCTTCTTGAGATTAACGGAACGGGAGTTTCAGAATCGTTTAGTCCTATCCAGGATCAGCTGATCGGAATGACAGATCATTTTCAGATAGTTCTGGCGAGTGTGAAAGGCCGGGATACGCTGTATTTAAGACATATCGGAAACGGAGATTCACTTTTTGGAGCAGAGGGCTTGGGAGATTATAATACAAGCTGCGGATTCTGGGTATTCAATAGAGTTGATGAGGGAGATATAAATAAAAATCCTGAAATGAGATTAGGCGGCCGTATTGATGACGTGGAAGAAGGGCTGAAGATAAAAAACAGCACTTTCTATGCCTTCCGTACTTTAGACATGGGTGGTGAGGTTCACCTTGAACATATGAGTGTCACAGGAGTACAGCTTAATGTGTACGGAGAGGATGAGGCATGTGTATGTACGGCTTATAAGAATACCGAATATCCGATGAGTGCGATATCATATAGGGTTGTAGGCGGAATGGATAATTCAGGACGTTTTGCTCCGGGTCTTGTAAGAGTTACTACTGATGCAAAGGGAGATGTGACACTTATAGAAGAATGTGCTTATGATATTTTCGGATATTATTATCAGCTTCCTTTTGAGGAGGATATCGATCCGGATAATCAGGGACAGTATCCGGGAGGACTGGATGATGACGGAAAGGGACCGGATATTATGGACGGTGACGGACCTGATGGAAGACCTGAAGAAATATTCGGAGAAACAGACGAACTGTATCTGGGATACTGGTCCAATCCAGATGAGGCAGGAACCGGAGTGACCATCACTGAGACAGATCCACAGGTCGGAGGGTATTATCTGTATTTTACCTTCTACGGAAAAGGCGGAGCATCAGGTGTTGCATATACAGATGAAGACAATGCAATGCATTTATATAATGGAAAGTCTATGTCCGGAGACGGAACCTTTGAGGCATATATAACTTCAGAGGATGGATTATCACTGGATGTATTTATTTCCTGGTCAGATACAGAGCTTTTGCCGGAATTCAGTACATTTCATTATGTTCTGAGTCAGTAAAATTCAGATAGTTCAGGATGATAGTTTTATAAAATTAAAACAGAGGATCATATTATGAGAAGAATAAGAGTATTTATATCAATCACCCTTATTACAGCGCTCCTTGCAGGATGCGGAAATAACAACGGCAATACAACAACAACCGGAACGAAGACTGAAGCAACTACCGAGGCGGTTACAGAAACAACTACCGAAGCAGTTACCGAAACGACGACGGAAGCTTCAACCGAAGCAGCTACCGAAACAACCATATCGTCAAAAGTAGGAAAGTCTCCAATCTGGAATAAAAAGGGTGGTGAACAGGCTGATGCGTTCCCAAAACCTGCTGATGAACCGCGGTCAGATGACGAATTTACAATATCATCGGATATGATGAAGTATTATCTGGACGGATCATGGGTGCTTATTCCTCATGGATTTCCTATAATGGATCCGGAGAAGAAACCTGATATACTTTCATTTGATTCAAATAAGCAAAAGATGACTTTTAGCAGAGGCAGCGATAATCAATATGGAGAATTTTCATTTACTCTGGATGATCTGTTCGGTGCATTTCCTGAAACAAACAACCTCTTGAATCTTACGGGAACAGATGAGTCTGATTCGTTTATATCGTCCGGACAATCTCTTGTCGGAATGACAGACCAGTTCCAGATAGTTATAGCAAATGTTCGAAATGAAGATATGCTCATGCTCAGGCCTATCGGAAACGGAAACTCTTTATTCGCAGATCAGGGAATGGGTGATAATAATGCTACTCAGGGATTCTGGGTTTTCGGAAGATATTCGGAAGATGATGATTATGTTGAGCCAAAGATGGAAAGAATCAATAATATTAATGATCAGCTGAAAAAGAGAAATGATACATTTTATGCTATAATGTGGTTTGATATGGGAGGAGCGGTTATTCTACAGCATGTTGATACATTTCAGACATGGACAACATATGAGGGTGATGAAGAAAGGGCTTTATGCTACAATTACGAAAACAAGGATTATCCGCTCAGTGCGGTTGAATATTGGCTTGTAGACGGAGAGAATCTTATACATTCCGGTGAATTCAGTCCATCGTTTGTCAGAGTGAAAACAAATGAAAACGGTGATATTGTTAGGTTGGATTATATTAAATATCATATAAACGGATATTATTTCTGTCCGACCGAAGAAGATTTTATCGAACCTTCATCACAGACCGAACCGACTAATCCTGATGAAAACAACTATCCGGGCGGATTATCTGATGATGGTTTAGGCTGGGATGAGAGAGATGAAAGAGATCCGGATATATTCGGAGACGAAGATGCGGTATTCCTCGGTTACTGGGATGACGGAGACGGAAATTCAGTTATGGTAAATCCGACAGATCCTCAGAAAGGCGGTTTTTATCTGTATTTCAATTTTGGAGGAACCAGTGCAACAGCTTTTGCTTACGGAGATGAAGATGGTGGATTCGTAATATATAACGGAGTATCATCGACCGACGGTGGAGATTTCCGCGGATATGCAGTTGCAGACGGAAGTGTACTACGTTTTTCTGTTTCAACTTCAAGTACAGATCTGCTTTCAGAGGCGGAATCCTTTGTATATTATATTCAGTAACATGAACGAGTGATGTGAAACAGCATTCATTCATGAGTATGCAGCGAAGCGGAATACGAATGTCCGCTTAACATATGTGCCGCCGGTGATCCGGCGGCGGAATGGAGCAATAATGAACAGTGATAAGTATCTTTTTATCACAGATTTAGACGGAACTCTTCTTACCACAGATAAGAGAGTTACTCCGGCAACAGCAAAGGCTCTCCGAGAATTTGTCGGAGAAGGAAATCATTTTGCAATATGCACGGGGCGGGACATTAACAGTGCCCGCTCCGTTTATTGCGGCCTCGGACTTACTCTACCGGGAAGCTTTGTGATTGCTTATAATGGCGGACAGATATATGATGTGGATAAAACTGAAACCGTTTACAGAACAGGGATTGATTTTGATACGGTCAGAGAAATATATCAGCTTGCCGACGAGTATGGTATATATGTTCATACATACAGTGATGATTATATTCTTGCGAGAGAGGAACATGAATGTCTGGAATTTTACAGGAGAGTCATTAAAACTCCGGTAAAGCTTCTGGGTGATAAACTTTTTGATTTCATGAAGATTCCCCCTTGTAAGGTGATATCGATTGAGCTGCATGATCATGAGCAGCAGGAGAGGTTCCGCTATGCGGCTGAGGAGAAATTCAAGGGAAAGCTTGATATCATGTATTCAAATCCGTATTATCTGGAGCTGATTCCCAAGGAGTCCGGTAAGGGAGAGGCTCTTAAGAGACTTTGCAAATATCTTGATATTCCGGTTGAAAACAGCATTGCGGCAGGTGACGGAGATAATGACATTTCCATGATTGAGGCAGCAGGTGTTGGTGTAGCCATGTTAAATGCACCTGATTCGGTAAAGGCTTCGGCTGATATTATTACAAAGCTGGATAACGATCACGACGGGCTTGCGGCAATCATTTCGAGTAAGGGGCTAAGTATAGTATAATGGGAGACAATAAATTGAGTCAGGATGTTAATAAATCAAATATAGTTTTGATCGGTATGCCGACGTCGGGAAAAAGTACGGTGGGTGTAATACTTGCCAAGATTCTCGGAAAGGATTTTGTGGATACGGATCTGCTCATACAGAAAGAGGCAGGACGTAAGCTGCCGGAAATAATCGAAGAGGATGGACTTGATGGCTTTCTCAGAATCGAAGAAGAAGTATGCTGTAATGTAAATGCTGAAAATACCGTAATTGCAACAGGCGGAAGTGTTGTTTACGGAGAGAAAGCTATGAGGCATCTGAAGGAGATTAGCCGAATAGTTTATCTTGAGATAGATTATGAGACACTCGAACAGAGACTTCATCATGTTAAGCAGAGAGGTGTGGTTCTGAAGCCGGGACAGACAAAGAAGGATCTGTATGAGGAAAGAATAGAACTCTATAAGAGATACGCGGATATAGTAGTCTCGGAAGAGGGAATGGATATAGAAGGAACGGTAAACAGGATAGTCGGTTTGTTATAATTTCAGAGGTGAATGTTATGGCAAATATATCGGAGTACATAGACTGGAGAGGCGATGTGCCTTATGATGTCGATCACTTTAATTCTGTGGATAATCTTATCCTTTCGTGGATAGCATATACAGATTTTGAAGGTGTATTAAAATCGGATGAAGGCATGATTATGGAAGATGTTGCTAGGGCATATTTTGAACTCCATACGGAGGAAGAAATAAAGAGCAGAAGTACATTTTTTAAAACATCGCCATTCATTTTACAAAAGGCAGCAGAGGCACCGCGATATAGGGACCTTCTGATGGAAAACTATATTAATATAGTTGATCCGGAGAAGGGTGAGCAGTATTCTGCGGTCACATTCAGATTTCCGGAAGGGATGCGCTATGCGGCATTCAGAGGAACCGACAATACAGTGGTAGGATGGAGAGAAGATTTCAATCTTTCTTTCATGACTGAGACAGCAGGACAGAAGAGAGCTGTAGAGTATGTAAATAAATATCTGAAGGGCAGTGATGAACTGATCCTCGGAGGGCATTCGAAGGGCGGAAATTTTGCTGTGTATGCAGGTGCCTTCTGTGATAAGAGTATTCAGGAACGGATAAAAAATGTCTATTCCAATGATGGCCCCGGATTCAGACAGGAGATACTTGATAAGCCCGGCTATAAGGAAATACTTCCGAGGATTGTGAGTATTATCCCGGAGGAAAGTGTAGTTGGCGTAATGCTCTCAAATGAATATGAGAATCATATCATAAAGAGCAGTGCAAAGTTTGTGGCACAGCATGATCCGATGACATGGCTTGTATACGGAAGAGATTTTGTCAGCGCAGATAAGATCAGCGCTAACAGCCGCCTGATAGATAAGACTATGATGAAATGGCTTTCGACGATGAGTGATGAAGACAGACGCTCATTTACGGATTCACTCTTTTCATCGATCATTGATTCGGCCGGAGTCAGAACGCTTAATGAGATAAGTGAAGGCGGAATAAAGATCATATCCGATCTTATCAAAGCTTTTAAGAGTATGGAACCTGAGAAACAGCAGGAGTTTTCAGAGCTGGTAAAGAGACTTATCAAAATCGGTAATGAGATCATTATCAATAATGTGAAGAGTAAGATAAAGCCGGTCAAGCGTATAGATAAGAAGTCATAAAACTATACCTGTAGTATATTTTTTGAAAATATGATTGACAATGATATATTCAGATGTTATTCTGACGATGATAGTAAGCGGAATGCTTGATCCACGCCTGTTAGGGAAAATAAAAATCCCTGACAGGCGTTTTTCATTTTCAGGCCGAGGCGCCGCGGCCGCAGAATTGTTACGGAACATATTTGCTTACAAGTATATCGATAAGGGAAATATACAGTTTATATATCAGTTTAATCAAGGAGGTATACAAATGGTCACAATCAGTAAATTCAGTTTAGAAAATACAAGATATCAGAATCTTCTGTCCAGAAAAAGCGGCATACCGGAGGCGGTTGAGATCACAGTCAAGGATGTACTGAAAAATGTAAAAGAAAAGGGCGATGAAGCCCTGAAAGAATATATGCAGAAATTTGACGGAGTCGATATCGATGAGATCGGTCTTATGGTTTCGGATGCTGAATTTGAAGCAGCAAAGGAGAGAGTATCGGATGAATTTAAGAATGCGGTAAAGCTTGCCTGTGATAATCTCTTCAGGTTCCACAGAAGACAGCTTCCTTCAGGATTCGTAGAGAAGTTTGAGAACGGAGCGGTACTTGAAAGAAAATATACGCCGCTCAACAGTGTGGCTGTAACGGTTCCGGGAGATATGGCACCACTTATCTCAACACTTTGTATGAATCTTGTTCCGGCAGTTGTTGCCGGTGTTCCGAACATTTACATCCTCACAAAGCCAAGGAAGGACGGAACTATAGACGACAGGCTTCTTTATGTAGCGGATTACCTT
The DNA here is from genome assembly GCA_946405625.1 of uncultured Lachnospiraceae bacterium. Lineage (GTDB taxonomy): Bacteria > Bacillota > Clostridia > Lachnospirales > Lachnospiraceae > Eubacterium_Q. The sequence continues at coordinate 6,969 of CAMJHQ010000008.1, read as the reverse complement.
GGGGTAAGAAATTATTATAAAATATCGGGTTCGCAGGGACTTGCCGCTGTTGCTTACGGAACAGAAAAAGTTAAGAAGGTTGATGCTATAACTGGTCCGGGAAATAACTATACGCAGATGGCGAAGAAGCTTCTGTTCGGGGAGGTTAAGATCGATTCGATTGCCGGTCCTTCTGAAATTGCGATAATTGCAGATGAAAAGGCAGATCCGACTTTCATTGCCGCAGACATGATGTCACAGGCTGAACACGGAACAGGCTTTGAAGCCAGCACAGCATTTGTATTATCTGAAACACAGGCTGAAAAGATAAAAGCAGAGATAAACCGACTTACATCAGAGAATGATCTCGTCAAAGAAACAGAGAAGACATTTACTAACTATGGAGATATCTTTGTCGTAGATTCAATCAATGAAGCAGTTGAAGCTGTGAACGGTATTGCACCGGAACATGCAGAGCTCCTTCTGGAAGACTATGAAGAAGTGCTTTCGAAGATCACAAATGCGGGAGCAGTATTTGTGGGTGAATACAGTACTGAACCGGTGGGCGACTATTTCTGCGGAACAAATCATATCCTTCCGACCTGCGGTACCGCAAGATTCTCATCAGGTATGTCAGTAAATGAATTCGTGAGGGGTTACAGCGTTATAAAATATCCTGAAAATGCATTGAAGGAAAATGCTGATTATATAATCGAACTTGCAGAAGCAGAAGGGATGAGAGCTCATGCACTTGCTGTCAAGGTGAGAAAATAAGGCAGTTTATTGAGATTATATTAAAAATATCTGTTTTTTCAGTATTTATAGTATAATTTATGCAAATTATCATATGACTAAGATGTTATGAAGTAGTATAATGTAATTTACGATAATTACATTATACTACTTATTAATTTTAGAAAATCATATATCGTTATACAAAAGAAGGAAATCAACTTCCGATTGACGAAGTATATAATTATAAAAGATTAAGTGATAATGATATCACTGTATAAAGGAGAAACATGGGGAAGCCATTAAGAGAAATATATAATGATCAAAAAGATCTGAGAGATAAGATGCTGCTTTTTTCTCTTCTTGCATGTATCGTTATGGTGGTTACATGTGCAGCAATCATGCTGCTGGAGGGAAACAATCTCTGGACTGTCATCTTTAATATAGGAGCTGCGATTTTTATGCTGCTTCTGTTTCATCTTGCATTTGCGAAGGAAAAGAAGAGTCTGGTCAGAATAGTATTCGTATATTTTATGAACCTGATCGTCCTGACATACCTGTTTTATATAAACGGAGGAATTAATTCAGGTATGCCTATATATCTTATAGCCGGACTTATTCTTATCATTCTTTCGGAGCATGGAGTAAGGCGATATGTGGCACTGGGTATATGCAGTGTATTTCATCTGGTATCTATCTTTGCTTCATATTATTTTACGAGCGGACAGGCTGAGCAGCACGGACTTCCGGTATTGGTAGGAGAACTCAATCATAATCAGTTTGAAGAAGTATATGATACAGCAATATCTTTGATAATTGCGGGACTTTGGATAGGAATAACTCTTATTCTTGTGTTTAATGCCTATGATAAGGAAAAGCATTATAACGAAGAGCTGATGAATAAGCTTGCTGATATGGCAGTTACCGATGAACTTACAGGCATCAATAACAGAAGATATATGTTCAACTATCTTGAAACACACGAAGACCTTTTTGGTTCGGATAAAAGATATATAGCGATGTTCGATCTTGACTACTTTAAAAAGATAAATGATACATACGGTCATTTGTTCGGTGATGAAGTTTTGAGCAGATTCGGAGATGTATTACTCGCACAGGGCAGCGATCCGAAGGTAGAACTTGCGGCAAGATACGGAGGAGAGGAATTCGTGCTTCTGTATAATGCAGACAGTAAGGAAGAAGCAGAAAGCAGGATCGATACGATAAGACAGGATCTTAAACAGATTAAAATAGAGAATTATCCGGATGTTAATCTTACTGTCAGTGCGGGCCTTGTACTTTGTAAAAAGCATAAGACTATAGTTTCGCTTCTCAAAGAAGCTGACGACTGTCTGTACGAAGCAAAGAGTGAAGGAAGAGACAGGGTAATTTCATCTGTATAAGGAGAATTGTGATGAGTAGGGAATATGCCAAAGAAGTATTGAATCTTATCGACAAGTCACCGACGGCATATCATGTGATAGAAAATGTTAAGTATATTCTTGATGCGGCGGATTTTACCGGACTTAGGGAATCTGAAATCTGGAAGCTTGAGGCAGGCGGAAAATATTATGTTACAAGAAATGATTCGTCGATAATAGCATTTACTATTCCAAAGCCTGACTATAAGGGATTCAGGATTATCGCAAGTCATTCGGATTCACCGTGCCCAAAGCTAAAGGAAGATCCGGAAATGCGCGGAAAAGACTATGTACGTCTTAATGTAGAAAAATATGGTGGAATGCTGCTGGCTCCGTGGTTTGACCGTCCGCTTTCGGTTGCAGGAAGGATAGTTGTAAGAGACGGTGATGAGATCAGACAGGAATTGGTAAATCTGGATAAGGATATAGCTGTTATTCCGTCACTTGCTATTCATATGAACAGAGAGGCGAATAAGGGATATTCCTATAGTTTTCAGAAGGACATGCTTCCGATAGTTGGAACATCTGAGGGAGACAGATCGATCATGTCTCTCGTGGCAGAAAAAGCAGGTGTAGAAGAGAAGAGTATTATCGGTAAAGACCTTTATATGTATATCAGGGATAAGGGTACGATCTGGGGAACGAATGATGAATTTATCGGCTCTTCGAGACTGGATGATCAGGAATGCGTCTGGTGCACGCTTTCAGGTTTTGCGTTAGCAGAGAATTCCGAATATGTTAAGATGCTATGTGTATTTGACAATGAAGAAGTTGGATCGAGAACCAAGCAGGGTGCGGATTCGAGCTTTCTTGAAAGCCTGATCGACAGGATAAATGACAATCTCGGAAGGAGCAGGGAAGAATACTATACCGCATATGCAAACAGTTTTATGATTTCGGCAGATAATGCTCATGCATTTCATCCGGCACATGCAGATAAGTATGATCCGGTTCAGAGTCCGAAAATGAACGAAGGAATAGTGATCAAGTTCAGCGCAAGACAGAGTTATACCACCGATGCTGTTTCGGCGGCATTTGTGAGAATGATCTGCGATGACAGCAACATTCCGTATCAGATATTTGTGAATCATTCGGATGAACCGGGTGGAAGTACACTGGGTAATATTTCAAATTCTCATGTATCTATAAATACTGCGGATATCGGACTTGCACAGCTTGCTATGCATTCGTCATTTGAGACTGCGGGAATTAAAGATCTTGAGTTTTTAAGAGATTTTGCGGAGGCTTTTTATAGCATATAAGAAGATAGGGTTATAAGGAAATATATGAATTACAGAGGGGATATATGGATTTAAAGAAGAAAATAATGATAGCGGCAGTTTCACTGGTTGTATTGGCAATGGTGATCTTTACCGCTTATCAGGTCATAGTTTATGTTAAAGGAAGTGGAGATACTGATTACATAGCTGCAGAAGATACTGCGGAGCAGGAGGATTCGGCCACTGTCGAAGAAACTGAAGCGTCGGATGATACTGAACAGGAGTATTCAAGTCCGGCTGAAATGGCTAAGGCAATGGGTAGTACGGAACAGCTTTACTCAAGTCCTGCCGAGGAGGCCGCAGCACTATACGGTTCGGAACAGATCTATTCAAGTCCCGCCGAAGAAGCTGCAGCGGAGGCTTTTGCTGAAGGAAATGCAGGCCCTGTATTTAATCCGAAGGATGTTCCGGATGATATTCATGGCTTGTTTGCAGATGACCCGGCTACTACTGAGCTGGAGTTTATTCAGGCTGTAAATTATTATATCAAGAACAGCGATGAAGATATGTTTGATATATATTCATCAGGTCCGGGTGAGGAGTTTGTACTGAATGCCAATGAAAATATCGGAACCAATATGGGTTATCTGGAACAGTATCTGATAAGTGAAGAGACTAGTGGTGTTCAAACTGTTAAGCTGATACTTCATCGTAATGATGAAGCATATGTATATCGACATCGGGTATTTGGTGTGCCTCTTCCTGAAGAAAACAGTGAGGCAGCGGAACTGGATAAAGCTGTTGAAAAGATAATGGGCGATATTCTGACTCCTCAAATGAGCGATTATCAGATTGAACTTGCAGTGCATGATTTCCTGATTGAAAAATGCCATTATTCCAAGTCGGATGATGCACCGGTACTTCATTCGGCATACGGAGCACTTGTTAACAGAAATGCTGTATGTCAGGGTTATGCGAGTGCATTTGAGCTGATACTTAATATAGCGGGTGTGGACTGTATATTTGTTACCGGAACTTCCGGAATGCAGCATGGTTGGAATATGGTGAATCTCGGAGGAGCGTGGCACCATGTAGACGTTACCTGGGATGATCCGTCTAATACCGGCGGCAATGGTTATGATATGACATCGCATACATTTTTTAATGTCAGTGATGACGTGATGGATGATGATCACATATGGGATGAGGAGTTTTATCCCGAGTGTAATTCCATGAGAGAAAACTATTATTATAAAAATGGACTGCTCTTTGAGGACATTTCTGAGTTCGAACGTTATCTGGGCGAAGTAGTAGACGCAGGAAATAAGGCAGATGTAGAATATGCTGTTATGGATTATGAATATAACAGATATGATATACAGAGTATTGTCGGAGGGCTTGGTTATTATGGCTCTTATGCTTACAGAATAACGCGAGATTATGATAATGTTGTAGATGGCTATAATGTTATCAGAATAAAGCTGAACTAATAAAGAGATTTCCGGTGGTCTGTAAAGATTTTTCAAAACGGAGTGATTCTCAAGTGAGAGTAACTCCGTTTTTCATTTATTTCAACGGAATAAGCAAAGAGGTTAGTTATTTATGTAGATTTAAGTGAGCTTTAAGGAGTCCTGATGGGAGACGAAATAAAAATGAACTTCAAAGAATATATAAAAAGAAATGAATATGATTTTATTCGAGATAATTCACGGCTGGGGAATCATATAATTCTTCTTGGAGTTTCCGGAAGTTATGGATACGGAACCAATAGAGAAGGAAGCGATGTTGATTTTAGAGGAATAACGCTGAATCTTCCATCGGATCTGATAGGATTTACTGAGTTCGAGCAGTTTGAAGATAGGAAGACTGATACTGTAATATACTCTTTCAATAAGATTATCAAGCTTCTTATAAACTGTAATCCCAACACGATAGAGATTTTGGGGATTGATGAAGATGAGTATGTCATTAAGTCTGAGATAGGGCAGGAGTTACTGGATAATAAAGATATGTTCTTATCCAAAAGAGCTGCGACTTCATTTGGACACTATGCTGATGCACAGCTCAGGCGTCTGCAAAATGCAATCGCGAGAGGTTCAATGACTCAGCCGGAACAGGAAGAGCATATCATTAGGTCGGTGCAGTATGCTCTAGATGATTATAATCGAAGACAGACTCTAAGCGGACAGGGAGAAACAAATCTTTATATAGATGATGCAGTAACCGAAGGACTGGATAAGGAAATCTTCGTGGATGGAGTGATGAAGCATTTTCCGCTAAGAGCTTATAATGATATGATGAATACCATGAATACTGTGATCAGGGAGTATGACAAGATAGGAAAGCGCAATAAGAAGAAGGATGATAATCATCTGAATAAGCATGCGATGCATCTCGTCAGACTTTTTATGATGGGTACGGATATTCTGGAGAATGGTCTTATACGGACAAGAAGACCTGATGATGAACTGAAACTGCTCAGAAGTATAAGAGACGGGAAATATATGGTTGATGGTCGTCTTAATGATGACTTCTATAATATTGTAGCTGAATTTGAAGAGAAATACAGGAAGGCTGAGCTGCGTAGTAAACTACCGGATAATCCGGATATGGCAAGGATAGAAGCATTTGTGGAAAGGATTAACAGAAGAGTTGTTTTGGGAGAGTTTCTTTAGAAACGTAGCAGTCCGTATGTTATAGGGTGTCAAAACATTTGCGGTTTAAGGGATTATACATAGTATGGAAAGAAATATAGAAAAAGAAATACAGGAAAACATAGGTGCAATCGAGTCTAAGTATGATGTGAAAATACTGTATGCCATTGAGTCGGGAAGCCGTGCGTGGGGCTTTGCATCGCCAGACAGCGATTATGATGTGCGTTTTATATATTTGCAGAAAAAGGAAGAATATCTCAGAATCGATCAGGGAAAAGATGTAATAGAGTGGCAGCTTGATGAGGTGCTGGATATAAACGGATGGGATCTGAGGAAGGCTCTTCTTGCTTTTGGTAAAGGAAATCCCAATCTTATGGAATGGGCGAATTCTCCAATAGTGTATAGAGAAACTGAGGAGTGGAAAAAGATAAATAAAGTGGTAAGATTATTTTTCTCAGAAAAGGCTGCTTTATGTCATTATTACGGAACTGCAAATAGTACATATAATGGATTCCTGAAAGACGACAAAGTAAAATATAAAAAGTATTTATATGCGCTAAGACCCCTTCTCTGCTGCAGATGGATTGAAAGGTATCATAGCATTCCACCTATGAAGTTTGAGGATTTGTTAAAGCTTTTTGATGGAACTGAAAGTGATCTGAATGAAACATTGCTACAGGCAATTGACAGTCTGCTGGAGAGGAAGGCAGTCACAGTAGAAGGGGAGCTGAACGAACATATACCGGAGATTATTGAGTATATTAAAACAGAGCTTCCAAAACAAAAAGAAATATCTGATAGGATTTCAGATGACAGGAAAAAAGATTTCAATCAATTAAACGGGATTTTCTATACTATGTTGAATGGGGTATAGAAAGTCTGCCAGATCTACAACTAGGGTAGTTCACTTGTGATGAATTATAGATTCTAAGGAATTATGAATATAATGAACGGAGATTGAAA
>CAMJHQ010000007.1 GCA_946405625.1 uncultured Lachnospiraceae bacterium | reverse complement strand
ACATCATGCCTCCTGCAGCTATCCAGGAATCAATGGAGAAGCAGATGAAGGCTGAACGTGAGAGACGTGAGCAGATCATCAGAGCAGAAGGTGAGAAGAAGTCTGCAGTCCTTGTTTCAGAAGGTGAGAAGGAAGCTAAGATTCTTCGCGCAGAGGCTGAGAAGGAAGCAGCTATCCTTGCAGCTGAGGCTGCAAAGCAGTCAGCTATTCTTGCTGCAGAAGCAGACAGAGAAGCAGCAATAAAGAGAGCTGAAGGTCAGGCTGAAGCAATACGTCAGGTACAGCAGGCTAATGCAGATGGTATCAGAATGCTGAACGAGTCAAGTCCTACAGATCAGGTTCTTACAATTAAGAAGCTGGATGCATTCCAAAGAGCAGCAGACGGAAAGTCTACAAAGCTTATTATTCCGTCAGAGCTTGCAGGTGTTGCAGGTCTTGCAACAGCAGTTACTGAAGCTGTAAAGACAACCAAAGAGTAATCAGAATAAAATAATTACAAACAAAAAATAAACCGAGCTGTCGGGCTGTGAAATTGATCACAGTGCTTCAGCTCGGTTTTTTTATTTTGTTTATTTTAGTTTTGTTTTGTTACTGCTGGCTCTTCATGTGTTCGTTCTTTGCGCGGGTTATCTGGTCCCTGTATTCTTTCGGAGATAATCCGTATTCACGTTTGAATGCTCTGTAAAAACTTGAATAATCATTGAAACCGCAGCTCAGACAGCTTTCCTGTATGTCGCTGTTCTCTGCGATTGAATCTTTGATTATCTGCAGACGTCTTTTCTGTATGAACTGATGAAGAGATATTCCCTGATTCTGCTTGAAGGTATGGGAGATATAACTCTTACTTACAAAGAATTGCTTTGACAGTGAGTCGAGAGTGATCGGCTCGCTTACATTTGCTTCGATATAAGTGATCAGTTTACTGTACAGACTGTCATCCGTAGCATGTTCCAGCGGATGATTCTGCTCATACACATATCGGTTCATGCTTAGAAGAAGATATGCGATAAGCAGTGATATCTTGAAACTCTTTCCGTAATGTTCCAGCTTTGTTTCCTGGATCAGATCGAAGAATTTGGATTCGAGCGAATTGAAAGTTATCGGATCACAGTGGTGTACATATATTTTTTCCTGCTTTGCCAGATTAAAGAGATAACCGACATCCTCCGACATTGAACGGAAATATTCATAATAATTCTTACTTATCCAGAATACGATTCTCTGATAGACCTTATCCGGATCGTTGGAAACCGCATAATGATTGATTCCCGGCGGGATGATAACTATATCGTTCGGGAGCAGGGAATGCGAAATTCCGTCTATGTAGTAATCAATATCACCCTTTATGAAAAAGTAGCATTCATAATATGAATGATGATGAAGCTTGGTCGGAGTGAAGTGCGTATCGCTGTAATAAAACAGCTCGTAATCCTCCGAAAGCATGTACTGTCTATCGGTAAATGTGGCTCTTAAATCTTGTCTCATGGCATTCTTTCTCTACATTTTTACTATATTTTATGAGCAGATATCGCAAAAAAAAGCGACTTTTACAATGTGAGCGGCATCCTTAACAATGTTATGCACTCATTGAATAATATATAATTCATTTTGAAAAAAAAATCAACTCAGGGAAACTATTGGGAGGAGATATGAGCACATCAAAGGCATCGTCGAAGAGTTCTTCGACAAAAAAGATTTCGACCGGAAGAAAAACTCCGGCGAAAGCATATTTTAAACGGTATTGGCAGCTGTATGCGATGCTGGCATTACCAATGATATACTTTATCATTTTTAAGTATATCCCTATGCAGTACATTCAGATAGCCTGGAAGGATTATAAGCTGAACATGAGTGTATGGCAGATGCCTGTTACTGCAGAACACGGAATGAAATACTTTAATCAGGCATTCCGTAACATGGACTTCTGGTATTCGGTAAGAAATACACTTTTACTGAACCTGCTGGATCTTGTTTTAGGATTCCCGGCACCTATCATTTTTGCACTTATTCTTAACGAGTTAAGATCAAAGAAGTTCAAGAAGACTGTTCAGACAGTGGCTTACATGCCACACTTCCTTTCATGGGTTATTATTTCAAGTCTTGCACTTCAGCTTTTTGCACCAAGTACAGGTCTTATAAATGTAGTATTTGAGAAGCTGGGAATCGGAACTGTTCCGTTCCTGAATGATTCCACCCATTGGGTATTCACGTATATATTCATAGGAATCTGGCAAAGCTTCGGTTGGAACTCAATTATATATCTGGCTGCGATCACAAGTATCAATCCTGAACTTTATGAAGCAGCAGCAGTAGACGGAGCAGGACGTTTCAAGAAGATGTGGCATGTTACACTGCCGAGCATCAGACCTACAATTGTTACACTTCTTATTATCAACCTTGGACATATCCTTGGATCAAGCTTCGACAGACCGTTTGCTCTGAGAAACAACACGGTAATGGATGTGGCAAATGTTATTTCAACATTTGTTTACACAAACGGTATTAAGGGACTAAAATTCTCGATGACAACTGCGGTTGGACTCTTCCAGTCGGTTATCGGACTTATATTCCTGATCATATCCAACAGAGTAGCCAAGAGACTTGGTGAAAGAGGAATCTTTTAGGAGGTGACAGGAAAATGAGTAAAGATGAAAAAATAAAGATGCAGGGAACTGCGAACAAATTAAATATTAGCATGAACAGGCTGAGTTCCAGCCGCTACAGTAAAGGCGATATCGCCTTCGTAATAATTTGCGTACTAGTTATTATTATTTGTCTTCTCCCAATGGTAAACCTCCTGGCGAAATCATTATCCGGATCTGACTATCTGGTTAAAAAGGAGGTTTACCTCCTGCCAAAGGGATTTAACGTGGGAGCGTATAAAACAGTACTTTCAGATATGAAGTACATAAGAGCATTCTTCTGGACAGCGTTCCTTACAGTTGTGGGAACTCTTCTGTCACTCACAATGACAATACTTTGTGCGTATCCGCTTATCTTCGATAAGCTTAGAGGAAGAAGCTTATTTAACATCATTATAACAATTACAATGTTCTTCAATGCCGGAACAATTCCTGAGTACCTGCTTATGCAGAGTCTTCACCTTCTGGATAATCCGCTGGTACTTATCGTTCCGTATTGTCTTTCGGTATTCAACATGATCATCATGAGGAATTTTTTCTTCGGAATACCGGATTCACTCAGAGAATCTGCAGAGATTGATGGAGCGTCATTCTTCCAGATTCTGAGGAACATTTATATTCCGCTTTCAAAACCGGTTATTGCTACACTTGCACTTTTCTATGCAGTAGGAAGATGGAACGGATATTCGGATGCGCTTATGTTTGTAAAGGAGCCTAAGTATTATCCTATACAGTTACTTCTTTACAACATTATAAATAACATCAACAGCGTGGATGTAGCTACACAGGAGGGATTCACAACTCCGGGTCTTTCGGAATCGCTTAAGGCAGCAGTAGTTATGTTCTCAACAATACCTATCCTTTGCGTATACCCATGGTTACAGCAGTACTTCGTAGCCGGTGTATCGGTAGGTGCAGTAAAAGAATAATCGGTGTTTAAGAATAACACCTTTTATAAAAATGTATTTTTTCATAAAGAAAGGATGGAAAACAAGATGAGGAAGAAGGCATTATCAATGCTTCTTGCAGGAGCAATGTGCTTATCAGTAGCAGGTTGCGGCGGCAATTCAGGAGCAACTACCCAGGGTAGTACACAGGCAGCCGGCGGAGATACTCAGGCTGAGACTACAGAAGCAGCCGGTGGCGACACAACAGAAGCACCTGCAGAAGGTGGTTCAGATGAACTTGTAGACGGAAAGTTTACAGAGACAAAGCATATCGTTGTTGAGGTTTATGACCGTGGAAACGACGGTGGTTCAGATCCTACAAACAACATGTACACAAAGTATATCCAGGACGGAATGCTTGCAGATCACAACGTAGAAGTTGAGTTTAAGGCAGTTCCTAGATGGACAGAGGTTGATGAGCTTAACAACCTTCTTGCTGCAGGAACAGCTCCTGATATCTGCGTAACATATGATTATCCTACAATTCAGACATATGCTAACATGGGTGGTGTACTCGACCTTTCAGAGCTTATTGAGCAGAATAAGGATATTACTCCAAATCTCTGGAACTGGCTCGGTGAGACAAACATGCTTTGGGACAAGGATCCTTTCACAGGTACTGTTTGGGCAATCGAAGGTAAGAGAGCTACAACAAACCGTATTAATACATTTATCCGTAAGGATTGGCTTGAAAAGCTGAATCTTGAAATTCCTACAACAAAGGCAGAGTTTGAGCAGGTTCTTATAGCATTCAGAGACAATGCTGATACACTTCTCGGTGCTGATGCAGATAAGATGGTTCCATATTCAGTATCTTACGATGTTGGTTGGAGAGCAGCTACTCTTATCGAGTCATTCATCGATCCTGACATCTCAACACGTGACTTCTATGTTAACGGTTTTGATGACAGAAAGCTTACAGAAGAGGGAACAAAGGAAGCAGTTAGACTTCTTAACAAGTGGTATAACGATGGCCTTATGTGGAACGACTTCGCTCTTTACGGAAGTGGTGACACAACAGAGGATGATATGATGAAGGCAGGTTATGTTGGCGCATTCTCACATAACTGGGATTATCCTTTCAGAAACGGTGAAGATTCTATCAACGCTAACCTTAAGCGTATCGTAGGCGATGACGCTGCATTTATCGCAATCGATCCTTTTGAAGATTCAAAGGGTGGACATACAAAGTACGTTACATCAACAGCAGGCGACAGAAAGATCTTCTTCCCTATGACAAATGAAGAGCCTCTTGCTTGTCTCCTTTACCTTGACTGGATTTCAGCTCCTGAGCACATTCAGTATCTCCAGCTCGGTGATGAGGGTGTTACACATGAAGTTAATGAAGATGGTTCATATTCAGTTCTTGCTGCAACAGGTGATCCTATCATGAACTCAGGTTTCAACATCGATTACACAATCACATGTAACGGACTTAACCTTATGGATCCTTCAAAGACAGATCTTTCAATCGCACACAGCTATGCAGGTATCGAGCCTGAAATAGTTGCCGAGGCTAACAGAGTCGCTAATGTTGATGCAAGACAGGAAGAGCATGTAAATGTTGGACCTATCGATGCAGAAGAAGGAATGGGTACAGCTCTTTCAGAGAAGAGAGATATTATGTACGATCAGTGCGTAGCTGCACCTGTAGAAGAGTTTGATGCTACATGGGATAAGTATATGTCAGATTACTTATCATCAGGTGGACAGGCAATCATCGATGAGCGTAATCAGAAGTGGATTAACCTCTTTGGTGATACAGATTCGCTTCCTAACTAAGACGAATTAATCCTCTTTAAATATATTTCATTTGGGTCGGGCCGGCTTTTATGCCGGTCCGACCCTTCTTTGTGCGTTAGTTGAGCCAAGGTCATATATGCGAAGCATATATACCGGTAAAACATATGCTCGTGCGTTTACGCACAAGAGCATTATGATTTTACCGGTATATATCTGCTTTCAGCAGATATATGACTTTGGCGAGACCGCATCATGAGCATGAAGCGAAGCGAAATGCGAATGATGCGAATGATGAAGTGATATAATGCACTGATAGTATAATAATTACAAAACAGTTAATGATTTGTTATGCACTTTTTTTAGTGTCATTCGATCGAGCAAACACAATATTTGGTAAAAATGGCCAAACTAAATGCCGTGACAGCATATAAACTTGGAAAGTTTACCAAAAAGGTGTTTTAATTTAGTTGGATAAGTGATATAATTATCGTATACTTTTTATGCTTAAAAGGAGTGACATTATGGTTAAAAAGGAAATGATTGCAATGCTTCTTGCAGGTGGCCAAGGCAGTCGTCTTGGCGTACTTACATCCAAGCTTGCAAAGCCGGCAGTTGCGTTCGGCGGAAAGTACAAGATCATTGACTTTCCTCTAAGCAACTGTATCAACTCAGGGGTAGATACCGTAGGAGTACTCACACAGTACAGGCCTCTTCGTCTTAATCAGCATATAGGTATTGGAATGCCTTGGGATTTGGATAGAAGCTTTGGTGGCGTTACGGTTCTTCCGCCATACGAGAAGGCGGATAATGCATCATGGTACACCGGTACAGCTAATGCCATTTATCAGAATCTGGAGTATATGGAGTATTATAATCCGGAATATGTGCTCATTCTTTCGGGTGATCACATTTATAAAATGGACTATGAGGTGATGCTGGACTTCCATAAATCTTCTCACGCAGACGTAACAATAGCAACTTATCAAGTGCCTATGGAAGAAGCAAGCCGTTTTGGAGTTGTAATCACAGATGAACAGGGGGTGATTCAGGAATTTGAAGAGAAACCCGAGCATCCGCGCAGTAACAAAGCATCCATGGGAATATACATTTTTAACTGGAAGCTTCTGCATGATGCGTTGATAGAAATGAAGGATGTTCCTTCCTGTGATTTTGGTAAGCATGTCATTCCGCGTTGCCATGAGCAGGGCAAGAAGATATGTTCTTACGATTATAAGGGGTATTGGAAGGACGTCGGTACTCTCGGTTCTTACTGGGAGGCCAATATGGAACTTATTGATATAATTCCGGAGTTCAATCTGTATGAAGAATTCTGGAGAATATATACGAAGAGCGATAATCTTCCACCACAGTACATTGCCGAAGGAAGCAGCGTAACAAAGAGTATCATTGGAGAAGGTACTGAAATATATGGCAATGTTGAGAATTCGGTTATCGGCTCCGGCGTAAAGGTCGGAAAGGGAGCCGTGGTAAGGAATTCAATCATTATGAATAACGCTGAGATAGGTGATGGAGCTATAGTGGATAAGGCGATTCTTGCAGAAGGGGTAAAAATTGGCAAGAATGCCGAGCTCGGAGTAGGTGAAGAGGCTGAGAACAGTTATAAGCCTGCGGTATATTCATTCGGGCTTGTAACAATCGGTGAGAATTCGGTAGTGCCTGATAATGTAAAGATCGGCAAAAACACTGCAATCCTCGGAGTGACCACACCTGATGAGTATCCTGACGGATTACTTGCAAGTGGTGGATCAATTATAAAGGAGGATGATGAGTGATGAGAGCGATAGGTATTATATTAGCAGGTGGTAACAGCAGCAGAATGGGTGATCTTTCAGCTAAGCGTGCGGTAGCTGCTATGCCGGTGGCAGGCTGCTACAGAGCAATCGACTTCTCACTTTCGAATATGTCGAACTCCCATATACAGAAGGTCGCCGTATTTACTCAGTACAATTCCAGGTCACTTAATGAACACCTAAATTCCTCCAAATGGTGGGATTTCGGACGAAAGCAGGGTGGACTGTATATTTTCACTCCTACAATAACCAGTACAAATAGTTATTGGTACAAGGGAACTGCAGACTCACTCTACCAGAATATCAGTTTTCTTAAAGATGCTCATGAGCCTTACGTAGTGATCGCATCAGGTGACGGTGTTTACAAGATGGATTACAATAAAGTACTCGAGGATCATATAGCAAAGAATGCTGATATCACAATTGTAACGAAAGATATCAAGGCTGACGAGGATGATATCAGCCGATTCGGAGTTGTCAAGGTCGGCGAGAACGGAAGAGTACTCGATTTTGAGGAAAAACCGCTTGTAGCTGAAACAAACACAGCATCCATCGGAGTTTACGTAGTAAGAAGACGTCAGTTGATTGAGCTTCTCGAAGCGTGCGCGGCTGAAGGAAGAACAGATTTCGTTAAAGACATACTTATAAGATATAAGAATGTCAAAAAAATCAATGCTTACAGATTAGAGACATATTGGAGAAATATAGGTTCTATCGATTCATATTTCAAAACCAATATGGATTTCCTGAAAACAGACATAAGGAACTTCTTCTTCCGGGAGAATCCGGGAATTTATACTAAGGTCGAAGATCTTCCGCCGGCTAAATATAACAGTGAGGCTACACTTTCAAACAGCCTTATAGCAAGCGGTTGTATAATAAACGGATCGGTCGAGAATTCAGTTCTTTTCAAGAAGGTTTATGTTGGTAACAATTGCGTAATAAAGAATTCTATAATTCTTAATGATGTTCATATCGGTGACAATTGTTATATCGAGAACTGTATAGTTGAAAGCCGAGATACAATAAAGGCGAACACAGTTCATACCGGTGAGGCGGGTAAGCCTAAGATAGTCATCGAAAAAAGCTTTAGATATACACTCTAATCAAGGGAGGGGTCATAATGCAGATTACTGATGTACGTGTAAGAAGAGTAACAAAAGAGGGTAAAATGAGAGCAATCGTTTCGATAACAATCGATAACGAGTTTGTAATACATGATATCAAGGTTATTGAGGGCGAGAAGGGACTGTTCATCGCTATGCCTAGCAGAAAGTCGGCTGATGGCGAGTACAGAGATATAGCTCATCCGATTAACTCAGAGACCAGACAGCGTATTCAGGATTTTATTCTTGAGAAATATGCTGAAACTCCAATAAGTGAAGAAGAGATATAACAGTCTCGTGGGGTTACGGGGGTTCCGGTTATTCCGGAACCCCTTTTTATTATCCAATCCCTAAACTTGAAAAATAAGGGTTAAATGTTTATAATGACATAAGTATTTTTGGGTTGGGAATACTTCGGAGAACTGAAGCAATCAGTATGACATTTCGTAAGGGGGATTGATCGAAATGGGTAAACTAAAAAGTCTTATTCTTGCAGCAGGAAAGGGAACCAGAATGGCGTCGGATCTGCCAAAGGTTCTTCATAATGTCTGCAATAAGCCTATGGTGGTTTATGCAATGAGTGCGGCTGCTGATGCAGGTGCGGCTGAGTGCTGTGTCATTATAGGTTATAAGGGAAGTCTGGTACAAAGAGAAATAGAAACATACATAAAGATGGGCGAAGTTAAAGAGCCTGTTACTTTTGTGGAACAGAAGGAGCAGCTCGGAACCGGTCATGCGGTAAAATGTGCTGCGGATTTTATAGGTAATGATGGAAATATCATGATCCTCTGTGGCGATACACCGCTTATAACAGGTGCAACGCTTAAGAAATTATTTGATACGCATACTAAGCAGGGAAACGGTGTAACGGTTCTTTCGGCTATTCTGCCGGATGCAACAGGCTATGGAAGGATCATTCGTGATGAGAACGGCGATTTCCTTAAAATAGTTGAACAGAAGGATTGCACAGAAGAAGAGGCTGCTGTTAAGGAAATTAACTCAGGTATGTATATCTTTAATTCTGAAGCACTTTCCGTATCGCTTGGAAGAATTACAAACAATAATGCTCAGGGTGAATATTATCTTACTGATACGATCCAGCTGATCAAGGAGGCCGGCATGAAGGTCGGCGCCGTTCCGGTAGATAATAATGATGAGATACTGGGTGTAAATACCAGAACTCAGCTCGATACGGCTGAGAAAATAATGACAGCACGTAAATGATCAGCTGTACATTTAAAATACAAGGTGTAATACCTTATGAGAGGATATTGATCTGAAATGAAGATAATCACAGGGCTCGGCAATCCGGGACTTAAATACGCGGGTACGCGTCATAACATGGGCTTTTCGGTCATAACCGAGCTGGCGGACAGATATAATATAAGAATAGACAGAGCTGAGTGTAAAGCACTCACGGGACGTGTCATTATCAAGGGTGAGAAGGTGCTTCTCGCAATGCCGCAGACCTTTATGAACTTGAGCGGCGAAGCGGTGAGCCAGCTTCTGAATTATTATAAATGTACTCCGGAGGATCTGATCGTTATCTATGATGATATAGATCTTGATGTGGGTTCGGTAAGAATACGTGAAAAAGGAAGCGCCGGCGGTCATAACGGTATGAAGAATATTATTCAGATGATCGGTACTTCGGAATTTGACAGAATAAAGCTTGGTGTTGGACATAAACCGGAGGGCTGGGATCTTGCGGATCATGTTCTCAGCAGATTTCCGGAGGAACAGCTTCCGGATGTAAGGGCATCGGTAAAATGTGCAGCCGATGCAGTTGAAGAGATAATAGAAAATGGCATCGCATCTGCGATGAATAAATACAGTCACTGATATAGATAGGGAGAAATGTTTTGAAAGCACTTATCTCGCCTGTCGGAGAAGCAGGACTGACAGACAGAATAAAGAACTCTGAAAAGCCTCTTTATCTGTGGGGACTGACCAGGGCTGTCCGGCCGCTTATAGCTGAGACTGTCAGGGAGAAGAACCGATTCGTGCTTCTGGTAACTTATGATGATGCCAGAGCCGAGAAACTGTATCAGGACTATAAATTCTACGACAGGAATGTCTCTGTTTATCCTGCAAAGGATCTGCTGTTTTATTATGCGGATATTCACGGAAATGCAACCGCGTGCAGGAGACTTGAAATCATTAAAAGAATAGTAACTAACGAGCCGACTGTTATCATTACAACCATTGACGGTCTTATGGATAAACTTCCTGATATCAAGTATATCAAGGATAGAACTATAACCGTTGAGGTTGGTGAGACGCTGGACATGGAAGCAGTCAAATCACTGCTTATCATGCTTGGATATGAAAATGAAACACTCGTTACAGCTCCGGGGCAGTTTTCCGTGAGAGGTGGGATAATTGATATATTCCCTCTGACGGAAGAGTGCCCTTGTCGTGTTGAGCTTTTCGGAGACGAGGTTGAATCAATAAGATATTTTGATGTGGAATCTCAACGTTCCATAGAAGAAGTTGAGAAGTTCAGCATATTCCCGGCTACAGAATATGTACTTACGGAAGCAAGGATAAGCCGTGGAATTTCAAGAATCGAGAAAGATCATGAGAAGAGAGCGGCTGAGTTAAAGAGTGCTTTCAAGACAGAACAGTATGCAAGACTGAATGATGTGGTAAGACATCTGAAGGAAGATATACAGGAATTTGACTCAAGATCGGGAATAGACAGTCTGATAAACTATTTCTATTCTACAACCGTATCATTTCTTGATTATATGCCGAAGGATACGGCGGTTTTCGTAGATGAACCTGACAGGGTTGCCGAGAGAGCCGACATGTATTTCAGAGAATTTGCGGCTTCTATAGAAGGCAGATTTGATGGAGGATATATCCTTCCCGGTCAGATGGACATTTTATATGACAATAAGAGGACTCTTGCCGAACTCAGTCTCAGAAATCCTATCCTTTTTTCGGAATTTTACAGTCAGAAGTCGGATTTCGATGTGAAGAGCAATCTTCAGATAATGACAAGAAGTATCGTTTCTTTTAACGGTGCAATAGATAAGCTTCGTGAGGAAATCTCGAAGTGGAGGAAGAATGAATTCAGAGTAGTTATCGCTGCTCCGTCTGCGACACGTGGCAGGAGACTTGTTGAAAGCCTTAATGAGGATGACATCCCGGCATTTTTCTCGCTGGACAGAAACAGAAAGCTTGAGAAAAGAGAGGTAATGGTTACAACAGGTAACCTTGTTGAAGGCTATGAAATTCCTGATATAGGGCTTGCTGTTCTCAGTGAGAATGACATTTTCAGTAAGAAAAACGAGAAGAGAAGAAAACTCTCAAAGCAGTATTCAGGTGACAGACTTAACAGCCTCAGTGATATTTCCGTCGGAGATTATGTTGTACATGAACGCCATGGTATTGGTGTATATAAAGGAATCGAACAGGTTGAGATAGACGGCAGAAAGAGAGATTATATCAATATCCAGTATGCCGATAACGGAAAGCTTTTTATTCCGGTCGAGCAGCTTTCGATGATCGGAAAATTCTCAGGTAAGGATTCGAGAAAGCCAAAACTGAATAAGTTGGGAAGCCCTGAGTGGAATAAGGTTACGACCAGAGTCAGACAGCAGATTGATACGGTTGCCGAGGAACTTGTTACCCTATATGCGATAAGGCGTAAGGAGAAGGGATATGCTTTCTCTGAGGATACTGTATGGCAGAAGGAGTTTGAAGAACTCTTTCCTTATGATGAGACGCCGGATCAGATGAAGGCTATTGAGGATACGAAGCATGATATGGAAAGTGATCGTATCATGGACAGACTGATCTGCGGAGATGTTGGCTTCGGAAAGACAGAGGTTGCTATCCGTGCTGCATTTAAGGCGGTTCAGGACGGAAAGCAGGTGGCATATCTCGTTCCTACAACAATTCTGGCTGAACAGCATTATGAGACCTTCAAGGAGAGAATGAAGAATTATCCGGTTGAAGTAAGGATGCTTTCGAGATTCTGCACACCAAAGGATATAAAGAAGACTATCAGTGACCTTTCAAAGGGAATCGTCGATATAGTAATAGGAACTCACAGACTGCTGTCAAAGGATGTTCAGTTTAAGCATCTTGGGCTCCTTATAATCGATGAGGAACAGCGTTTCGGTGTTAAGCATAAGGAAGCAATCAAACAGATGCGTAATACCGTCGATGTGCTGACTCTTACTGCGACACCGATTCCGAGAACGCTGCATATGAGCCTGATAGGTGTAAGAGACATGAGTCTGCTGGAGGAAGCTCCTGTTGACAGGCGTCCTATCCAGACATATGTTATGGAGTATGACAGAGAGATTGTAAGAGAAGCGATAAATCGTGAGCTTGCAAGAAACGGTCAGGTATATTATGTATATAACAGAGTAGAAGATATAGATCTTATGGCTTCGGAGCTTTCTGCAATTCTTCCTGATGCAAAGATTGAATTTGCACATGGAAAGATGCCTGAGCGTGAGCTGGAAAATGTAATGCATCGATTTATAAATAAGGAGATAGATATTCTTGTTTCAACAACTATTATTGAAACAGGTCTTGATATCCCTAATGTAAATACGATAATCATTCATAATGCCGATAATTTCGGACTTGCCCAGCTTTATCAGCTTAGAGGACGAGTCGGACGTTCCGGACGTAATGCCTATGCATTCCTTCTTTATAAGAGGGATAAGATGATAAAGGAAGTTGCGGAAAAAAGATTATCTGCAATCAGGGAATTCACAGAGCTTGGTTCCGGTTATAAAATATCCATGACGGATCTTGAAATCAGAGGAGCGGGAAATATTCTCGGAAAAGATCAGTCAGGTCATCTCGGGGATGTCGGTTATGATTTCTATGTGAAGATGCTTAATGAGGCAATCAGAACGAAACTTGGTGAGAATACCAAGTGGAAGGATTTTGATACATCCATAGATCTGTCGGTAGATGCATTTATTCCTGATGAGTATGTCAGAAATGAGTATCTTAAGCTTGAAATGTATAAGAGGGTTTCGAGAATCGATGATCAGGAAGATGCGGATATAATTATCGAGGAGGCACGCGACAGATACGGAGAACCTCCGAAGGCATTTCTGAGGCTTATCAGAATCGCAGTACTTAAGGCGGCGGCTCATTCGATCGGAATCACAGATATAAAGTATCAGGAAGAAGGATTTGTGCAATATCTTTTTACAAATGATGCTGATATAATAATTGATAAGATTCCGAAGTTTATGAAGAAATATAAGAATGATATCAGACTGGTAAATGCCAAGAAGTCAGGTTTTGCCATAAGGACTTCCAAGCTAATTCAGGATGATATGCTGACAAAGATAGAAGCTGTTATTGAAGATATGAGAGAGAATCTTATAGGTACGGTATCTTCAGAAAAAAAGGATTGATTATAATATGCAGAAGAGAAGTTTAGCCATATTAATAGTTTCCCTGATCATGGTGCTTGCTGTATCCGGATGCGGAAGACAGGAGCAGGTCGAAGGGAAAAGCGAGAAGGTACTTACCTTTGCGGGCGAAGACATTTCCATAGGGGAAGTGTATGTATATGCAAATACGGTTGTCGAACAGTATGAGAAGAGTTACGGTGAAAATGTATGGGATATGGAGGTTCCGGTATCGGAAACCGAAACAGATACTATGAAGAATCTGACCAGAAAGGATATTATTGAGGATATCGTAAGGGTTAAGGTGTTGGTATCGAAGGCTTCCGAATATGATGTCACACTTTCTCAGGATGATGAGGATATTTTGGCGAAGCAGGCGGATGTATTCTTTAAGAATCTTACGGATGAACAGATTGAGAAGATGCAGCTTTCCAGAGAAACAATACTTACAGTATACAAAGAAAATGAGATTGCAAGTCGTGTCTATGACAGGATCATGGATAAAGCCGGTATTGAGGTGAGTGATGAGGATGCCCGTCAGACTACCATTTATGACCTTGTATTTGAGAAGTATGCAGTCGATGTTTCCGGAAATGTAAAGGAACTTTCCGAGGATGAAAAGAAAGCTCAATATGACAGGGCACTTCAGGCTTATAATACTTTGGTTAATCCTGTATCGGGATCAGATAATACTAATATAGAAGGACTGGCAGAATTCTACGGCGCCGCTGATTCGAGATACTATACACTGAGTCCGACCGAGATAAGAGAAATGTACGGCGATGAAATAGCAGATATGATTTACAGTCTCGATGACGGTTCATATAGCCTTGTAACAGAATCCGAATACGGATATCACATATTCTATATTCAGGCGCTGACTGATCGTGAAGCAACAGATAAACTTAAACAGACGGAAATCAGTTCAAAGCAGAAGGCATATTTTACAACATGCTTTGAGAAGTGGCTTAATGAGATAGATCCGAATTACTCTTTTGAAAAATCTGTGGATGAAGATGTATATAACAAAATACAATTCTGAGGCAGTACCTATTTTTTGAAGCAGTAGATAATATATTGATCGATAAGAAACCGTACTAATTTTATTGATTGCTTGACATTGAAATTGCCAAGTGTTATTATTCTTTAGTGACGGTTTTTTAGGCAGCTGTGGCGGAATTGGTATACGCGCATGATTCAGGTTCATGTCCGCGCAAGTGGGTACGGGTTCAAGTCCCGTCAGCTGCAGTAGACCAGGATACGGCTCGAAGAGCCGAGGCTATGAAGTTTATTTTAGAAAGGAAGAATATCTATGGCTGAAGAAAAAAAGAATATTCTTACTTATGAAGGACTCAAAAAGTTAGAAGATGAGCTCTATGATCTCAAAACCAACAAACGTCGTGAAGTTGCACAGAAGATCAAAGAAGCACGTGAGCAGGGAGACTTATCAGAGAATGCTGAGTACGATGCTGCTAAAGATGAGCAGAGAGATCTCGAATCACGTATTCATGAGATAGAGCAGATTCTTAAAAATGTAGAAGTAATCGATGAGGAGAGCTTTGATTCAGAGACCATCAACTTCGGATGTACAGTACATTTCGAGGATATGGAGTCCAAGCAGGAGTATGTATATAAGCTTTCCGGTTCAACAGAGGCAGACATACTCGGCGGAAGTATCTCAAATGAATCACCAATAGGTGCTAAGCTGATGGGTGCAAGAGTTGGACAGGTTATTACGGTTGATGCACCTAACGGAAAGTATAATTATAAGATACTTGATTTTTATATTAAGCAGGATGAGGAAGCTTAACTGCTGATCGAAAATACAGTATTAAATTGCCGGGGGTTAAGTGCTTCCGGCTTTTTGCTTGTTTAAAGGACGGATATAACTTTTGAATGAATAATCAGGAGGTTGACATAATGTCAGAACAGAATCAGAATAATAATGCAAAGAATAATCAGCAGAAGGGTGCACAGGTGCAGGACATCAACCAGCTCCTTAAGGTACGCCGTGAGAAGCTTGCTGAACTGCAGGAAGCAGGTCAGGATCCTTTTCAGATAACTAAGTATAATGTTACTTATCATACAGCAGAAGCTAAAGCTGATTTCGAAGCAAAGTTCCCGAAGCCTGCTGAAGGCGAAGAGGCACCGGAGATTCCGGAAGCAGACAGAATTACAGTATCTATAGCAGGACGTCTTATGTCCAAGCGTGTTATGGGTAAAGCTTCATTCGGAAATATCCAGGATCTTAAGGGAAATATTCAGATATATGTTACCCGTGATGAACTCGGTGAGGATAACTATAAGGGATTCAAGAGAACAGATATCGGTGATATCCTCGGAGTTGAGGGTTATCTCTTCAGAACAAGAACAGGTGAGGTTTCAGTTCATGCAACAGCAGTAACTCTTCTTTCAAAGAGCCTTCAGATTCTTCCTGAGAAGTTCCACGGACTTACAAATACAGACATCAGATATCGTCAGAGATATGTCGATCTCATCATGAATCCTGAAGTAAAGGATACATTTGTAAAGAGATCAAAGATCATAGCTGCAATAAGAAGATATCTTGATACACAGGGATTTATGGAAGTTGAGACACCTATGCTTGTATCAAATGCAGGTGGTGCCGCAGCACGTCCTTTCGAGACACATTTTAATGCGCTTGATGAGGACCTGAAGCTTCGTATATCTCTTGAGCTTTACCTTAAGAGACTTATCGTAGGCGGTCTTGAAAGAGTTTATGAGATCGGCCGTGTATTTAGAAATGAGGGTGTTGATACACGTCATAATCCTGAGTTCACACTTATGGAGCTTTATCAGGCATATACAGATTATCACGGTATGATGGATCTTACTGAGAATATGTACAGATATATCGCAGAGGAAGTTCTCGGAACAACCAAGATTACATATAACGGAATCGAGATGGATCTCGGAAAGCCATTCGAGAGAATAACAATGGTTGATGCTGTTAAGAAGTACAGCGGTGTTGACTGGAATGAAGTTAAGGATCTTGAGCAGGCTCGTTCACTTGCTAAGGAACACCATATCGAGTTTGAAGATTTCCATAAGAAGGGTGATATTCTGAATCTCTTCTTCGAGACATATGTAGAGGAGCATCTTGTTCAGCCTACATTCGTCATGGATCATCCGGTTGAGATATCTCCGCTTACAAAGAAGAAGCCTGAGAATCCTGAATATGTTGAGAGATTTGAGTTCTTCATGAACGGATGGGAGATGGCAAATGCTTACTCAGAGCTTAACGATCCTATCGATCAGAGAGAAAGATTTGCAGCTCAGGATGCACTTGCAGATGCAGGTGATGAGGAAGCTAACCACACAGATGAAGACTTCCTGAATGCACTTGAAGTCGGTATGCCACCTACAGGCGGTATCGGATATGGAATCGACAGACTCTGCATGCTGCTTACTGACAGTCCTGCAATCCGTGACGTACTCCTCTTCCCGACACTTAAGTCAGAGAAGAAATAAATCCTTTATATATAAGGGTTTGCAGTGGATAAGGACAGGGATTGCGACCAATTTGCGACCAAATTAACTTAATCAACAACAAAGAGAACAAATTCTTACTACACGGTTATGTTGAAATGCATAGCCGTGTTTTTAGTGTGCG
The DNA here is from genome assembly GCA_946405625.1 of uncultured Lachnospiraceae bacterium. Classification (GTDB taxonomy): domain Bacteria; phylum Bacillota; class Clostridia; order Lachnospirales; family Lachnospiraceae; genus Eubacterium_Q. The sequence goes on along the minus strand of CAMJHQ010000007.1, from coordinate 105,186 downwards.
CCTTGCGGCGCACGTTTCTATAGGGTAAAAGTCCTGAACACGCTCAGACATTGGGAAGTGTTTAGCTGAACAGCAATGGTATCCATCGAGAGGTGGAATCTGAAGAAAGCAGGTAAATCTCTGGTATGACAAACAGAAATCATATAGGATAGAAACAAAACTCGTTATTGAATAAATATATAGGATATGCTACATTATAAAAGCTTTGTTATTTAAGTTTTTTTACATATCTGTGAAGTGTGTAAAGATTCAGGGGGAAGATGCTAAAGATGGGACATCCGATTGACAGTGGGCTGTCATGCTTCTTAGTTGTACTCAAATTTATTGGAATACCTGTAACTAATGAACAGGTAGAAGATTTGGTTGCACTTAAAAGTTCAGAAAAGGTGAATGAGCTTCATATCATAGAAGCTGCAAAAAAGTGTAAGTTAAAAGCTAAACTTTATTCACTTACAGCCGATAAACTCGGTACAGTTACATCTCCGCTTATCGCAAAGGATAAGAATGGAGAATTCTTTATAATTGCAAGATCAAAAGATGATAAATATATGATCTTCACTCCGGCAGAGAATAAGACGGAGGTTCTCACATCGACCGAACTGAGCGGACTCTGGGAAGGAACAGCTATACTCATTAAGCAAAAAGGTATAGTTGACAGAGAAGCAATATTCAGTTTCAAATGGTTTATTCCAACGATTTTAAAATTCAAGAAAGAATTCATACAGGTCTTGATCGCAGTATTTGTTGTACAGATACTGGGAATACTTACGCCTGTCATGACTCAGGTAGTTGTTGACAAAGTACTTGTTCACAGGAGTATGTCAACGCTTAACGTACTGGCAATAGGTATAGCGATAGTCTATATCTATGAGCTTATTCTTGGTATGGCAAAAAACTATGTATTTACCCATACAACGAACAGAATCGATGTAATACTGAGTTACAGACTCTTCAGACATCTATTCAGATTACCTATGAAGTATTTCGAATCAAGAAGAGTCGGAGATACAGTAGCACGAGTAAGAGAATTGGATACTATAAGAAACTTTCTTACAGGAACACCGCTTTCTTCGATGATAGATGTGGTCTTTGTCATAGTTTATATAGTTGTTCTTTTCTGTTACAGCAGATCTCTGACAGTTATAGTCATATGTTCCATACCGGTATATGCTGTCCTTTCAGCTGTAGTTACGCCACTTTTCAAGAAAAGACTTGATGAAAAGTTTGAGGCCGGAGCCAATACACAGTCTTTCCTTGTTGAATCTGTCACGGGAGTACAGACAGTAAAGTCTTTTGCACTAGAGAATAAGTTTGAAGAAAAGTGGGGCGACCTGCAGTCTGATTATGTCAGAGCTAGTTATAAGACATCTATGGTATCTGCGACGGCAGGTCAGATAGGTCAGTTTATACAGAAGGTATTTGATCTTCTTATACTTTATTTCGGTGCTAAGGCTGTAATGGACGGAAATTTCAGCGTGGGACAGCTGGTTGCCTTCAGAATGCTGTCGGGAAGAGTGAGCGGCCCGGTTTTAAGATTGGTTCAGTTATGGCAGGAGTACCAACAGGCGTCACTTTCGGTTAAGCGTATCGGAGATATATTCAATACGCCTACAGAACCGGTACTTAGTAATAATCAGATAGCTCTTCCGAAATTGAAGGGAACCATAGCTTTTGATAAAGTAAGATTCAGATATAATCCTCAGGGTGGGGAAGTTATAAAAGATATGAGTTTCACTATCGATGCCGGAACAGTTGTAGGTGTTGTCGGAAGAAGCGGTTCCGGAAAAAGCACGATATCGAAACTGATACAGAGACTCTATATACCTGAAGGAGGAAAGATAACCATAGACGGTATGGATATCTCTCTTGTTAATCCAGAAATGCTTAGAAAACAGATCGGAGTTGTGCTTCAGGAAAACTTTATGTTCAACGGTTCTGTGGCTGAAAATATATCTATACATATGCCGCAGGCCACAATGGATCAGATAATAAATGCCGCAAAAATAGCCGGAGCTCATGATTTCATACTTGAACTTCCGGATGGTTACAACACTGTCATAGGTGAAAAGGGAGTCGGACTTTCGGGAGGACAGAAGCAGAGGATAGCCATAGCGAGAGCAATCCTTGGTAATCCGAGAATACTCATATTTGATGAAGCAACATCTGCACTTGATTATGAATCGGAAAGTATCATCCAGCATAATCTAAAAGACATATGTCGGGGAAGAACAGTTCTTATAATAGCCCACAGATTATCAACTCTTCGTGATGCAGATAAGATAATGACGATAGATAGAGGAAGTCTTGTGGAATATGATACTCACGAGAATCTTATTACGAAGGACGGCTTATACAGCAATCTATACCATATGCAGCAGAGAGGTGATGTAAATGGCTGAGAATGAAAAAACAACTGCTGCAGAATATCTTCTAAAGGCAGAGAAAAGGCGTGATAACAGATTGAAATATGACTTCATGCCGTCAATGCTTGAGATAATTGAGAAACCTGCCAACAAAGTCGGAACGATCATTATATATACGATATTTACTCTTGTTGCAGTTGCTATACTATGGGCGTGTTTATCAAGGGTCGATGTGGTTGTTACAGCAAGCGGAACTATCATGCCCCAGGGAAAGCTGAGTATAGTACAGACAGCGTCAGGAGGGACGATTTCATCCATCAACGTGCGTGAAGGAGATTACGTGAATACGGGAGATGTTCTTATAGAAATGGACACTGATAGTTTATCTATCGATATAGATAAGCTTTATTGCGAGAGACAGATTCTAAAAGATGAGATCGATATATATTCAAAGGTATTGCTTGGCGTTGAACTTCAGTATCTTACGGTTGATTCCTATGACAGAGAATCAAAGAATGCCGTAATGGGAATAGTTAACAGTGATATCAGTTATCATAGTGAACTTGATGTCCTGGAAGGAGAACTCGAAACAGCAAAGCTTAATAAGGAGATGGCTGATATTCAGCTTGAGGAATATAAGTCTTCGGGTACTTCAAGACAGAGAGAGTCACAGGAACTGAAGATAAAACAGAGCGAGCTTGCGGTAACTGAGGCAGAGCTTAAGATAGATAATGCAAAATCAAAGTATATAACAGGAATCAATCAGCAGCTTAGTGAGCTAAGAACTAAGCTTGCCGAAACAGAAGCCAATATAGAAAAGTATGAACTTGCAGAAAGCGGACAGATGATAACAGCACCTGTTTCGGGATATGTAAACAGTATTGAGGTTAACACTCCGGGACAATATGCTGCAGCAGGAACGCAGTTAGTGACTATAGTACCGGATGGTGCGGCTCTTGAGATGGATTGCTATGTTAAAAATATGGATATAGCCGATATAGAAGAGGGGATGGAAGCTCAGCTTAAATTAGAAGCATATCCCTATAACAGATATGGAACCGTAAAGGGAAAGGTTTCATACATTAGCCCGAGTTCCTTTACAAATGAAGATATGGGAAGTGTATATCTTGTCAAAGTTCAGCTCACTGACGTTCCGGAAGATATTAATGTTATATCAGGACTTACTGGTTCTGTTGAGATAAAAACAGGAACAAGGAGTGTGATGAGTTACTTCCTAGAGCCGATAACACAGGGACTTGGAAATTCAATGAAGGAGAAATAGGAGAGGATGAGAACAAAACATTTACGAATGGCAATAGTTGCGGTTGTGGTAGCATGTATGTTAACAGGGTGTTCTTCAGATAAGGCATCTAAGGATGGAGTTGTAGCAAAGGCTCAGGAGATATCTGAAGATAATAATAAATCAGAGATAATAAAAGACGAAACAACAGAACAGAAAACTGAAAAGAGCAAAGAGACATCTGATACACTGATTACAGACAAAACTCCGAGGATAACAAAAGTAGGAAGTGAAATAAACGGATATATAGATCTGACTCAAGGAGAATGGGTAGAATTCCGAGAGGAAGGAGGATTATCAGATGAAGGAGTAGTAGCAGCTGATCAGGCAACGACAGTCACAAACTCTGCAATAATAACTATGGTTACATATGACGTTGATATGGACATTGACGACATGGCAAAAAACGGAATGGCGTACTGCGAATCAACCGGAGCGGAAAATGTTGAAGGATCCAGAGGAACGATCGGAGGATATGATTGCGATAAGGTTTATTGTGTCTATCCTGATTATGGTAGGTTTCTGTTTACATGGTACTTTAAAGCAGACGATGGATATGTTCATTATATAGCTGCAGAATTTTCGGCAGATGATACATATGTATCGGAGTTGGTTGAGAGTTATAACAAAGATTATGCAAAATAGGCACGTTGAATAAAAAATTGAATTGAATAACTATGGAGGTGATGAATTGAAAGGATTGAAGAGACATAGTTTATTACTTATTTATATGTGTATCATAATCTCTTTATGTGGGTGTTCTTCATCAAGTGCATCCGATCGTAAAGTTAAATGTGAAAAGATATTAGAATCAAGGTATGGGAAAGAGTTTACAGTAAGTAAAATATATGGAGGAGATTATTCAGGGGTTTATTATGGTGAAGCTTATCCAAATGATAATCCTAATCTTGTTTTTTCATTCAGAAATAATATGAATGGTGAGTCGGCAGAATCATGGAGCGATGAATATATTCAACGACTAAAGGTAGAGGATTATAGAGAGGATTTTAATGAAAAGCTAGATAAATATGGAAAAGATTATTATGTTAAAATAACTGTTTATAATAATAAAGATCTTGGTATTAATGAAAATTATAAGGAGTTTGATATCTTTTTTTGTATATATGTATCAAGTTCATGGCTTGATTTTTCAAATGACGAATTATGGGGAATATATAGTCAAATAGCTGAGGAATATCAAAATTACCATCTGTGTTTCGTGAATAACAAGGACTTACAAAGTATAAAAGAAGAGATGGAATCCAGTGACGATTTATCACAAGCATTAAAGAGTGAATTAGAGGAAAAATACTCGCATACATATAATCACGGTGAGGAAAAACAAGGAGCGGTAATAGTCACTAAAGATGATAAAGCAAAATTTATAAATAAAATGGAGGAAATTAGAAAAAATGAAGAGCTTTCAGAATAATGTTAAGGTTGAATATGAGAATAGTGTTGAGGACGAGAACAATGAAGAAAAAGAATATAGTGATAAAGATATACAGGTAGCTACTCAAATAGCATACATGGATATTCCTGAAGGGGTAGTGCAAGAGTATAGAGACTTTACAAATGATCAGGATGCGTATCCTACATTAGAATGGGTGCTTACAAAATCTAAGGATTGTCGGACCATAAAGGAGAATTATTTAGATAGATTTAAAATAGTTGAAGGAGATCAAGGTTCTATTGATAATAGTAAGAAAGCACAGGAATTATTGACATCAATAACATTTGGGGAAAGTAAATATGCGGACTGGAAAGTGTCATTAGTCCATGATGATAATAAAAATTCAGGTATGTATGGATTAATGCTTGAAACAGATAATAATAATGCATTAGTGGCATTTAGAGGTAGTGAAGGAGAGGTGGAAGGACAGTTTGAAAAAGATTGGATAAATGCAGATTTTGGTTTGTTTGATTCTGTTTGTACAAAGCAGCAAGCAGAAGTTGAAGTATTTATGCAAGAAATAAAATCACATGAAAAATCATTTGGTTATTATGTTACAGCAGGGCATTCACTTGGCGGCAACCTTTCAGAACACTTCGTTATTATAGCAGATGGGGAATTCGGAAAGAAAGTAGTTAAAGGGTATAGTTTAGATGGACCGGGATATTCAACGGAATATATAAATGATCACTTAGATTTGATAATGAGAAATGCGGGAAAGGTTACAAGATATCAGTGGAGTCCGATAGGAGTTTTACTTCAAAATGTACCAAATGAAAACTATTGTTCAGTTAAAGCTTTAGGGCCAGAAGAGTATGGTGGAAAGTATAAATATATGTTTTTCAAACATGATACAATGATGCTTTGTTATGATGAAAATGGGAATTTCATATCTTGTCCTATGGGGAATTTTGAGAAAAGTCTTTCGGATTTTTCTAAAACCTTAGATAAGTATTCGATTGATAATGAAGGAGTATTTATCGAAGTATATCAAAAGTTTAAGAACTTATCAGAAAAGGATTTTGCTGAATTTGGAAGTGATATGTTAGATGGAAACTTTGCCTATTATTCTTTTTTGACTGAAGGTGGTTCATTTTTTAGAGGTGGTTTGCTTTTCGGAACAGCAAGGTTAGTCTTTGGTATCGGACTTGCTACATTTATTGCGGCCGATAATTTGTTTAATGATGGTATGCTCACGAGAGATTATGTTATCCCCGGTTTTATAAAATTATGTGAGTTTGGTACAATTGCGGAGAATGAAATTAAAGAATTTATTGAATACTATAAAGAAAATGGTTTTGAAACATTTGTACAGGACTGGCTAGATGGCTGGGGAGAAATCTGGGCAGATGCTTGGGGAGAAATCTGTGATTGGTTTAGAATAGATTTAAATAAACTATGGGGTGAAGCTGCATCAGCAGCAGTTCGTACGGATCCATTAATACTTGATATTGATGGGGATGGATTTAATATTGCTAGCAAAAAATATGGTGCACATTTTGATCTCAATTCCGACGGATTTGCAGAAAAGATAAACTGGACTAATAAAGATGCGATACTTGCTTTAGATATTAATGGTAATGGAAAGATTGACAATGGTCGTGAAGTATTTGGTGATTTTCATCTTCTTGCGGATGGCACTAATGCTAAAAATGGTTTTGAAGCACTTGCACAGTATGATACGAATGAAGATGGAATAATAGATGAAGAAGATGAAATCTTTGGTAAGCTCAGACTCTGGACTGATTCAAATTCTGACGGGGAATCTTCTCCGGCTGAACTTAAAAAGCTTTCTGATTTTGGAATTAAAGCAATAAAGCTTAATTATGAAGTCGCTAATCAAAGTACTGGTACAGAAGCATTGATTGGAAATATTGCAACATTTGAATATGAAGATGGTAAAGAAGGTTCAATAGGAGAGATGTGGGTTGCTTCTGATCTCTACGATACTATTGGAACTGTTATATCAAATATATCCGAAGAAGTTAATGGACTTCCGGATGTTAGAAGTTACGGAAAACTGAATTCTTTACATACAGAAATATCTTTGGATGAGACAGGTACTTTACAATCTCTTACAGAACAATTTGTAGAAGAAACAGATAATGATGCCCGACTTGCCATAGTTGATAGAATTCTTAATTTCATGTGTAAGACTGAAGAAATTGAAGATGGAAGCAGAGGCGGACTCTTCAGTGCAAAGAAGCTTAAGGTTCTTGAGACTATTATGGGTGAGAGCTTTATGGGAGTGAACGGAGAAAACCCTAACAGTGCGGCTGCACCTATACTAGAAAATGTATATAAACAGATTGTGGAGATGTATTGCTTTGCTATGGTTGGTAGCAAGATATCAAAATATCTTGATTATATAGTTATGAATGTTGATGAGGCTGGCAAGCCGCATTTTAATACAGCATTCTTTAATTTATATGTTGATACTCTTCTTAAATCAGATTTAATGACCAAAAGAGAATTTGCTGATATTTCAAGCTATCTTGGATATTTTGCAACAAATGTTCAGAACAGCTATGATATTTTCCAGCAGTTTAGAGAGTTCTTTAGTACATATGATTCAGAATGGCTTCCGATTATCGATGATTCTGTATTTGGTGCTATTCGCGGAGATGAAAATGGTAATTCACTTAATGGTACAGTTGCAGCTGACCTGATTTTTGGTAAGGAAGGCAACGATTCTATCTCATCAGGAAGAGGTAATGATCTTATCTATGGAGGGGCTGACAATGATACCATTCATGGGGATGAAGGTGATGATATTATCTACGGTGATGAGGGAGATGATTACCTTGACGGTGGCTCCGGTAATGACATCCTTATAGACTCTGAGGGCGATGATACCTTCGTATTCGGACGTGGTTATGGTCATGATGAGATTCGAGATGAGGGTGGAAAGAATTCTATCCGCTTTGCAGGTCTCAGTCCAAGAGATATAAGTGTTAACGGAATCGATGACTTTGATGTTCGTATTACCATCAAGTCAACAGGCGAGACACTTACTATAAAGAACTTCCGCAAGGATGAAACTCTCGCTGATTATACACTTATCTTTGATAATGTTACTATGCACTGCACGGATGAAAAGAGTCCTTTCAGACATATCTACGGTGGTGACGGAGATGATGTTCTTAAGGCTGCAGTTCCTGACTCAACCATGCATTCATTTGGCGGAGATGATACCGTAATCGGAAGCAAGGGTAATGATGTTATTTATTCCGGAACAGGTAAAGATACTATTGAAGCCGGTGCAGGTGATGATATTGTCTATGGTGAAATCGGTGATGATTCCATAAGAGGTGAAGTCGGAAGAGATGTTATCTATGGTGGCTCCGGAGATGACACTATATCAGGTGGAGCGGATGATGATGTCCTTATCGGTGGTGAAGGTAAGGATACATATATCTTTGGAAGAGGCTTTGGTATAGATGTCATAGACGATATCGAAGGAGAGAGTGTTATCCGTCTTGAGAGTGGAATCTCGGAAGATGATATCAATGTATATATCAGCGGAAGCGAAGCGGTAATAGCAATTAAAAATGCTCTTGGTGATGATACAGAATCCGCAGTCTCAACAGACAGACTAGTGATAAAGGATTATGTTGGAAATGAAGATAAGTATTCTGTAGTAATAGCCGGAGAGACAAAGAGTCTTAGAAATATGATCATTATACCGGATGCTGAAGAAGCTGCAGCGGTGGAAGATACAAGCCTTATTACGGGTACAGATGATTATAATTATGTTGTATCCGGTGAGGAAGCTGAGACTATTCTGGGAGACGGTCATTTAGACAGGATTCTTGCATCATTTGGAGATGATACATTATTTGGTGGTGACGGTAACGATCAGCTCTTTGGAGAAGAGGGAAGAGACTTTATCTTCGGAAATGAAGGCGATGAATATATAAATGGCGGTCTAGACAATGATGTTATAAGCGGCGGAGCCGGAAAAGACTTCATAGATGGCGGAGAAGGCGACGACGTTTATATCTACAATCTTGGTGATGGCACAGACAGTATTAAGGACAGTGAAGGCCTTAACAGAATAGTATTCGGAGAAGACATTAATCCAAGCACTATTAAGTGCTACAGATCAAACTGGAATGATCTTATGGTTACATTTGACGGTACTGCTGATAACATCATCATTAAGAATTACTGCATCAGTAAAGAAGCAAGGAATTTCGAACTTGTATTTGCTGACGGAACAGTTCTGGATGCAACGGATGCAGAGAGTCCGCTTCGTACGATTTACGGCACAAACGGAAGTGAATATATGGCAACAATCTATGAAGATGGAATAACTATGATCGGACAGGACGGATACGACGAGGTACATGGCGGTGCAGGTAATGACAACCTTCATGGAGGAGCCGGAGATGACCGAGTTATCGGAGAGGCCGGAAATGATACTCTGTTCGGAGAAGCTGGAAGAGACTATCTTGCAGGCGGAGCCGGGGATGATACATATATTTACAGAGCCGGTGACGGAATCGATACAGTAAGCGACAGCGAAGGAACAAACTACATAAGCATAGAAGGATACAGTATAGGTGATGTAAAAGCATACAGAACAAACTGGAACAACCTGACTATTGTATTCGGTGACGGAAATGTAAACAGCGATTATAGGGCTGACGGAACTATGCAGGACAAGCTTGTAATAGAGAACTTCTTTGTTTCTGATAATAGCAGGAATTATTACATCTCTTATAACGGAAGTGGCATGATCCATGCTGCAGCTTCGAATAGTCCGCTCAGAACTATTTACAGCACTAATGGAAATGAGTACATGCTTGCTATGGATGATAACGGAGTAACTCTTATCGCATCTGATGGATATAATACTATCAATGGCGGAGCCGGAAGTGACAGATTGTATGGTGGTACCGGTAATGACAGCATCCTCGGAAATGCAGGCAATGACTATATTGATGGCAAAACAGGCAACGATACTCTCCTCGGCGGAGCCGGAAATGATACTTATATCTTCGATGCAGGCTATGGTACAGACAGGATAGTAGAAGATACAGGTCTTAATACCATACAGTTTGGTGCAGGTATTGATAAAGACAGTATAACAGCTGAAAGATCTGAGAATAATGATCTTAAACTTGTCTTTGGAGACACCGATGACAGACTGATCCTTACAGGTTACTTTGCTGATGAAGAGAGAAGAAAATATGATGTAAGTTTTGCAAATGGAGAGAGATTCGGTTTCGAAGATGAAGAGAATCCTATAAGTGTCGCATATGAAGATACAGTTGCGCTTGAATTGCAGAACCAGATTGATGAGTTTGAGAATGCCTTTGAGTCAGAAGAGAGCGCACCTATAGCCGAAGAGACAGATCTTCAGACTATGAAGCTTGTTGAAGATATGGCAGGCTTCGGTGCAGAAGGAGAAGTTTCAGAGGGAGTAAGCTTTACAGATGATACTACGACACTTCTGTCGGATCAGATAATAATCACAGATAGTGAGATATAGTTACATTTTTGACAGCTATATAAAAATGGTTTACAAACATCTTGTACACGGTGTTTGAAAAATACTCCTGACTATCGCCTGAACGGTCGGAATAGGGAATGTCCAAAAACAGGCAAGCAACGGGTTTATGTTAATTGTGCAAATAACGATTGCATTGAATTAACATAAACCCTCTTTTTTTGGGGAATGCCCCAAACCCCTTAGGTACTTACAGTAAGATTTTTTCCAGTGGAAAAAAATCATAATTTATACATATATGATAACTTTTGTTGATATTATTAACGATTATGATGATTTTTCTTTTAGCCTATGGTTTATAATTCTATATAGAATATACAGAAAGGAGGCGGTGTCTTGAAGTATGAAGTACCGATATATGAAAAATCAAACCTTACATTGGAAGAGGCTGCGGCGTATTTCAATATTGGGGTGAATAAATTGCGAGAGATTTCGGATGATGATAGATGCCCCTTCGTTTTGTGGGTTGGTAATAAAAGGTTGATCAAGAGAAAACAACTTGAAGAGTATCTATCAAAGATGTTTTCGATATAAAGATTTGTGTCGCACTTTGGACAGGGAGAACAGTCTATAGCTATAATTAGCGTAGAATCGTTCTCCCTGTTGTTATTTGAAAGGAGGTTTTTATATGGCGAGGAGAAAAGATAAGAGAAACAGAGTCTTGAAAGAAGGCGAGTACCAGAGAAGCTGTGGTACATATGAATTTAAATGGAGAGACAAACGAGGAAACAGGCATTCTATAAGTGCAGTTACCCTTGAAGAATTGCGTGAGAAAGAAATGGATGTGCTCAGAGATGTTTTGGATGGTGTAAGAGCTGAGAAGAATAATCTTACAATCAATGACTTATATCATAGTTGGGTTCAGGTCAAGAGAGGTCTTAAAGAAAACACTTTGGCAAACTATAAGTATATGTATGAGATGTTTGTTGAACCTGATTTCGGAAAAAGTAAGATTGCAGATCTAAAACGGTCTGACGTAAGAAGTTTTTATAATACTCTTGCTGATGTACGTGGTTTAAAACTTTATACTATAGACAGTATCCATACGGTATTACATCAGGTTTTAGAGTTGGGCGTAGAGGATGATTATCTCAGATATAATCCGGCTGATAGTGCACTGAAAGAACTTAAGAAAGCACGCAATTATGAAATAGATAAAAGGAGAGCTTTAACAGTTGATGAACAGAATTTGTTAGAGATGTATCTTAGTAAGCAGGGACCATATCATAGATGGTATCCAATATTTATTGTTATGTTATATACTGGAATGCGTGTTGGTGAAATAACCGGGCTTAGATGGGAAGATATCGATCTGGAAGAAGAAATAATCAATGTAAATCATACTTTGGTTTACTTCGATAAGAGGGATGAGGAAAGATGTAAATATGCTATCAATACCACTAAAACAAAAGCAGGCGAGAGAGTTATTCCAATGCTGCCAAAGGTGAAAGCTGCGTTTATCATGGAAAAAGAATATCAGGAGGAAGTCGGATTAAAGAGTACTTCCGTTGTAGACGGATATAGGGATTTTATTTTTATTAATCGATTTGGATGTGTGCAGCATCAGGGGACACTTAATAAGGCTCTGAAAAGAATTATCAGAGATTGTAATTATGAGGTCCTTGATAAGAATCATAGGGGAGATGCAATAATACTTCCGAAATTTACTAATCACTCTTTGAGGCATACTTTTACAACCAGAATGTGTGAAGCGGGAGTAAATATAAAAGCTATGCAGTCGATTCTCGGACATGCTGATGCAGAAACAACACTTGATATCTATGCTGAAGCAACCAAAGATTTGAAGAAGGCAGAATTGATTAATTTTGATGAATACTTTTATAAGCAGAAGAAAGCACAGATGGCATGATAGGATTTGCGACCGGTTTGCGACTGGTTTGCGACCGGTTACGTATAGATATGTAGAGATAAGCAAAAATTAACATGCAGCATTGGCGTAGAAATAGAGTAATAAAGGGCAATAACGAATTATGTGATATTTAGTTAATATTCCCGACACTTAAGTCAGAGAAGAAGTAAATCCTTTATTTACAAGGGTGGGTGCAGTAGTCGAGGATTGGAATTACGACCAATTTGCGACCAAATTATTTAAATTAACAACAAAGAGAACTGATTCTAACTACACGGTTATGTTGAAAAGCATAGCCGTGTTTTAATTTAGTCACTTCGTAATTCAATTTACTCATTTTGCTCAAAATGAGTAAATTGAATTGACTATTTATGGAGTGAATTGATCATATATAATTCAATTGTTTCTGCCCGGAATTATGATATAATTGGTACATAATTACAGTAAATCGCACATATTGAAGAATAAACCGTTTAATTAAATTTTATATTTTGGGGAAAGGGGTTTTGTTATGGCTTCAGAAGACTTGATGACATTAATTATCGTGTTTGTACTTGCAGGAGCATTTGGCGTATTATCTGTATTTTCTTTTATGGAAAAAGGTTTTTTACTTAACAATCAATATTTAAATGCAAGTAAAGAAGAAAGAGAACAGATGGACAAAAGTCCTTATTATAGACAGTCGGCTATATGTTTCCTCATGTGCAGTATTATGTTTTTAATCAGCGGAATACTTATTTTGGTCAATTGTATTGATCTTATTCCAATTATTGTAGTACCTATTGCAATCATTACAGTGATATATGCAGTGGTTTCTTATTTCATGATAAATTATTAATGTATTATGGCAGATTTAATTCCACGTTTACGTCGTATAATTAGATTATGATGGTCGAAGGGGAAAGTATTATGAAAACAATTCAGCAAAGGTATGCTGAACTCAAGAGTGAGCAGGAATTAACGGATGGTATAGACAAACTGATAGTTGATTGTTATTACTATAAAATCTTTAAGGAAAAAGTATCCGATAAATATAAGAAAGAGTTTAAGGATGATTTTGAACGGGACTATCCGGTGTATGTAAGTGACATTACTAAGAAGCTTGATAGTAGACTTCGTGGCAGGATCAGCTTTTATAAAGAGGAAGAAGCATATAAAGCGAAGGCCGGTCAGCAGCGAGCTAAAAGGGGATATGCTGACACAGATGTTTGGAATATGAATACTTGGTTTATGGATACCATTTCTCCAATGCTTAAACAGTTCAGAAAAAAACATAATGGAATTCCTTCTTCATTTTTACCATCTATGGTGTGTACAGATGAAGAAAGAGAAGCTGCTAATGAAAAATGGGAACAAATCTTGGATAGACTGATTTTTCTGATTAATGAAATGGATGAAGATAAGTGTTCTATGAAAAATCCGTATTCTAGAGCGTATCATAGCTTACAGACCAGATTTAGAAGGGAACTTGGCTGGTTTGGTGAGAAAGCCAAAACCGACGAAGAGAAAAAATTGGAAAAAGAAAAAGGTTCATCTAAAATGTATTTTCCAACTGATTTTCCTGACCGCTATCCGACGGCTCAGGAAATAAATGATATGTATTTCGAATATGAAAGAAAGATATTCGATTATAGAAATCAGTGTAAAAATGAATTCTTTGAACTATTCTCAAAGCACTTTTGGGAATTATGGGATTGATAAAATAAATAGACTGCATAATACAGTCGGTTTCAATCAAAGTAAGGAGTTTTGATATGGGATTTTTAATTATATATATGATTTTATTGATTCCACTGGCTTGCTTATGTGAGTACATTCAGACACTTGGAAAAACATTTATCGGAAATTACAGTTCATTTATTACAAGCGGTGATATCTTTGAATATAATTACTTAATGTATGTTGTAGGGTTTGTTATCTATGCGGGTGCTGTTTATTTTCTTTATAGACTTATGAAGAAGCGCGTGGATATAACAGTTTTTTCAGGAGCGGAAAAGTTTGGTGCAGTTGCAGTTGTTCTGTTCTTCGGAATCCTAATGTTTGCAGCTATGATATATGTATTATTCCTTATGTTTGGAATGACCAGTAACATGAATCCTGAGGCTCTTTTGTGGATAACAGTTGCAGGCTGGCCTGTCGGTACTATGATTTTTCTGTTTATAAGACTGAGCATGGACATGTGACGGTATCACGATCATAAAAATTAGTTTGGTATATTATGAAAATGATTCTTTTATCTGAGCAAGAAATCTATCTGCTATGGGGGTAAATGCAGGATATTTATTCCATATCAGATACAGTTCCGAGGTCTGTTTGGGCGATAGAGGACGAAATACGAGTCCGCTTTCTTCGGAACAATCAATCAGATGTTTGAATGTCAGAAGAATGCCGAGCCCTTCTTTTGCAAACATCGATCCGTTATAGGACAGACGGAAAGAGCCTTCAAGATGAAGCTTTTCAAAGTCATTCCCTGCCCAGGCAGGAATCTCGATATTCCAGCTCTGTTCGGAACAGAAGAGCGGCTGACCGATCAGGTCCTTTATCTTTATATGCTTTTTTCCTGCAAGAGGATGGTCTGCGGGCATGACAGCGCCCCAGATATCTGCCTCCGGGAATTTGACATAGTCATACTTGGCCGTATTCGGCTTTTCGCACAGTACTGCAAAATCAAGCAGACCCTTATCCAGCTTTTCGGTTACCTGCTCAGTATCGCCGCTGGTGATGTGATAGGTAAAACCGGGATATATTTTTTTCAGTTTGTGAATTTCTTTAGCCAGATATCTGATCTGGTAACTTTCGGCAAGGCCGAAATATATATCACCGCCCGTGATATCATCAAGGGTGATGAATTCCTGTTCTATTTTGTCTGCCATAGCAATCAAGTCTTCCGCACGATCGCGAAGAAGCATACCCTCATCTGTCAGAGAAATGCTGAAGCTATGACGTGTAAATAATTTCTTTCCAAGTTCATCTTCAAGTGATTTCAATGTTTTTGAAAGTGTTGGCTGCGTGACATGAAGCATGTCCGCAGCTTTTGTCATATTCTCTTCTCTTGCGACTGCAAGAAAATATCTCAGACTTTTTATTTCCATGGTAACCTCCATATGCACTGCTCATTATTACAGTGCACTCAAAAGCTTCGCATTGTCGTTCTTCAGAATATGATATTCCAATATGGAATATCATGATATTCATTTTATTCATTAGCGATGTATTCGTCAAGCAGATACAATAAGTTTGCGAGGTGAGATGTATGGATTTGATGATGCTGATCGACAATCTGAATGATAACGGATGCCGTATGGAAGATATAAACAGAGCCAAAGCATTATATGAGAGTGGTGACGGTGAAGCTCTTATTAAACATCTTCGTAAATGCAGATGTGATCTGGTAGAAGAAATGCATAACAGTCAGAGAAGAGTTGACAGAATGGATTATCTGATCAGACAGACACAAAAAGAAGTTGGAATATAATCAGAAAATGATAACGGAGGACATGTATCATGATAAAGAAGGAAGAACTGAAACTGGTAAATGAATGGGATAAAACATTTCCGAAGAGCGATAAGGTGGAGCATAGCAAAGAGACTTTTGTTAATCGATATGGTATTACACTTGCTGCGGATATGTATGTGCCTAAGGCTAAGGAGGGCAAGCTTCCGGCGATTGCTGTAAGCGGACCTTTCGGTGCGGTAAAGGAGCAGTGCAGCGGACTATATGCGCAGACAATGGCAGAGAGAGGATTCCTGACGATAGCGTTTGATCCTTCATTTACAGGTGAGAGTGGCGGAAATGTAAGATATATGGCTTCCCCGGATATCAATACCGAGGACTTTATGGCGGCAGTTGATTTTCTTTCACTGAATGACAAAGTTGATCCTGACAGGATCGGTATCATCGGAATCTGCGGCTGGGGAGGAATGGCTATCAATACAGCTGCTCTTGATACAAGGATTAAAGCTACGGTTGCTATGACGATGTATGATATGACAAGAGTAAATGCCAAGGGCTATTTTGACTCAGAAGACAGTGAAGAGGCAAGATATCAGCATAAGGCAGCTATGTGTGCTCAGAGGCTTGAAGATATTAAAGCAGGTGAGTATAAACTTGGCGGAGGAGTTGTCGATCCTCTTCCGGAGGACGCACCTTTCTTTGTAAAGGACTACTATGATTATTACAAGACTGATCGAGGATATCATAAGAGGAGCCTTAATTCAAACGGTGGATGGAATGTGATAGGTTGTGAGTCTTTTGTGAATCAGCCGATACTTAAGTACAGCAATGAGATAAGAAGTGCAGTTCTGCTTATCCATGGAGAAAAGGCACATTCATGCTATTTTAGTAAAGATGCTTATGCGGATATGATTAAGGACAGCAAGTATGCAGATAATAAAGAACTTATGATAATCCCCGAAGCTGTACACACAGATCTGTATGACGGTGGAGATAAGGATTATATCCCGTTCGATAAGATAGAGAGCTTCATGAGTGAACATTTTAATTAAAGGATTTATTTATGAAAAAAGCGAAAAGTGTAATCTATGCTATTGTAATGATGGTATTGATCTCTGCATGTACAGGCAGACCGGCATCAAATGATAGTTCTCTCTCGCAGGGTGGAAATGAAAAGATTTCTGAGGAAACTGATGATCCGGATTTGACTGTTGATCGGGAGAATAGCCCTGATAGAATATCAGAGCAGGAAGAGCAAAAAACAATTCAACAGGAAGAGCAAAACGAAGGCGGGCAAGCTGAGTCAAAAGCAGAACAACAAGCAGAACGGCAGGAAGAACAAAAAGCTGAGCAGATAGTAGAGCAGACAGATGAGGAAGAAGTTATGAATGAGTTGATCCTTTCAATCGGAGATAGAAATATTTCTGTTGAATGGGAAGATAATGAGAGCGTTGACGCTCTGAAAGATCTTGCCGGATCGGGAATAGAAATAAATATGTCTATGTATGGCGGATTTGAGCAGGTCGGAAGTCTTGGAACATCTCTTCCGAGTAATGACAGTCAGACGACTACGAGTCCGGGAGATATTGTTCTTTATTCGGGAAATCAGATTGTCATATTTTATGGCTCAAATTCCTGGGCGTATACGAGATTGGGTAAGATTAATGGATTAACCGATAAGGAACTTGAGGAATTACTTGGAAATGGAAATGTTTCAATCGTACTAGGGAACAACGCCCGCTGAATATATATGCCAAAAAGATCACCGGAAAGAGAAAATGAAATCAGATTCAGGAATGAAGGATGTGTTGCATGCGGTACTCCGTCGATGACGAAACGAAGTAAATCTTTGAATGATGCATATAAACTTGGGGCAGGTTTGCGATGAGAATGGCTTGAACTGAATCTGAGATTTCTTTATTTGAATTTTTGACATACTTTGTAATCTGTGTATTCAGAAAATGTTGTGGGAGAGGAAAAGGAGACGATAAAATGAGTAAATCGTTAAAGATAAGATTTGCAATGATTATAGTTTTCATGCTTATATTGAGTTCCTGTGGCAGAGATAATGTGGAGATTTCGACGGAGAAAGATCAAGATGAAAACAGGATTGAAAATACGACGGAAATTGAGCCGACTGAATCGGAAAAAGTAACTGAGAATGTGGATAAGACAGAACTGGAAACTGAAGAATATCCTGATCCCGACAACTCATCGGATACGATTGTATATTTTACTTCAGATATTTCTTCGGAAGGTCTTGTTAATATATATAATGCATTAGACTGGAACCCGCAGGGGAAAATTGCGGTCAAGATATCTACGGGAGAACCTCCGTCAAGCAATTATCTGGAACCTGAGTTGATCGGTAATCTGGTAAAGAATCTGGATGGAACATGCGGAGAAAATTGGACTTGGAAGTCGGAATTATAAACTCGTGAACATTGATGAATAATTTTATGAACTTTGCTTTTCATAGGTTGAGGAAGGGCTGATACCTGAATAAAATCAAAAAAATCATTTTATAGGTTTCTTGAACTTCCGTTATATGATAGAATGAAAATGTATCCGAAAATACCGATATCGGTTATTCTGCACATGATAGATTCTTTGGTAAATGGGAGAAGATAAATGATTAATAATCCGGAGGTATTTAATCAAATAGCTTTTTCGTTGGCTAAGCATTATGAGTGTGTTTACTATGTCAATCTGGAAACGAATCACTACATTGTCTTTACAGATACCAATGATGGGGAGGAATCGGAGTTTCCGAATGAAGGTGAGGATTTTTTCGCTGATTGCTTAAAAAATGCCGATAAGTTTATTCATCCAGATGATATTAAACTTATGACCGAGACATACAATAAAGATAAGATGGTAGAAGTGCTTTCGCGAGATGGCAATCAGAGAGTTGTTTTCAGAGCGATAAAAGATGGCAATATATTTCATATGCGGCATATAGTTATCTCGTGTAACGATAAGAAGCATATTGTTTGCTGCCTTGAAAATGTTGAAAAAGAGTATAGAGAGAAAGAAAATCAGAGGAAGAATCTTAAATCTGCCGAAATAATGGCTCGAAGGGATGAACTGACCGGAGTAAAGAATAACCATGCATTTAAAGAATATATTTGCTCTATCGATGATATGATTAATTCAAATCCCGATGCTTTGGAATTTGGTGTTGTTATGTGTGATATAAACGATCTTAAGCTTATTAACGACACGAGAGGACACAGTTTCGGTGATGAAGCCATTCGTGCTACAAGTAGGTTGATATGCGAGACATTCAGTCACAGTCCGGTTTTCAGAGTAGGCGGAGATGAATTTGTTATTGTGTTGATCGGAAAAGATTATAATGATCGGGAATATCTGATCAATAAAATCAGGGATGAATCAGAGAGTAACAGGAAATCACGTTCAGGCCCGACCGTTGCTTCGGGAATAGCGATTTTTGAAGATGAAGATTCAAAGTTTTCGGATGTTTTGGCCAGAGCTGACCTACTTATGTATGAAAACAAAAAGGCAATAAAATCATTAAAAGCTATTGAAGGATTTCGGGATTTAGAGAGAATAGAAACACCGATCCCGCCTGATAGAAAAAGGCTGCTTGATTCTTTTTTCGGAGCGTTGGTTACAGTAACCGGAGGAGGATATATATATCTTAACGATATGCGTTATGACTTTTCCAGGTGGTCGGTTTCACTGGTTGACGATCTGGGATTTGAATCGGAATATATGTATCATGCCGATAAGGTTTTCAGAAACTGTATTCATCCGGATGATATCGAAGTGTTTGAGTCCGCAATGCATTCACTGTTTAACGGAAAAGCAGAGGTTAAGCCGATACGCTATCGTGCCCGTCGGAAAGACGGAACTTATGTGATTCTTCATACCAGAGGGTTTGTTATATCAGACAATAATGGCTCTCCCGAATATTTTGGAGGAATCATTTTGCAGGATGAAGATTGAATAGATTAAAAGAATGTGACCGCAGTCATATATGATATGACTGCGGTCACTTGTTGTATGGAAATAAATAACAGTATCATTACAATATGAAGCGGCAATATGAGATTAATAACGATCGATCATGCTGCAGGAAGGTTGGAAAAGAACAATATGAAGAAGAATCTATTGATCATTTTTTTATTGATACTGTTAACAGGTGCAGTGGGTTATATTATTTTCAGCAGTTCAGATAATAATTTTGAGTATGTTTCTTACGTTCAGGAAAAAGAAGAAGTATACAATATGGAATGTGGAATTATCAAAAACGCTGATACTTTTCATACCGGAAATAACGAACAGATAACATATGTTTTTGATGATCCCAAATACACGGAGCTGATTGAAAAATATGAGCTGGAAAGCATTGCCGGAACCGGATCTGAGTTTGATAAAGCAGTGAATCTGATGGATTACTTCTCGCCGAGACTCATGCATAACGGAAATTTCTCGGAGTATACAGCTGATATGGATGCATTATATCTGCTTGATTATGCACTGGGTGATCAGAAACATGGGATTCATTGCAGAGCGAAAGCGCAGATAATGAATGAAGAATATCTGGCACTCGGAATTTATTCTCGTAAAATGTGGATCAATCCTTTATCGGAATATGATAATGAATGTCATGTTGTAAACGAAATCTGGGACAGTAATTATAAAAAATGGATAATGCTTGATACCACTAACAATATATATTGGGTCGGAACAGACAAGATTCCTCTTTCAGCAATAGAGGTAAGAGAAAAGCTTGCTGCACAGGAATTTGTAACCCCTGTCATGCCGGGTGAAAAACTTGACAATCTCGAAAAACTCAGAGATGAGCATATGGATTTAATACTTTATACAGCAAAGAATATGGCATATTTGCAGTATTTTACTCATTACGGCAGAGGTGAGGATAAGATAGTTTATGCACTTCTCCCTGAAACTATGGAACTGACAGACAGATACCTGATCTCTGTGGATTCGATAACAGCTCCACCGGTATCTGCTGAGTAGAAAAATATATGTCTATGAAAAAATAATATGGTGTATGAAAAACGGATTGATCATTGATCTGATATATGATTCTTAACGATTATAGCATCTGCAACGGAGCATGTCACAAACGGCATGCTCCTTTATAAATTATCGTGGTTTATAATTGAAATTCAAAATGATAAAATAAATGTATTATTATGCGGATAGGAAAATAATATGTTGAATAGAACGATGACGGATGGAACGCCCTGGAAGCATATACTCAGATTTTCGCTTCCTGTTCTGGCAGGATCTCTGTTACAGCAATTATATAATACGGTTGATGCGATAATCGTCGGAAAATACGCCAGTGAGGCGGCACTTTCAGCGGTAGGTACTACAGGAAGCTTTGCATTTTTTCTGACTTCGATAGCTATAGGTTTCTCTGCGGGAAACGGGGTTGTTGTGGCACAGCATTACGGAGCGGGAGACCGGAAGAAGGTCCGTGAAAATGCGTCTACAGGTATCCTGTTTCTTATGCTGCTCGGAGTTCTTGTTACGATAATAGCCTTCGCGGTTGCAAAGCCCGCTTTTAAATTGTTCGTAAAGGTTCCGGATGATTTCCTGGATCTTACACTCAGATACTTTAGGATAATATCTATAGGCTTCGTATTTTCATACGGATATAATATCTTTTCATCAATACTCCGAGCTGTGGGTGACAGTGCTGCGACTCTTTATTTTCTGCTGATATCATCGGTAATGAATATAATTCTGGATTATATATTTGTGAAGCAGTTTCAGTGGGGAGTTACAGGTGCTGCGACTGCGACAGTTATTTCACAGGCGATGTCTTTCATTGCTGCATACATTTATATGTATTATAGATATCCTATATTCAGATTTAAAATGAATGAGTATAAGCTGAATGGGGCTCTTGTTGTAAGAACTGTTCAGGTAGGATTTCCGATCTCTCTTCAGATGATAGTTGTATCTTTGGGGCTTACATTTATTCAGAGAGCGGTAAATGAATTCGGCCAGGCTATGACTGCGTCCTTTACCGTAGGGCAGAGAATTGAGTGGTATCTAAATCTTCCTTGCAATGCATTTCAGACAACGCTTGCTACATATACCGGACAGAATATCGGTGCGGGCAAGATGCACAGAGTTAAGCAGGGAGTAAGGCAGACCTTTATAATTTCGATTCTGATGACGCTTATAATATCAGCCTGCATATGGATATTTACAACTGATATAATCGGTATGTTCGGCCTTAGTGATCAGGCGGCGGAGTATTGTCTGCAGCATATAAGATCGGTTACTCTGATAAATGTGGTGCTCGCCATGTATATACCGCTCTTCGGAGTTTTCCAGGGCGCGAATCATAGTTCATTTCCGATGTTCGTTGCATGCGGAGCACTAGGAACGAGAGTTGTCGTAACATATCTTTTCAGATACAGCAGGTTCTTCGGTTATTCGATCATATGGTGGAACGGTATCTTCGGATTCGGCATGGGATTTCTGATAACATGGTCACTCTATCTGAGTGGAATATGGAAGCACAATGCCATGATCGAGACAGTCAGAAGAGAGGATTATTGATTCTGCTTATCAGGTTAAAAAGGACTTGACATAATACATTGCACAAAATATAATTTAGCAAAAGGTTTAAAATTTTGGAGGTGGATATATGGCACAGGAATATGAACAGTTATTACTTAAAAATCAGTTGTGTTTTCCGATGTATGCATGCGGACGTAAGATTGTCGGAAGTTATACACAGTATCTGAAACCGCTCGGACTCACATATACCCAGTATATCGTGCTGATGGTTTTGTGGGAAAAAGAAAGTGTAAATGTGGGACAGCTCGGAGAAATACTTCATCTTGATGCCGGAACATTGACACCGCTTCTTAAGAGACTTGAAAAAGCAGGCTTCGTAACAAGAGAAAGATCCAAAGAGGATGAGAGAATAACTTTAGTTACAATTACCTCAGAGGGAATGGAACTTAAGGAGAAGTGTAAGGATATTCCTCTTAAGCTTGCTTCTCAGGGTGGAGCACTTAATGAAAAAGAGACAAAGGAACTTTACAAACTTCTGTATAAATTCCTGGAAGCTGATCAGTAGATGTTTTTATCGGATCATAAGGTGTTTTGATTATATATATTTGAAAATGTGCAGCCGTTCGACGGAATGTTCATATGGTTATATGCATTTCGGCACGGCTGTATTTTTGTACACTTTTACGCATATATTTCTATACTTCAAAATGCTAAAATTAAAATGTTGTTTATGAAGAGTATGCAGCGAAGCGGGATACGAATGTCCGCTTTACAAATAATGATACGGATTTATCCGTAAGGTGTATAAATAATTATGCGACAGGGAGGATGACATGGATAAGAATTACTTTGATAAGCCTGTGAAAATCGAGGACAGCCGTTTCAGATATGATGCCTTTAAGGATGGTAAGGTTCTATACGGCAAGAAGCATTTTCCGCCTATGGGCTGGAACAGCTGGAATGCTTTCGGAAGCGGAAATACGGAAGAACTGACTAAAGCGATGGCAGATAGGATTGTCGAGCTTGGACTGGATAAGCTGGGATATCAATATGTTGTTCTGGATGACGGCTGCTATGGTGCAGAGAGAATTGACGGACATGTTGAAGGTGACTCTGTTAAGTTTCCGGGCGGGTTTATGGCAATGTCTGATTATATCCATGGAAAAGGCCTGAAATTCGGAATGTATAATGATATCGGTTCAAGGTTATGTTCAGGGCTTGAAGTCGGCACCTGCGGATATGAGGATGTTGATACTGCAGATTATATAAAGTGGGGCGTTGACTTTATTAAAGTCGATAACTGTTATAATGTCTGGGATAATGCAACGTTCTCTGATCCTGAAAATGCCAGATTTACATTTGCACCGGGGATTAAGAAAATTGTTTTAGAAAACGGACAGGAGAAGATAGAGCTGTCAGCGGTAAAGGACGGTATCATTACGGGAAGCCGTGCATATAAAGAAGGCGAATATATAGTCGGAATCGGTACATTTGACGGAACGGCTCCGGATGCTTCACCTATCGGTGAGCTGAGCAGTGAGCTTAGGTTTAAGGTAAACGTAGAGACAGAGGGTGAGTATGATCTTACCGTAATCTGTAAGACCGGAAAGACAGAAGGAATAGGCAGCTGGCTTCAGGCAGCGGTCGGTGAAGGCGAAAAGACGGAAATCTTCTATGATGATCTGGTTGAAGTTTCGGATGACAAGACAGAACCGATTAAGATAAAACTTGCTGCGGGAGAAAATCTGCTCAGACTTATGAATCACCGTCGCCAGGAGAATACACTTACATCATATGCGAGGATTCAGGAAGGTTTTGCTAAAACAGGTTCGGACAGAGATATAGTTTTCTCAATCTGTGAATGGGGTAAGACTCATCCGCATAACTGGGGCTATAAGGTTGGAGATACATGGAGAATACTGAATGATATCACATTTCAGGTTGGTTCGGATGGCGACAGCGGCCATGCATCCTGGGAAGGCGCTTATACAACAAGCGTAACGGCTCAGTATAATAAGGCTGTTATCATGGATGAGTTTGCGGGATTGGACCGCGGCTGGAACGATCCTGATATGCTGATGATCGGCATGGATGGACTGACCGAAACTATGAATAAGACCCATATGACTATGTGGTGTATGATGAATGCACCGCTTATGCTGGGTATGGATCTGAGAAATGTAACAGCAGGCGATGCTGTTTATAATATCATAACGAATGATGAGCTGATCGCACTTAATCAGGATGAGCTCGGAGTTCAGGCAAAAAGAATCTATACTACAAAGGCGGTTGCACCGGATACAACCTATATCCGTGATAATGATCGTCTGGATGTTCTGGCTAAGCCGCTTATGGATGGAAGTATTGCACTTTCTTTCATAAATGTCGGAATGGGCGACAGACCGGATACATTATCGATCAAGCCGAATCTTATTATGGAATATTTATCAGGTAAGATGGTGGATGCGGAGAGCTTTGCGGGTGCGGAGAGATATGAGGTTAAAGATCTCTGGAGCAAAGAAAAGAAGATTTATGATGCAAAGGAGATAAATGAGAAGGGCTTTACAGTTTCCAGTATTAAAGCAAACGATAATGTAACCCTTCGCATTACTCCGATTTATGATTAAGTTTTATGATTAAGTATTATGATGGGTCATTCGGAAGGCCATCCGAAACATGAATAGAAATTTTGAGTGATCAATATGGAGAATAGGATGCTGACCAAGGGCAGATTTATATCCATGATAGCGGAGAAGTTTTCCGATTACGTTATGGATTCCGGAAATGCGGATTTGATGTCATACAGAAAAGCCGGCTGGATAGAAGAGCAGGATATGATCGGGAAAGATGAAGAACTCGACAGAAGGACTGCTGCAAGAATAATACATATGTTTATGAAGAGAATTCTGGGAATCCGGGATTTAAAGGATATTACACCGGCTTATGGGTTGAAAGATCTTTTTGACTGCAGAGTATGTGCGGCTCATATAGCAGAGGTTTATATTCGAGGAATCATTCAGCCGCTTGATATGAATGGCATGCTGATCTTTGATGTGTTCAGATCCGTATCCGAAGAAGAAGCAGAAAAAATGATCGCCGTACTGAATGAGGTTTGGCAGAACTATAAAAGTGACAGTGGAGAATAAGATGAGTATAGATGTAAATAAGATAACTTTCGACAGTCCTGCGGAAGATTGGAACGAAGCGCTTCCTGTGGGAAACGGTAAGCTCGGAGGAATGGTTTTCGGAAATCCTCATACTGAAAGAATACAGCTGAATGAAGACAGCGTATGGTTTGGTGGAATGCAGGACAGACTTAATCCGTCCGCGAGGGAGAAACTTCCGGAGATAAGAAAGCTGATCTTCGAGGGCAGGATCAGAGAAGCAGAGGAATTATGTGCATTTGCGCTTTCGGCAATTCCGGAGGAACAGAGACATTATGAACCGCTCGGAAA
This sequence comes from uncultured Lachnospiraceae bacterium, assembly GCA_946405625.1. Lineage (GTDB taxonomy): Bacteria > Bacillota > Clostridia > Lachnospirales > Lachnospiraceae > Eubacterium_Q. The sequence continues at coordinate 79,245 of CAMJHQ010000007.1, read as the reverse complement.
TCTGTATATTGAATTTATGGGACGTGAAACAGAGTTCGAGGATTATAAGAGGGAGCTTGATATAAGCCGTGCGGTTGCTTCTACGGAATTTGTGATGAACGGAGTCAGATATTTCCGTGAAGTGATAGTCAGCTATCCGAGAAATGCAATGCTTATACATCTATCTGCGGATAAGCCCGGTTCGCTTTCTTTTCATGCACAGCTTGGTCGTGGTGGGAAGCCGTGGGAGAATAGCCCTTATGAGCTTCAGACCATAAGACATCAATGCTATAACACTTATACTGACAGCGTAAGAGTTCTTCCCGGAAATATTCAGTTTATGGAAGCTGTTGCGGGCGGAAAAGACGGTGTGGGAATAGCTGCGGCAACAAAGGTTATACCAACCGGCGGCACAAAGGAAGTGATCGGCAATAACATTATCATACGTGATGCTGATGAAGCACTTATCATCCTTGCGGCAGACACAACATTCAGGGAAGAGAAGCCTGTTATGTCAGTTCTTCAAAGACTTGAAGATACAGCTGTATTTACATGGGATGAACTTCTAAAAGAACATATTGATGATTATAAGTCACTTTTCGACAGAGTGACACTTGAGATAGAGGGACAGGAGAAGGTTACAAGATTTTTCCAGTTCGGACGTTATCTTCTGATATCAAGTTCGAGAGGAGATTCACTCCCCGCAAATCTTCAGGGGATATGGAACCAGGATTATAATCCGGCATGGGGAAGCAAATTTACTATCAACATAAATACGGAGATGAATTACTGGCCGGCTATGGTCACTAATCTTCGCGAGTGTACGGAACCTCTGATCGCTCTTATAGAGAGACTCAGAGAAAGGGGTAAGAGAACTGCGGAAGAAATGTATGGCTGTCATGGTTTTATGGCTCATCATAATACAGATATCTGGGCTGATACCTGTCCGCAGGATGTCTGTCTCAGCTCCAGCTACTGGGTAATGGGCGGGGCATGGCTTTCGCTTCATATCTGGGATGAATATCTCTTTACCGAAGATAAGGATTTTCTCAGAGAGAATTATGGCATAATGCGTGATGCGGCAACCTTTGTCATGGACTATCTCGTTATGGATGGAGAATATCTGGTTACATGTCCTACGCTTTCACCTGAGAATACATATATACTTCCGAACGGTGAGAAGGGTGTTATCTGTAAAGGCGCATCTATGGATAATCAGATAATAAGAGAGCTTCTCGGAGCATGTATACGTGCCGAAGAAATTCTGGGGATTAACAAGGATGCCGGAAACGGAGAATACATTTCTACAAGGGCAAAGGAAGTTCTTTTGCGTATCAAATCCGATTCTGTCGGAAAGTACGGACAGATAATGGAGTGGAACGAGGATTATGAGGAAGAGGAGCCGGGACACAGACATATTTCTCATCTTTTCGCTCTTTATCCCGGAACGCAGATAACAAAGGATAAAACACCTGAGCTGTTTGAAGCTGCTAAAAAAACTATTGAGAGAAGACTATCCTTTGGCGGCGGTCATTCGGGTTGGAGCAGAGCATGGATAATCAATATGTATGCAAGACTCGGTGAAGGGAATCTGGCGCTTGAGAATATTGAAAAGCTGATTGATACTCAGACACTTCCGAATCTTTTCGATGATCATCCTCCTTTCCAGATTGACGGTAACTTCGGATGTACGGCCGGAATTGCCGAAATGCTTGTCCAGAGCCATGAGGGTGAGGTTCAGCTGCTTCCCGCACTTCCGGATGCATGGCGCTCGGGAAAGGTGACCGGACTCAGAGTAAGAGGCGGTAAGATTATCAAATGTCTTGAATGGAAAGACGGAAAGGTTATTAAAGCTGAGTATTTCTAATAATCCGAATCTATGATATAATATTTAACGATTTGCGCGTATGATCGTAATTTATATAGAAAACGATTTAGCAAAAACTATATGATTTTCAAGGAGGTATGTAACAATGACAATTTATTCTGTATTTGATCCGGAGTTCGCTGAGTATGGAAAGGTTCTTACGGGATATGATACAAAAGAACTTATCGATGCTATGAATAATGTAGCTATGCCTGCAGAGGGAGTGGCTTATGAGCCATGGATCGATTCTCTTGAGGCTACTGGCATTTTCAAGGAACTCGGAGATAATGCATTCGGAGGAATGCCAATCGAACTCGGTATGTGCTGGGGATACAACAAGGCGCTTAACTGCCTCGAGTATCACAGAAACAGTGAGATCAATATCGGTGCTACAGACTTTGTGCTTCTTCTTGCTAAGCAGGAGAAGATTATCAACGGAAAGCTTGATACTGCTGAAGTAGTTGCATTCCGTGCACCTGCAGGAGCTGTTGTTGAAGTTTATGCAACATCACTTCATTATGCTCCATGCATGGTTTCTGATGAAGGATTCAGAGTAGCTGTAGTTCTTCCTAGAAATACAAATACAGATTTCGAGAAGCCGGCTGATAAGGATCCTGAAGATAAGCTGCTTTGGGCAAGAAATAAGTGGCTCATCGCTCATCCGGATTCATCTGAAGCTGCTCAGGGTGCTTATGTAGGACTTGAGGGTGCAAACATCAGCATCTAATTTTCGGATTCAGGCAGATAAATAATTCAAAAGAAGTTTTATATGATGACAAATGTAGGTGCCGGAAGATGATTTTGGCACCTACATCAGACTTAAGATATAGGAGATTTGGCATGAAGATTCTTATAGTGATCGATATGCAGAATGATTTCATTGATGGTGCACTCGGAACTAAGGAAGCTGTAGCTATAGTTGATAATGTTAAAAAGAAGATAGAAGAATATAAGGAAAATGGTGATAAGATCATTTATACAAGAGATACTCACCATGAGAATTATCTTGAGACAAATGAAGGAAAGCATCTTCCTGTTAAGCACTGCATAGAAGGAACCTTCGGATGGGAAATCCGCGAAGGGCTTTATGTAGATGGCTCTGACATTATTGATAAGCCGAGCTTCGGATATACGGGATGGGGCAGCTATGGTTTTACCGATAAGGATGAAATAGAGCTGGTAGGATTATGCACAGATATCTGTGTGGTATCAAATGCATTGATACTTAAGGCTCTTTATCCCGAAACCAAAGTTTCTGTAGACCCTTCATGTGCAGCAGGTGTGACTCCGGAAAGCCACGATGCGGCAATGAAGACTATGACTATGTGCCAGGTAGAGATAGTGTAAATGCGTAAGCTGTTACTGAAAGTGGAAAAACTCTTTTACAGGGTCAAGCTTAGGAATAAGATGATCCTTCTTTTTGTGTTCTGTGTTATTATTCCGCTTCTCGTAACAGACGGCATAGTTTTCTATAACGTTTACAGAATGAACAAGATTACTATCGCACAGGAACTTTCATCGGATGCGATGGCTATAAAGTACGGTATGGTCAATTATTTTGAGTATCCTGCAGCCCTGATCCAGAACATTTATAAGAATGAAACAATAGAGGAACTTTTGGACAGGCAATATGAAAGACCTGTGGATTATTATAATGAATATATAAAGTTCAAAAAACTGTCCCTCTATGAGAGCTGGCTGGGAGCGGGACGAGATAAGGTTTCAATATACGCGGATAATGACACGATCCTTAATGGATTTATGTTTTATAAACTTGCGCCGATAAGAGATGAAATGTGGTATAAGAGACTTGGCGACAGTGAGGGGCTCGTCGTTATGTTTGTATTCGGAAAAGATACCACCGAGACATACTCCAAGAGGAGTATCCTTCTTCTGAGGAAGCTTGACAGATATAAGAAAACAGGATGTGAGAAGGTTCTCAAGATGGAGATCAACTATAGCCGATTTCTCGAGACTATCCTGAATGACAGTATCGAATCCGATGCATATATCTGTATGGATAACAGGGTGCTTATGACAAATGTCGGAGGAGCACATTTCAAGGAAACATATCCTTTTTTTAATAAGGATATAAAGTATGATTATGTATATAACTTTGAACTTTATGGCGAAAGATTTACAGTTTATCTGAGAAGCAGAAATGTGAGCTTCTGGGGGCTGGATACAAACCTTATCATCGTTATGGTTTTCGTAATCATCATCAACCTGTTCCTTCCGATCTTCATGATAGCGCGACTCATATCGTCGGTTGCGAGAAGAATAGATAAACTTGATAAGGCATTTGAAAAGACTGATTCCGACAGCCTTACCAAGATATCCAGAGTGGAAGGAAATGATGAAATTACGTCGCTCATGGAAAACTATAATGTCATGGCTGACAGAATGAATGAGCTGATCCAGACGGTTTACGTAGATAAGCTCAAGGAGCAGGAGATGGATATTGCGAGACAGAATGCGGAGCTGCAGGCGCTGCACAGTCAGATTAATCCGCATTTCCTGTTTAATGCACTCGAAAGTATCCGAATGCGAAGTCTTATCAAGAGTGAGAATGAAACGGCTGAGATGGTTGAACATCTTGCCCTGATGCAGAGAGCAAATGTTAACTGGCATTCCGATACTGTTTCACTCGAAGAAGAAGTCAGCTTTATCGAGGCATATCTTGAACTTCAAAAGTACAGATTCGGTGACAGGCTGAATTATGAGATTGAAATCGATGATTCATGTAAGAGTCTGAAGCTTCCGCGACTTTCTATAGTTACCTTTGTTGAAAATGCGTGCGTACACGGCATTGAGGGAAAGACTGAGAAAGGCTGGATATTTATAAGAGTATATCCGGACGGAAAAAGGACTAATATTGAGATCGAAGATACGGGTATAGGTATCACAGATGAAGCCAGAGATATTCTGCTCTTCAAGATGAATAATGCAAGCCTGGATCTTATAAAGACAGGAAGAGGAATAGGAATAACAAATGCATGTCTCAGACTCAAGATGATGCCTGACAGTAATGTTGAGTTTTATCTTGAAAGTGAGATAGGAGTAGGAACAACTGTTGTAATTAGTGTTGAAGAAAAGGATGGAACGGAAATTGCTTAAGGTAATGCTTGTCGATGATGAACCCTTTATCATGCAGGGTTTAAAGGTCTTGATAGACTGGGGAAAAGAAAACTTCGAGATAGTCCATATGGCTTCGAACGGCAAGGAAGCAATAAATTATCTGAAGGATAATAAAGTCGATCTGATAATAGCAGATATAAAAATGCCTATAATGAACGGTGTTGAGCTGCTTAAGAAAATCAGAGAGGATAAGCTTACGGATGCGGAATTTGTTATACTCAGCGGCTATAATGATTTTGAGTATGCAAAGGAAACCATGCGTTACGGCTGCATGGATTATCTTCTTAAGCCCATCAATAAGGACGAGCTTCTTGGGATTCTGAGAAAAATATCAGATAAGAATAAAGAGAATGAGATAATTGAAATCCATAAGAAGGAGACGGAAACTGCTTACCTTCAGAGACATCTTATAGCGCTTATTGTCGGAAGATATGATGATGTTAATCTGGAATATATCACAAGCAACATGAGACTATCTGAGGGCGTGAGATATGTGATCATTGAACTTCCTGAAATCGACAGAAATGATATGACCGAAGGAAATACAATGAAATATCGAAGAGAACTCAATCAGAGTGTGAGTGATTTTCTTGCAGAGGACGGAAATCATCTCATATATGATGTTTCTCTGAATCACAGTTCATATGATACAGGTTTTATTTATTGCGATTATATGGCTGAAGACAGAGGAATGGATGATCTGGAGTATCTGAATGATCTTCAGAACAGCCTCGAGAAAGTTATGAATAAATCAGTAAGGATAATCTCAGGCAAGAAGGTGCAGGATATTTCAGCGGTGTCGAAATCTTACAGTTCGGCATGCATTTTGAAATCACAGGAAGTGTTCCATGATGCAAAACCGGTTGTTGTCTACGAGAGACAGATGAGTATAAATCCGGGAAAGGAAATGCTGTTCAAGAACAGTGTTGATGATCTTGTAAAGGCTATAGAGCTTAATGATCAAACTCTTATACATAAATGTATCGGGAACTTTTATGAAAAGATCGGAGCTGCCGGCCTCGGAAACTCGGTAAGCCTCAATATAAACTATCTGCTTTTCCAGCTTATTCATATTGCAGCTGAGCTCGATGATGAGATCGACCAGGAAGAAGTAATGCATAGGATCAGCGAAAGCTCCTTTGATGAAGGCGTTAAGCGAGGCAGCAGCCTTCATATGTATAAGTTTGCCTGTGAATATGCGGATTATCTTTCACAGCTTAGGAAAAATGTATCTCATGGCATTCTTAAGGATGTTGAGAAAGAGATAAAAGAGCATTACAGTGAAAATCTGAGTCTTAAGAAACTCAGTGAGAAATACTTCATCAACTGCAGTTATCTGGGCTCTCTCTTCAGCAAGAAGTATGGGGTATCATTCAAGGATTATCTGACGGATTACAGGATTAAGGAGGCGGCAAGGAGGCTGATCAATACGGAAGACCGTATAGTGGATATTTCCTCTGCGGTCGGATATAAAAACAGTGATTATTTCATCAGAAAGTTCATTGAAATAATGGGTGTTACTCCATCTCAGTACAGAAGACAGCAGAAACAATAATAAAAAAAGACCCGATCAAGGCGATATATATGGGAAAAAGTCGAAAACTATACAAGTTTTCGGCTTTTTTATGTTAATTTTTTATTAATAATGTATAAATAATCATTAAGAATTTGTAGGGTGTTTTTTGAGAGTTTGTATGGCGAAAAAACTTATGTTTTGGAATATAATCAACTTACCTTGATACCCGAAACGGGTATACAATTTTTTTTCTTATTTAAAAGGAGGGTTAGTATGAAGAAGTGGGCTAAGAAGCTTACGACTGCTGGTCTTACTCTGGCAATGATGACTACAGCTCTTGCAGGCTGTGGCGGCGATCAGCCGGCTGGAGGAAATGGCGGCGGAGACACAACAGAGGCACCTGCAACAGAGGCTGCTTCAACAGAGGAAGCTGGTGGCGGAGAAGAGACTTCAACAGAAGCTGCTGCACCATCAGGAGATGTAAAAGAGTTTACAATGTTCATCGCTATGCCTGGTACAGAGATTAACGATGACAACGAGATTCAGCAGATTATCGCTGAAAAGACAGGATGCAAGGTTAAGGAAACATGGCTTACAGGTCAGACAGATGCTGAGGCTATCGGTACAATCATTGCCGGTGGTGATTATCCTGATTTCATCAATGGTGGAGATGCTATGATGCAGCTCTATGATAATGATGTACTTGTTCCTTGGGATGATTATCTTGATAAGTATCCAAACCTCAAGGCATTCTACACAGATGAAGAGTGGGATAAGTTCCGTATGGATGACGGACACATCTACTGGATGAACGTATTCGGAAATACACTTGGCGAGTCCAAGGCTACAACACACGGTGATGAAGCATTCTGGGTACAGGCAAGAGTTCTTGAGTGGGATAACTATCCAAAGATTGAAACTCTTGATCAGTATTTCGATCTCCTTGAGAGATATTATGCTGAGCATCCTACACTTGAGGATGGAACAAAGGTTATTCCATATACAATGCTTTGTGAGGACTGGAGATACTTCTGTCTTGAGAACGCTCCTGAGTTCCTCGATGGTTATCCAAATGACGGTTCTGTAATCGTTGATAAGGAAAACCTTAAGATCGTTGACTACAATACAACACCAACTGCTAAGAAGTACTTCCAGAAGCTTAACGAAGAGTACAACAAGGGTATCATCGATGTTGAGTTCGGTACACAGACATATGATGAGTACATTGCTAAGCTTTCAACAGGTGGAGTTCTCGGTATGTGTGATCAGAACTGGGATTTCAACTTCACAATCACAGATGTATTCAAGCAGTCAGGTCTTGATAAGCAGGGATGCAACTACATTCCTCTTGGACTTACAATTGAGCCGGGTATGGTTCAGAGATGGCATTCATACGGTGACACACTTAACATGTCATCAGGTGTAGCTATCACAACAAGCTGCGACGATATCGATGCTGCATTCCAGTTCCTTGATGACCTGTGTACACAGGAAATCAGAGATCTCAGATTCTGGGGTGTTGAAGGCGTTGATTACGAAGTAGATGCAGACGGAATGTTCTATCGTACAGAAGAGCAGAGAACAAAGCTTGCTGATCCTGAGTACAAGGCTTCACATGTATGCCAGTACAGCTACATGCCTCAGTACAATGGTACATCAACAGATGGAAAGAATGCTAACAAGCCTGAAGAGCAGACATCAGAGTTCTTCGATACACTCGCAGAGCCTGTAGTTAAGTGCTTCGAAGCTTATGGCGTTTCAACATATCCTGAGATGGTTGGATCAGTTGTAGAAGAGAATGCTCCTTGGTATCCAATGTACTCATACTCAAACAACATGACAACAGATACACCGGGTGGTGTAGCTTGGGTTAAGATGGGCGAGACAAAGCATGAGTGGCTTCCAAAGGTTGTTATGTCAACAGACTTCGAGACAACATGGAATGAATACATGGACGCTTACAATGCATGTAATCCTCAGGACTTCCTGGATGAGATGCAGGTTGAGCTTGAGAGAAGAGCTGGTAAGTAATTTAATTTAAATAAGACATTTTTTAGGGGGCAGCCATAGTAATATGGCTGCTACCCTTTTGAAAAAAATCGGGAGAAACAGTTATGGCTAAACCAAAAACTCAAAAGCTAGTCCAGCCAAAAGTTAAGTGGTCTGCTAAAGAGGTCAAAAGACAGTGGCCTCTTCTTGTGTGGGCAGGTATCTTCTTTGCTTACGGAATACTCTTCTATTATGTACCTCTTGCAGGTTGGCTTATGGCCTTCAAGAACTACAAGCCTAAGACAGGACTTCTTGGCTCGAAATGGATAGGAATGGACAAGTTCAAATTCCTTTTCTCGGATGAGGTATTTATCCGTGATATCAGAAATACTCTTGCAATGGGTGTTCTGAATCTGTTTGCCACATTTATTATGGCAATCATTTTTGCAATCCTGTTAAATGAGCTTAAATCAAAGGGCGGTAAGAGGGTTGTTCAGACAATTTCTTATCTTCCTCACTTCCTTTCATGGATCATTGTTACAGGAATTCTTCATGATGCACTTTCATCAAGCGGTATCATTAACGAACTTCTCTTAAAGTTCAATCTTGTAAAGATGCCGATTAACTTCTTTGCTGAAACAAAATATTTCTGGCCGATAGTTGCCTTCGCTAATGTATGGAAGGAGACAGGTTGGAATGCAATCATCTATCTCGCGGCTATTACATCTATCGATCCGAATCTTTATGAAGCGGCTCAGATTGACGGTGCCGGAAGATGGGGTAAAATTCGACATATCACACTGCCTTCACTCAGACCTACCATTATGATACTTCTGCTGATGAATATCGGATGGGTTCTCAATGCAGGTTTCGAGGTACAGTATATCCTCGGAAACGGTCTGGTAAAGCGTGTTTCAGAAACTATAGATATTTACACACTGACATGGGGAATCAGTCAGAACGACTATTCTCTCGGTACAGCTGCCGGTATTTTCCGAAGCCTCGTTTCAGTAACACTTATTCTTATTGCAAACGCTGTCGCCAAGAAAACCGGTGAGACGAAACTATTTTAAGGAGGGTTTGAGATGGCTAGTTACGATTCATTACAAAACAGCTCCGACAATATAGTACCGGGTGTGGAAAGCGGCGGAGACGGATCTTTTGTAAAAATGCCGGTTCCTAAAGCTACCAAATATAAGACTTCTGTTGGAGATAAGATATTTGTAGTCTGCAATATCATTTTCATGTTTCTGTTTGTTTTAATTACGGTTTATCCGATCCTCAACACACTTGCAATATCATTCAATGATGGTATTGATGCTGTTAAGGGTGGAATTCATATTATTCCGAGAAAGTTTTCGACGAAGAATTATGAAACCGTATTTGCTATGAGAAATCTTACAACCGGTCTTATCGTATCGGTTGCGAGAACAGTACTCGGAACACTTATAGGTCTTGTTGTAAATGCTATTCTTGCATTCCTTGTAAGCCGTAGAAGATTTCTTCTTAAGAAATCACTTACAGCATTCTGGGTATTTACAATGTACGTTAACGGTGGTATGATCCCGGTTCTTCTCCTTTATAAGAACCTTAAGCTCACCGGTACATTCTGGGTATACATCATTCCGGGTCTTATATCTGCATTTAATATGCTGGTTATGAGAACTTTCATGGAAGGTATTCCTGATTCACTTGAAGAAGCAGCACAGATCGATGGTGCAGGATATACAACTATATTTGTTAAGATTCTGTCGCCTCTTTGTAAGCCGATGTATGCAACAGTAGCTCTTTTCATCGCTGTAGGTCATTGGAATTCATGGTTTGATACAATGCTCTACAACAGAATGTCTACTCAGTATACAACACTTCAGTATGAGCTTATGAAGCTTCTTTCATCAGTTACAAGTCAGTCAAGTAAGAGTGACCCTAACTCAGGTGAAGGAGCAAATATTCAGCCTGTATCTGTAAGAGCGGCTGCTACAATTGTAACCATGGCACCTATTGTATGTTTGTATCCTTTCCTGCAGAATTACTTCGTAGCAGGTCTTACAATCGGTGGTGTTAAGGAGTAATACTATTTCGGGGTTGACATGAGTCACACTAATTATTTAAAATATTTCGGTATATCAGATGAGGATTCCGTAAAGAGATGTAAAGAGATATTCAATACGATTTTTTACGGCTCGGAAGAAGAAAAATTTTATCATGCCGTTGGCGATGATATGGGATATATCGAAGATACGGGAAATCATGACGTACGCACAGAAGGCATGTCTTATGGCATGATGATGTGCGTACAGATGGACCGTCAAAATGAATTTAATCGCTTGTGGAAATGGGCTAAAACCTATATGTTTCTTACCGAAGGACCTAATGCAGGATATTTTGCATGGTCATGCAGGACTAACGGTGAGAAGAACGCATGGGGAGCTGCTCCCGATGGGGAAGAATTCTTCGTGATGTCTCTTATCTTCGCGGGAAACAGATGGGGAAACGGTGAAGGTATATTCAATTATCATGCCGAAGCGAGAAGCCTGCTCCACATAATGTATAATAAAGGCTATGATGGGACAGCAGGTCGGGCAATGTTCGACCGTGAGACGGGATATATAAGATTTATAGTAGATGTTGATTTTACTGATCCGTCCTATCATGTGCCTCATTTTTATGAGCTTTATGCGACTGTTGCAGATAAGGAAGATGCAGAGTTATGCAGGCGTTCTGCGGCAGAAAGCAGAGAGTTCTGGAAGAAGGCATGTCATCCGGTGACGGGACTTAATTCGGAATATTCCGAGTATGACGGTTCCCCGCATGCAGTTGACAGTAAGAAATACGGAGGAAGGCATGACTGGTATTTCAGTGATGCTTACAGAACAATACTTAATATAGCACTTGATTCGTCCTGGTTCGGAGGTTCAGACTGGGCAAGGGAGGAAGCTGAGAGATTCATAGAATTCTTTGAAAGGCCTGAGAATAGTGATGACTGGAATCATATATTTGAGGTTGATGGAAGAAAGCTTGAACAGCCTGCACTTCATCCGGTAGCTATTATTGCAACTAATGCATGTACATGGGCGATTGCACAGAATGAATCATCAGAGAAGTGGGTCAGAAGATTTCTTGAAACACCTCTGAGATCGGGCGATAGAAGGTACTATGATAATTGTCTATATTTCTTCTCATATATGATTCTCAGCGGAAACTACAAAATCTGGTAAATATATATTTAGGAATGGATTGAAATATGGGATTTTTAAGATATGACAGTGATTTTATGTTATTTCTCGGAAGGTTGGCGGACCTGATGTGGCTGAACATATTATGCTTTGTATGTTCATTACCAATCATAACCTTCGGCGCAGCGGTATCTGCAAAGTATTATACTGCAATGAAACTCGAAAGAGGAGAAGCAACAGGTGTTACTAAAGCGTTCTTTCATTCATTTAAGCAGAATCTGGCTCAGAATACATGGCTGTCGATCATTGTCCTTATAATAGTATTTTTCTTTGGGTGGAACTGGCTGCTGGTTTACGGCGGAACACTCACAAATACGATCGTAGTCGGACTTCTTGCAATTTTTACTGTAATGTTTGCGATTACAGTATTCTGCATGTTTCCTATGCTTGCAAGATTTGAGACTAAGAATTTTGCGGCATTCAGAAATGCATTGGTATTCGGAATAGTTCATCTGCCAAGAGTTGTCCTTGGTGTAGCTATGGCAGTCGCACCTCTTATTATCTCATATTACAATATTAAATGGGCATGGCTTATATGCCTTTCAATAAGTACTTTGACACTTTATTATAACGCCATTTTCTTTATTAAGAAATTTCAGATTCTCGAGGAGCAGACCTTCGGAGAAGTTCAGAATCCATATAATCCGGACGGAACTCCTGCTGATGAAGAGCTGAAGCCGCTGGACTTTGGTGAGGAAGATGCATCAGAGGAAGACGGCGCGGAGAAGACTGAAAGTACAGATGACGCTGCATCAGAATCAGAAGAAGCTGCAAAGTCTGAAATTAAAGATAAGAAAGCAGAAGCTGCAAAGAAAGATAATAAAGATAAAAATGCAGAGGCTGCAAAGAAAGATAATAAAAACAAAAAAACAGATACTGAAAATAGAGATAATAAAGATAAAAAATCAGAATCTGAAAATGAAGATAAATCCGAAAAGGCTGCTGAATCCGTAAAGGAAGTGAAAGCAGAAAAAACGGAAAATGCCGTAAAGAATAATAAGAACAGTAATAACGGCAATAACAGAAATAATAAGAAATCTTCCAATAAGGGAAGATCTAAATCCGGAAAGAAATCGAATGCCGGAGCGAACAACAAAAACGGAAACAAAAAAGTCAGTGAGGGCGGTGGAAATAAATGATCCATGGACTGACTTTTAAAGAATATATAGAAGAAGAAAAACAAAAACTCAGCGAGATGGATAAAGCTGAGAAGAAAAGTTATTTTAAAGAATATTATCTGAAGACGTGTATTGTCGCACTTATATGCCTTGCGCTTTTTATGTGGTTTCTTGTTGAAATGTTATTAAGCTTCAGACATGTTATTGTGACAGGAGGGGTAATTGGCGCTCAGATAAATCTTGAAGGAGAGAAATACCTTTCGGATGACTATATGGAATACCTTGGTAAGAGCGGATTGTTTAACAAGGTTAATTTTGCACCATATATAATACTTGATGAGAACGATCCTTCAACTGTAATGGCTCTTGAAGCCGAGATTGCAACCAATTCCTATAATTATTTGATTACAACCGAGAAGGGCCTTCAATTTATAACTCAGATGGAGTGTCTGGCAGACCTTGATGAGACTTTAGACAGCAAATTGAAGGAAAAGCTGTCAGACAGGTTCGTGTACAGGAAACTGGGTGATTCGGGAGAGGAAAAGGCGGCTGCTATAGATATAACGGATACAGCCTTTGCAAAAGAATATTTGTTGGCGGGTGAAAATATTTACTTCATTCTTACCGGTAAAACCGAGGAGTATGAAAAAGGAATGGATGTTCTCAGATATATGTTCCGCTAGACTTATCAACAGGCGTATCGATTATTGTTACGCCTGTTTTTATTTTAGTTTTTTTCAGTTATAACAAAAATAGCAAAAAGCCATTTTTAATATATTATGCTATTTTTGCAACCTATATAACATCTTTAACCATTGACTATTTGACCAAAAAATTATGAAATGAGGTAGAAGAAATGAGCGAGACAAAAAAGCAAGGAATTAATCCTTATCTTCCGTCATGGGAGTACATTCCGGACGGTGAACCGTATGTATTTAACGGTAGAGTTTATGTCTATGGATCACATGATATTTTCGATGGTCATGTGTTCTGTCTGGGTGACTATGTAACCTGGTCCGCACCGGTCGATGATCTGGGTAACTGGAGATATGAGGGAGTTATCTATGAGAAGACTGCAGATCCTCTGAACAAGGACGGAAGGATGTGTCTTTATGCACCTGATGTCGTAGAGGGACCGGATGGAAGATACTATCTTTACTATGTCTATGACAAGGTTTCCGTTGTATCGGTTGCAGTAAGTGACAGTCCTGCGGGAAAGTTCGAATTTCTCGGATATGTTCACTACAAGGACGGAACAAAGCTCGGAGACAGAAAGGGTGATGAACCTCAGTTTGATCCGGGTGTAATCCGTGAAGGAGATAAGACATATCTTTATACAGGATTCTGTCCAAGAGGAGATAAGTCAAGAAGCGGTTCTTTCTGCTTTGTTCTCGGACCGGACATGCTGACTATCGAAGAAGATGGTGTTCTGGTTGCACCGGGAATAGAGAATCCTGAAAAGGGAAGCTTTGAAGGACATGAATTCTTTGAAGCATCATCTATCAGAAAAAGAGGAAATACATATTACTTTATTTATTCTTCTATCTGGATGCATGAGCTCTGCTATGCAACAAGTGATTCACCGAAGGGACCGTTTACCTACAGAGGAGTTATCGTAAGTAACTGTGATCTCGGTATAGATACATATAAGAAGGCTGATTTCCCTTCGATGTATGGAGCAAACAATCACGGAAGTATAGTTGAGATTGCAGGTGAGTGGTATATTTTCTACCATCGTCATACAAACGGAAACTGGTACAGCAGACAGGGCTGTGCGGAAATAATACATTTCACCGAGGACGGTCTGATCCCACAGGTAGAGATCACATCTCAGGGACTTAATGCTGCACCTCTTACAGGTAAGGGTGAGCATTTGGCTTATACTGCATGTAATCTCTTTACAGAAGGTGAGCCGCATATGTATGTGGGAGATCCGGGTGAACCTACCATCAAGCAGAGACTTGATGAGGGAATGGATAAGCCTGAACCTTTTATTTCGGGAATCAAGGATAAGACAGTTATAGGCTTTAAGTATTATGACTGTCAGGAAATTAGGAAGGTTTCTGTCAAGGTAAGAGGATACGGAGACGGCGTATTCGAGGTGAAGACAGCGATTGATGGCCCTGCACTTGCCGAGATGAAGGTAGAGAATACAAATATCTGGACAGAGTACAGTTCCGATATTGCGTTAGAAGACGGAGTATATGCAATTTATATTTCATATAAAGGTTCGGGATCATTACAGATGCTGAGCTTTGCGCTTGATTAATGTTTTAAGGGAGAAGACATGAAGGCACAGATTAAATTTAGTAAAGACGGTGTCATCAGCAAGATTGATGACAGAATTTACAGCTCTTTTATAGAGCATCTCGGCAGAGCCGTTTACGGCGGCATTTATGAGCCGGGACATGAAACTGCGGATGATATGGGATTCCGTCAGGATGTTATGGACCTTATCAAGGAGCTTAAGGTTCCTATGATCAGATACCCGGGTGGAAACTTTGTATCCGGATATAACTGGGAAGATGGAACGGGCGACAGGTCAAAACGTCCGAGAAAGATGGAGCTCGCATGGAATTCAATAGAGACCAATGAAGTTGGAATCGATGAGTTCCAGGAATGGGCAAAGAGAGCGTCTTCGGACATCATGATGGCAGTCAACCTCGGAACAAGAGGTGCTGATGATGCAAGAAATGTTGTTGAATACTGTAATTCAAAGACTGATACATATTATGCCAACATGAGAAGAGAAAACGGTTTTGATGAGCCGTTCGGAATCAAGCTCTGGTGTCTCGGAAACGAGATGGACGGAGATTGGCAGATAGGTACCAAGAGAGCCGGAGAGTATGCAAGACTTGCATGTGAGACAGCCAAGCTTATGAAGATGGTTGATCCGTCAATAGAGCTTGTAGCATGCGGAAGCTCGGGACCACAGATGGAGACTTTCGGAGAATGGGAAGAGACAGTTCTCAGAGAAGCATATGATCATGTGGATTATCTGTCACTTCACAGCTATTACGGAAATCCTGAGAATAATTCACAGGAATACATGGGTTCAGCTGTTATCATGGATAAGTTCATCAAGGATGTCGTAGCTATCTGTGACAAGGTAAAGGAAGAGAAGAAATCCGACAAAAAGATCATGCTTTCCTTTGATGAGTGGAATGTATGGTTCCACAGCAACGAGCAGGATAAGAAGCAGGAGCCGTGGCAGGTTGCCCCTCCGCTGCTTGAAGATATGTATAATCTCGAGGATGCGATAGTTGTCGGTGACCTTATGATAGCGCTTCTCAAGAATTCTGACAGAGTCAAGGTTGCATGTCTTGCACAGCTTGTAAATGTAATAGCTCCGATCATGACTGTTACAGGCGGCGGTGTATGGAAGCAGACAATCTTCTATCCGTTTAAGTATACATCTCTTAACGGAAGAGGAACTGCAATCAAGGCTGATATCACATGTGATACATTTACCGAAGGTAAAGCAGTTGATGTTCCTACGGTTGATGCTGTAGCTGTAATCTCTGATGATGAGTCTGAGATTTCTGTATTTGCAGTAAACAGAAAGCTTGGTGAAGATGCTGAGGCAGAGCTTAGTCTTGATGGCTTTGAAGGCTTCGAGTTAGTTGAACATATATCTATGGAAGGTGATGATCTTAAGGCAGGTAATTCGATTACTGAACCGGATAAGGTTGTTCCCGTAGAGAAGAGTATCGGCGGAAGTGTCATACTTACAGGCGGTTCGTGGAACTATCTGAAGTTTAAGAAGCAGGCATAAGGATACAGATACGTTAGTTATTTTAAAGATATATTATAAGTAATTGAGGAAGATGGCATGAAGATTTCAGAGGAGAAAAGAATACATTTTATATGTGACGCAAGCACTCCGCAAGGAGCATTAAGAGTGGCTGATATGGTGAGGCGGGATGTAGAGCTCGTTACGGGATGTACTCCTCTCGAAATCGAATGCGTTGATGACGTCTCTTCAGAGAAGTCATCGGATGAAATAAGAATAATTTTCGGTCTTTCGGACGAAAGCAAGATCATAAAGAAGTTTATATCAAGCGGAATTATCAGTGCGGAAAACATTTCAGGTAAGCGCGAGGTATACGGCTTTTTCCCGATCGGTGAGGATATCATAATTGCCGGAAGTGATAAGAGAGGACTTATATACGGACTTTTCCACCTCTCTGAACTTCTCGGAGTTTCACCGCTTGTTAACTGGTCAAAGGTTGTACCGGTAAAGCGTGAGGTGTCCGTTACGGACGAGGACAGATTAATATCAAAGGAGCCTTCTGTAAGATACAGGGGCTTCTTTATCAATGATGAATGGCCGGCTTTCGGAAATTGGTGCATGAAGAACTTCGGCGGCGTTAACAGAAAAGCCTATGAAGGAATATTCGAGATCCTTCTCAGAATGAAGGGTAACTATCTCTGGCCTGCCATGTGGGCATCCTGCTTTGCAGAGGACGGTCCGGGACTCGAAAGTGCAATACTTGCTGATGAACTGGGAATAGTAATGGGCCTGTCCCATCATGAGCCATGCTTAAGACACGGTGAGGAATACAGCCACGTAAGAGGTAAGGATTCTATCTACGGAGATGCATGGGATTTTCGTTCGAATAAGGAAGGAATCACAAGATTCTGGAGAGACGGACTTAAGAGAAACGGACATCTGGAAAATGTTATCACCGTTGGTATGAGAGGTGAGAGAGATTCCATGATCCTCGGAGAGAAGGCTACTCTTAAGGATAATATCGAGCTGATCAAGGATGTTCTGAAAACTCAGAATGAGCTTATAGCTGAGGAAGTTAATCCGAACCTTGCCGAAGTGCCGAGAATGATAGCACTCTACAAGGAAGTGGAAGCATATTATTACGGTGATGAAAATACAGAGGGATTAAAGCATACAGAGGATCTGGATAATGTAATCCTCATGCTCTGTGATGATAATCATGGTTATGTAAGAAGTCTTCCTGATGAAGAAATGAAGAGTCATAAGGGCGGCTTCGGAATGTATTATCATTTCGATTACCACGGAGAACCTATATCTTATGAGTGGGTCAACTGCACATATCTCCCTGAGGTATGGGAAGAAATGACCACAGCTTATGAGAAGAATGTCCGTGAGTTATGGATAGTAAATGTCGGAGATCTCGGACTTCAGGAGATGCCGCTTTCATACTTCCTGGATCTAGCATATGACTATGATAAGTACGGTATAACAGCTCCGAATAATACTGATGAGTACCTCCGTAACTGGATGAAACTCCAGTTCGGCGCTGCATTTTCAGAGGAAGATACAGATAAGCTTGCAGATATATTTAACAGATATAACAGACTTATACATAACAGAAGACCGGAGCATTTAAACGATAAGGTTTATCATCCGCAGAACTATTATGAATCATACAGAGTTCTTAAAGAAGCAGAGGAGATTGAAAGAATCTGCGAGGAGCTGGAAGAGAAATGTCCGGCTGAATATAAGGATTCTTATACATATCTCATTTCCTACAATGTTCTTGGAGCAATGAATCTTATTAAACTCTGGATATTTAGAGGTCTCAATCATTACTATGCATCGATAGGTGCAGTTGAAGCTAACAGATACGGCAAGCTTATCAAGGATGCTTTAAAGCGTGATAAGGCGCTTACCGATAAGCTTCATACAGCAGCGGACGGAAAGTGGTACGGCTTCGGTTTCGGACCGCATATCGGTTTTAAGCACTGGAATTCGGAAGAAATGACGAATCCTATAGTTGAAGAAGTTATCCCTGTTCCGGGTAAGGGACTTATGGCAGGACTTGTCGGTGAGACAGGCGCTTCTGCAGGTCAGGACTGGACAGGAAAGAAACTGACAGTAAGACAGTTCCTGAAGGGAGACGCACTTACTGATAAGCAGACAGCGCTTATCTTTGCGGCTTCAACAGGTGATGAAGATATAGATTATAAGATAGAAGCGTCTTCTCCTGCACTCAGTTTCAGCAGGACAGAAGGAACTCTGTCGCTCGATAAATCATTTGAATATATTACGGTAGAAGTAGATAAGAAGAAGATAGATTCGGATTCCGAGATTACATTTTCAGTAGTCTATGAAGGAGGAAAGATCGATTTTACAGTTGAACCTAACATTATCGATCCTGAATCCCTGAAGGAAATCGAGGCATCGGATGATAAGGGCATTTCATTCCTTGAGGAAAGAGGAATAGCAGTTATCGATGCAGCAGACTTCGTAAGTGAATCTCATAATACAAGCAACAAGGAGTTTAAGACAGTTAAGGCACTCGGCAGATGTGAGAATGCGATTAAACTTTTTGATACGGAAAAGGTGGATTATTCTCCGAAGGCTGACGGAAAAGCTCTTGTTAACTACAGCGTTTATGTACAGGATCCGGGAGAGTATGAAATAACCTTCCAGCTTCTTCCGACACATGCATATGAATTCGGAAAGAAGATAAGACTCGTTTACTCTGTTAACGGTGAGGACCGTTCAGTTCTCGAGTATATAACGGAAGATCTGAAAAACGGAGTATGGAACAGCTGGTCTGACGGGGTTATGTCTCATGTGAGACCTGTTAAGGATATCTGTACGCTGGAAAAGGGATTCAATACTATAACATTTTTCGGTGAGGCTGAAGAAAATGTTCTTGAAAAGATCATTCTTGTAAAGAAGGGAGAAAGTCTTCTTCCGTCATATCTCGGCCCGGCTGAAAGTGTAAGAGTCTAAGGGTAATATTAATTTCAAATAGATTTAGGAGTACATGATTATGAAGATGTCATTTCGCTGGTATGGAACCGGCAATGATTCTGTATCACTCTCCGATATCAAGCAGATCCCCGGAGTTGAAGAGATAGTTTGGGCTCTTCATTATAAACAGCCCGGAGAGGTTTGGGAGAAGGAAGAGATACAGAAGGTTAAGGATGAACTGGATGAATACGGTTTTGGTATGGAAGTCGTTGAGTCTGTAAATGTACATGACGACATTAAGACCGCAGGCCCGAACAGAGATCTCTATATAGAGAATTACAAGGAGACTCTCCGTAATCTTGCGGAGTTCGGAGTAAAGGTTGTATGCTACAACTTCATGCCTGTTTTTGACTGGACCAGGACAGATCTTTTCCATCCGCTTCCGGATGGATCTACAGCTCTCTATTATGAGAAGGATAAGATCAAGCAGGATCCCGAAGAGATGGCTGAGTATATACTTCGCGAATGCAAGGGTTATACCATGCCGGGCTGGGAGCCTGAAAGAATGGCTCATCTGAAGGAGCTTTTCAAAATGTATGAGAATGTGGATAAGGAAACGCTGTGGGAAAATCTCAAGTATTTCCTTGAAGCATTGATGCCGACTTGTCACGAGACAGGAATCAAAATGGCTATACATCCGGATGATCCACCATGGGATATCTTCGGTCTTCCGAGACTTCTTGTGGACAGCGATTCGGTAGACAGATTCCTCAGCATGGTGGACGATCCATATAACTGCCTTACTCTGTGCAGCGGTTCACTCGGATCTAATCCTGAGAACAATGTGGCTGATATCGTAAGACGCCATACAGACAGGATTGCATTTGCACATATAAGAAATGTAAAGCATTATTCAAACGGAGATTTCAGCGAGGCATCACACAGAGATTGTGATGGTGATGTTGGAATACTGGATATAATCAAGGCTTATCATGATAACGGATTTGATGGTTATATCAGACCGGATCATGGAAGACATATCTGGGGCGAGAAATCAAGACCGGGCTACGGACTCTATGACAGAGCACTCGGTATTATGTATATTCTCGGCGCGTGGGATATGCTGGACAAACAGTAAATGTAAGCGGAATCAAGGGAGAATATGCTTGGTTAAACGTTAAACCAAATCCCTGTCCGATAGATAATAATATTTCAGATCAGAGGAGACTGCGGTGAAATTAGAGTTAAACAGTATTAAAGGGGAGAAGGACAAATGGGAATCTGCCGGAATAAAGCTTCCGGAGTACGATATTGACAGAATCAGAAGAAACTCAGAAGAAGCACCGGAATGGATACATTTCGGCGCGGGAAATATATTCAGAGGTTTTATAGCAGGTATAGCCGATAAGCTTATCGGTGAGGGAAAGCTTGAAACCGGAATAATCGCAACCGACAGTTTTGACGGAGAGATAATAGAGAAGATTTATTATCCTTATGATCTTCTTACTCTTTCGGTCGGACTCAGGGCTGACGGAAACAGCGATAAGAGAGTTACAGCAGGTATCGGAGATGCGATAGTTGCCGATAAAGATCATATGGATAAGCTGAAGAAGATTGCCGGTGCACCTTCCCTTAAGATGATATCTTTTACCATAACCGAGAAGGGATATGCATGTACTGATATTTCCGGAAATATCCTCGGATTCATCGAGAAGGATATAGAAAACGGCATTGATGCACCGAGTACTGCACTTGGAATAGTAACAGCTCTTTTATATGAGAGATTTATCAGCGGCAAATATCCGATCGCACTTGTGAGTATGGATAATTGCAGTCAGAATGGAAAGAAACTCCGTGACGGAGTAAAGTTTATGGCTGATAAATGGGCTAAGAAGGGCTTTGTTCCACAGGAATTCATTGATTATATAAGTGATGAAAATACGGTATCGTTCCCATGGAGCATGATCGACAAGATCACACCTCGTCCTGATGAGGGAATTGCAAGAGAGCTTGAGAGGCTCGGTGTTGAAGATATGATGCCGATAATAACCGGAAGGAATACATTTATCGCACCTTTCGTAAATGCAGAGATTCCGCAGTATCTTGTTATTGAAGACAAATTCCCTAACGGAAGACCTCCGCTCGAAGATGCGGGCGTTTATATGACTGACAGGGATACTGTCAACAAAGCTGAGAAGATGAAAGTTATGACTTGCCTTAATCCTCTTCATACTGCGCTTGCTGTATGCGGATGCCTTCTCGGATATAGCAGGATATCCGATGAGATGAAGGATGAGGATCTGAAGAAACTGGTATATAAGCTTGGAGAAGAGGCTATGCCGGTTGTTGTAAGTCCGGGAATAATAAGTCCGGAGGCTTTCATCAAGGAGGTTTTGGAAGAGAGACTTCCGAATCCTTATATACCTGATACACCTCAGAGAATCGCTACCGATACAAGCCAGAAGGTGGCTATAAGATTCGGTGAGACAATAAAGGGTTATCTGGCAAAGAATGAATGCGATAATATGCAGATCATTCCTTTCGTAATAGCTGCATGGTTCAGATATCTTATCGGTTTAGATGATAAGGGAAATGAAATGCAGCTCAGCTCCGATCCGATGATGGACATTCTGAAGTCGGCTATGGAGGGAATTGAACTGGGTAAGGAAGATAATGATATGTCCGGTATTAACTGGATTATGAACGGAGAAGATCTCTTCGGAGTAAAGCTCAGTGATGCAGGAGATATGGAGAAGAAGGTAAGAGATTATCTGGGACAGATGCTGAAAGGCGCGGGGGCTGTAAGAGAAACACTTCATAATCTCATCAGCCAGTGATAATGACCCGGAAGGAGAAGGAAAATAATGATAAGGTTATCTAAAGTATTCAGTGACTTTATGGTAATTCAGAGAGAGTCAGCTCTCAATACGATCTGGGGATACACCGATCCCGGTAAAAATGTGAGTGTTGTTCTTCTGAACAGCGAGCTGGGCGAAGAGGTTTTCGGCAGCACGGCTTTTGGGGGAGATGATGGATATTTTGAAGTTCCTCTGCCGGAGTTTCCGGCGGGAGGAAACTTCAGACTTACAGTATCGGATGATGATGGAGAGATTACATTTTCCGATATAACGTTCGGTGATGTTTTCGTATGTGGCGGACAATCCAACATGGAGCTTCCGCTTGCACGTACACTTGAAAGATACGAGGACGAGATCGTATCTACATATAATGAGAATATAAGATTCTTCAGAGTTCCCGAAAAATATAATTTTCATCATACTGAAGAAATGATCGAATCCGGAAACTGGAAAATAGCCAGAATGCCGGAGCTTCTTGAGTTTGGTGCGGTTGCATATTTTACAGCCAGGGAAATAAGTGAGAGAGAAGGAGTAACAGTCGGAATAATCAATACCGCTATCGGCGGCACACCTGTTAAATCCTGGTGCAGTGAGGAGACTATGAATTCTCTCGGACTTCATACAAAAGAGTATGAAGAATGCAAGAATGATGAATGGGTAAGTAATACCATAAAGACCGAAGCGGAAGCGGACATGAATTGGAGAAGCGATGCCGATCAGGCATTTGAGAAGGATCTCACGGGAAATCCTTCTGGAAGCTTCTCGGTTCCGGGCTTCTTCGAGGGTACACCTCTCGGTGGTAAATGTCTTGCAGTACATTTCAAGAAAGAATTCACCATTCCTGAAGGATGGTTAGAGGATGACTGTAAGCTTTATCTCGGAGCGATAATCGATTCGGATAAGGTATATGTTAACGGTCAGTTTGTCGGAGAGACAGGTTATCTCTATCCTCCGAGAATTTATAAGGTTCCGAAGTCGGTACTTAAAGAGGGTAAGAATACGGTTGAGATAAGACTCCTTGTCTTTAGAGGAGAAGGTGGTTTTATGCCGGGTAAGGAGTACCGGATAAAGCGTCCTGACGGTGAGACCATATCTCTTGAAGGTGAATGGGAATATACGATTGCAAAGGAAATGCCGTTTATTCCGAATCTCACATTTTATTCTTATAAAGCAACAGGTGTTTATAACTGCATGATCTATCCTTTGAGACGTCAGAGATGCAGAGGATTTTTCTTCTATCAGGGCGAATCAAATGTGGATGATTATTCAACGTATAAAGATGAGTTTGAAGCAGTGATAAAGGACTGGAGAAAACTCTGGAATGATGAAACACTGCCATATATGTTCGTACAGATTGCCGGCTTCAGTGACGGCAACAGAAAGGCTTATTACGGACGTCGGAGTCTCTTTACAGAAGAGCAGAGAAAATGTACAGAGCTTCCGAATACGGCATTGATACAGGCATATGATCTTGGAGAGTTTAACGACCTTCATCCTACCAACAAGAAAGAGGTCGGAAGACGTGCGGCACTTGCTGCCGAAGCCCTTGTTTACGGACGGGGAACATATATTCCGGGACCGGAGAAGAAGGAGATCATCCGGAAAGAGGAAGGGGCTGAAGTTATCTTCGGTGAAGATACAAAGCTTATCCTTTCACATGGAATCGGAGTGATCACAGATGATGAGAGAGATGAGAAGAATATCAGAGGCTTCGCTTACATTTCCGAAGGAAAGAGTTATCCTGCTGAGGGAGAGTTTGTTGCGGATAACAGGATTCTTGTTAAGCTTCCGAAGGATGTAAATGTTGAGGCTGTCTGCTATGCCTGGAGCGATTGCCCGCTCGAATCAAATCTGTATTCGGAAGATAGACTTCCTGTAGTTCCTTTTTATGAACGATTATAAGCAATTCCTCACATCTGAGTCTGTGAGACGTAGGCGCGGGCACGGGGGCTGCTTATGTCAGGAGAGGTTTAAATCCTCTGCTGACACGCTGCGAAGCAGCATACTTCATGAATATGAAGAGAAGCGGAATACGAATGAACGCTTTACAAAATAAGACGAAGAAGATAAAAGACAGAAGAAAACAGAAGAGAAAAAGAAGAAATAAAGAGAAGAAAAGAGAAGAAAAGAGAAGAAAAGAGAAGAAAAGAGAAGAAAAGAGAAGAAAGAATTAATTAAGGGAAGACAAAAAAATAAAATATATTTAAGGGGAGAAGACAAAATGATAAGAGAGGCAGTTACAGAAAACGGAAAGGTTAGAGGTCTGCCATCGGCAGATCCGAGAGTTACGGCATTTAAGGGTATTCCTTTTGCTGCACCACCGGTAGGAAAGAACCGTTGGAGAGCACCACAGCCGTGTGAAGATTGGGAAGGTACATATCTCGCATATGAGTTTGCACCGATTTCGATTCAGGATCAGCCGGGAGTAGGCGATGACGTTTATTGTAAGGAGTGGCATGTTGATCCTGATATCCCTATGGATGAGGATTGTCTGTATCTCAATGTCTGGACACCTGCAAAAAGAACTGATGAGAAACTTCCTGTTCTCGTATGGTTCTTCGGAGGCGGATTCCAGTGGGGATATACAGCCGAGATGGAGTTTGACGGAGAACGTCTTGCCAGAAGGGGAATCGTAGTAGTAAGTGTCAACTACAGACTTGCGCTTATGGGATTCCTGGCACATCCGGAGATTACAAAGGAAAATCCGGATGCACCTGCAAACTTCGGACTTCTCGATCAGCAGGCAGGACTTCACTGGGTATACAGGAATATCGCTGCATTCGGCGGTGACCCGGAGAAGATTACAATAGCAGGACAGTCCGCAGGCGGTGGAAGCACGATGCAGCAGCTTACATGTCCGGAAAATTATGACATAGTTAAGGGTGCTGTAATAATGAGCGGAATGATCCGCATCGATAATGACAGCGCAGATATATTTAATCCGATCAACCTTTCACAGGCGGAGAAAAAAGGAGAGGAATTCTTCGAATACATCGGAGTGAAGAGCCTCGAAGAAGCAAGACAGATAGATGCATTTAAGCTGAGAGACCTTTACGGAAAGTATTGCGAAGGAAAGAATGAGCCGGGAATGCCGCCTGATATGTCAATGAGAATGTTCCCAATCACAGACGGAAAGCATTATCTCGGTGATCCGCTTCAGAGGATAGTTGACGGAGAATGCCCGGATGTTCCGATCATTTCGGGTTATACACATGACGAGTTTACATTCGGTGGTGTAAATGTAGTCGAAAAGACAGTTAAGGGAAATGTATCAGAGGCAGTTAAGCTGGACAAGGCAGCCGGAAGAAACAGAAACTTCTATTGCTACTGTTTCAATCCGGATATTCCGGGTGAAGATAATCCGGGAACTTTCCATTCAGTGGATCTCTGGTTCTGGTTTGAGTCCATCAACAAGTGTTGGAGACCTTTCAAGGGCAGACACTTTGATCTTGCAAGACAGATGGCAAACTATTATGCCAACTTCGTGAAGTCAGGTAATCCGAACGGCAAGGACAGTGATGGAACAGATATGCCTGAGTGGCAGGCATATGATCCGGCAAAGGAGAATGTTATAACCTTTACCGCAGAGTAACTATATGACGTGAAGATACACCGACTAATAGGAGAGCATATGACTTCAGGATTCATTAATGACAATTTTATTCTCCGGAATGAGACAGCACGTAAGCTCTATCATGAGCATGCTGAAAAGCTTCCGATAATTGATTTTCATAATCATCTAAATCCACAGGAGATTTATGAAGATAAAACCTATGAAAATCTTACGGAAGTATGGCTTGGAGGCGATCATTACAAGTGGAGAGCTATGCGTGCAAACGGTGTTTCCGAGAAACTTATCACCGGCAGCGGTGATGCTTATGATAAGTATCTTGCTTATGCGGATACGATCGAAAGTGCTTTCGGAAATCCGCTTTATCATTGGACGCATCTTGAGTTGAAAAGATATTTCGATATCGATGAGACTTTAGATTCAGAAAGTGCTGGGGAGATATGGAATAAAACAAGCGAAAAGCTTAAGGATCCTGATTTTACGGTGCAGAACCTTCTGAGAAAACAGAAGGTCGAAGTTTTATGCACAACAGATGATCCTGCGGATGATCTGATCTGGCATAAGAAGATTAAAGAGTCGGTAAATGATATAAAGGTAATTCCATCCTTCAGACCGGGAAATGCGATCGATATCGAAAAGGACAGCTTTGTGGCTTATATGAAGCGCCTCGGAGAAGCGGCAGGTATTGAAATAACCTGCTTTGATGATCTGCTTCGGGCGCTTTCGATAAGACTTGAGTATTTCATGGAGATGGGATGCAGGGTTACAGATCACAGTCTGGAATGCGATTTTTACAGACAGACAGATAGGTCAGAAATAGACAGAATATTTAGGAAAAAGCTTGCCGGAGAAGAAATAAGCCTTGAAGAGGCAGCTTCTTACAGAGGGGGGCTTGTAACTCAGCTTGGAATGATTTATCATGATAAAGGTCTGGTAATGCAGCTTCATATCGGAGCACTCAGAAATACTTCCGAAAGGATGTTTGAGAAGATAGGAGCCGATACAGGATATGATTGTCTGAATGATTTTAATTATGCGGTTCAGCTTGCAGGGCTCCTTAACGAAATGGATAAGGAAGACAGACTTCCTCGTACGATACTGTATGCACTCAATCCTAAGGATATGCCGATGCTTGCAGCTATGGCAGGTAATTTCCAGGGCAATGAAGAGTGCATAAAGAGTAAGGTTCAGCTGGGAAGTGCATGGTGGTTCCAGGATCATATGAATGGAATGAGAAATCAGCTTGAGGCGCTTTCGGATGTCGGTCTTCTGTCAGGATTTATAGGAATGCTGACTGATTCCAGAAGCTTCCTCTCATTTCCGAGACATGAATATTTCAGAAGAATATTATGTGATATGGTAGGTGAGAAAGTTGAAGCAGGAGAATTTCCGGCTGATATGAATCTTCTCGGAAATATGATTGAAGATATCTGCTATTATAATGCAAAAAGATATTTCGGTTTGTAAGCTGCTTGTAAAAATTTTAAAAGATAGAGGCGTGATAAAATGAAAGATATGAAAGAAAAATTCAAAGAGTTCGGAATTATTCCGGTAGTTGTGCTTGATGATGAAAAGGATGCGGAACCGCTTGCCGAAGCACTTACAAAAGGCGGACTTCCTTGTGCAGAGGTTACATTCAGAACAGCGGCTGCTGCAGGATCGATAAGACGTATGAAGGCACAGTTTCCGGATATGCTTGTCGGTGCGGGCACAGTACTTACCATTGAGCAGGTAGACAGAGCTGTTGAGGCCGGTGCAGACTTTATAGTAAGCCCGGGACTTAATCCGGATGTAGTAAATTATTGTTTAGAGAATAATATTCCGATAACACCGGGAACACAGACTCCAAGTGAGATGGAGCTTGCTATGTCTCTCGGACTTGATTTTGTTAAGTTTTTCCCGGCTGAACCTGCCGGCGGAATCAAGATGATCAAAGCAGTTGCTGCTGCATATGTAAATCTTTCCTTTATGCCAACAGGCGGTATAAATGCAGGAAATGTAAGAGATTATCTTGCGTATGACAGAATTCCTGCCTGCGGCGGAAGCTGGATGGTTTCAAAAGACCTGATAAAGAGCGGAGATTTCGCACGTATAGAGGAACTTGTCAGAGAAGCAGTCAATATTGTTAAGGAAGTCAGAGGCTGAGAGGAGAGAATATGGAACTGAATTTAAGACCTTCGGAAGAATGCAAATTTGATGCGGTAAGTCTCGGAGAAGTAATGCTGAGACTCGATCCGGGTGAAGGAAGAATAAGAACAGCAAGAAGTTTCAGAGCATGGGAAGGCGGCGGAGAATATAATGTTATCCGCGGACTTCATAAATGTTTCGGACTTAATACAGCTGTTATTACTGCCTTTGCTGATAATGAGATCGGAAAGCTTATGAAGGATTTCATAGAGCAGGGTGGAGTAAATACAGATCTTATCTTCTGGAAGAAGACAGACGGTATCGGCAGAATCTGCAGAAACGGAATTAACTTTACTGAAAGAGGTTTTGGTATAAGAGGTGCAGTCGGATGCTCAGACAGAGCCAATACGGCAATATCTCAGGCAGCTCCGGAGGATTTCGATTTTGATTATATTTTCGGAGAGCTCGGAGTACGCTGGCTTCATACAGGCGGTATTTATGCAGCTCTTTCAGAGCAGTCCTGCAGAACTGTTATCGAAGCTTGTAAAGCGGCTAAGAAGTATGGAACAATAGTATCTTATGATCTTAATTATCGTCCATCCATGTGGAGTGCGATCGGAGGTCTTGATAAAGCCAGAGAAGTAAACAAGGAAGTTGCAAAGTATGTAGATGTAATGATCGGTAATGAGGAAGACTTCACAGCTTGTCTTGGTTTCGAGATTGAAGGAAATGACAGTGATCTCAAAACACTCAATCTTGAAGGTTACAGAAAGATGATTTCAAAGGCAGCGGAAACCTATCCGAATTTCAAGGTTGTGGCTACAACACTCAGAACTGTTAAAACCGCAACTGTAAATGACTGGAAAGCAATCTGCTGGGCTGATGATAAGATTTATATGTCCAAAGAATATGACGGACTTGAGATTATGGACAGAGTCGGCGGCGGTGATTCTTTCGCATCGGGACTCGTATACGGACTCATCACAACTGGTGATCCGGAGAAAGCAGTAAACTACGGTGCTGCACATGGGGCACTTGCAATGACTACTCCGGGTGACACTTCTATGGCAAGTGTCGGAGAAGTTGAAGCAATTATGGGTGGAGCAGGTGCCCGAGTAAAGAGGTAAGTTAATTGTGTCGCAGGATTATTCCTGCGACACAATTGCGATATAGTATAAGCATGACCGTTCCAAATAAGTCAGTATTGGGATGGTTGTGGAGTAATGTTTAGAGGGGAGAAGAAACATGAGGAAAGTAACTAGAGGTATTGCAAGTCTCGGACTTGCGGCATCCCTGGTGTTTTCGGCATATGGCTGCGGAAACGCTGCGGAAAACACTACGGCTGCATCTACAACAGAGGCTGCTACGGAAGCTGCAACAGAGGCTGCAACGGAACAGGTTGCAAAAGCTGAACCGGTAGAGGGTAATCTTTTAAAGAATCCGTATTTTGAAGAGGATGACGTGAGCATGTGGTCAATCGAATGCGGAGCATCTACTATTACAGCAGGAAATGATGCTGCAGAAGCAGCAGAAGGATACGGCTGTTATGGTATTATAGACAGAGATCCTGCTACATCCTCACCATATGACTGTTTTGCACAGGATGTTACTGCTGAAATAAAAAGCGGCGTAACCTACAATTATGAATTCTATGCTAAGCTTTCGGCAGACTATGAGGGTGCACCTGATGATCAGAGAACAGTAGATTTTGCACCATATCTTACAGTAGACGGGCAGACTAATTATCTTGGTTCTTATTCAGGTGAGATTACGGGAATTCCGAGTCAGGCGCTTAAGCCGGGTGAATGGACAAGATTTGCCGGTACATTTACTCCTAAGTTCACCGGAAATCTGGATAAATGTGTTATCCGTATAATAGAACAGGGTACCGATTACGGTAACGGAACCTGCGTAAAGGGAGACTATTATGTAACAGGTCTTTCACTTGCACCGGAAGGCGGAGTGAATGAAGCACCTGAAAATGCCGGAATCGAGACAGATATTCCGGAACTCAGATCTGTTGTCGCATCAGCCGACGGACTTGGAGAGGATGCAATCTGCGGAACCTGTTTCGGAAATGTTGAACTGAATGATCAGAATCTTATCGATCTTGTTGAGAAGCATTTCAATGCCGTAACTCTTGAGAATGAGCTTAAGATGGACTGTATGTTCGGTTATAACAACGATGCACCTCCTGCAGGAAGCATTCATGAGGAAGAACTTAACGGTGAGACTATAATGGTTCCGACTATAGATCATTCGAGAACAGATGCTGTTCTTGATAAGATCGTAGAGTGGAATACAGCAAATCCTGATAAGAAGATCCGTGTAAGAGGTCATGTACTTGTATGGCATTCACAGGCACCTGAGTGGTTCTTCCATGTAGATTATGATAAGAAGAATGATTATGTTTCTGCAGAAGAAATGGATAAGAGACAGGAATGGTATATCAAGTCCATTCTTGAGTATTATACAGGAGCAGACAGCAAGTATAACGGTCTTTTCTACGGATGGGATGTTGTTAATGAAGCTATAAGCGATAATACAGCAACATACAGAACAGATGAAGAGCCGGGTTCTGATAAACTTTCAGATTCAACACACGGAAGTAAGTCAAGCTGGTGGAAGGTTTATGGAAGCAATGAGTATATCATCAACGCTTTCAGATATGCGAACAAGTATGCACCTGCAGAGCTTGAACTTTATTACAATGATTACAATGAGTGTGATGCCCGTAAGGCAAAGGGAATCATTCAGCTTATTGAGGATGTAAAGGCTGCAGACGGAACAAGAATAGACGGTTTCGGAATGCAGGGTCATTATACAGTAAATGCACCGTCAGCCGGTCAGATTGAGGATGCCGTAAGAGGCTATGCCGCTGTAGTTGACAAGGTAATGCTTACAGAGCTTGATGTAAAGGTAAGCCCGATGTTTGACGGTACTGAGGAAAAGCTTCCGGAGGAGTATGAGCGTCAGGCAGCATATTACAGTGCTATTTATGAAACTATGAAGAGACTCAACAAGGAGGACGGAATTACAGTTTCCGGAATCACAGTCTGGGGTGTTATCGATACATATTCATGGCTTCAGGATCAGAGTAATGTCGGAGGTGGAGCAACAGGAACAATCCTTCAGTGTCCGCTTCTCTTTGACGGAGATTATAAGGCTAAGCCTTGTTTCTGGGCTATAGTTGATCCATCTACAGTAGATAATTCTATACTTGAGGTTAAGAGACCTACTATTGAGATAAAGAAGGGAACAGTTGATGTTGACGGAGAGATTGATGAAGCATGGAATGATGCTGAAGAGATACCTCTTGATATAACTGTTCAGAATGCAAAGGCAGAATGCGCTGCAAAGGTTCTCTGGGATGAAGATTATCTTTATGTACTTATGCCTGTTAAGGATGATGTGCTTAATGATGCAAGTGCAGATGATTATCAGCAGGATTCTATAGAAGTATTTATCGATGAGAATAACGCAAGAGCAGGCGCATATGAAGCTGATGATAAGCAGTACAGAGTAAGCTTTAAGAACAAGCTCAGCTTCAACGGTGAGAAGTGTCTTGAGGAAAATATCAACGCCGTTGCCGTTGAGACAGAAGACGGATATCTGGTTGAAGCAGCCATGAAGTGGACAGATATTACACCGGAAGCAGGAACCGAGATCGGACTTGAACTTCAGGTAAATGATGCCGGAGCAAGCGGAGAAAGAATCGGAACCAAGAGCTGGGCAGACGACACAGGAACATGCTACATGAATCCTTCAATGTTCGGCCACGCAAAGCTCGTCGACTAAGCTGAATCTCAGGTACGTAAGCTTTATGCGTAAACTTGGATGTACAGAATGGGATGCAGCCAGGACACTTAAATTCCTGCTTACAAAGTAAAATCGTAAAACAATAATATAAAAAATACAAAAGCCCGGTACAGCCGGTGCGTGCATCAGAGCCCTTTCATGGGCGGTTGATGCACGACATCCGGCTGGACCAGGCTCTTATAATAGTCTGTTAAGTTTTTTATATTTGAAATTCAGGACCTACAGTCTCTTAATCCAAGCTTCCGCAAGTGACGGCCAGAGTCCGGCATCTTCCCGCCAGCTTTGGTCGATAGGCAGACCTTCCGGCATAACAGGTTCCTGATTGTCAGGGAATTGTGCCTCGAGTTCGGCACGTCTTTCATCGGAAACATTAACACCCTTTCCTGCTCTAACAGCTTCGACTGCTTTAAATACCTGATCCATTACATACATTCCGCCGGACCATCCATTAAAGAAATCATCGTTTGCAACACTGAGCCCGTGGAATCCCTTTGGAAAAACATAGTGAGCATAAGGAATCCTTGCCTTATGTAAGGCCTCGGCCATAAGATAGCTGTTTTCAACGGGAACCAGCTCATCTTCTTCAGTCTGCCATATAAAACATGGAGGAGTCGAAGGCTTAACCTGCTTTTCTATCGAATAATAATCCAGCTCTTCCTGTGTCGGATTTTTGCCAAGCAGTGTCTGAATAGAATATATATGTGTAAGCTCTCCGGCTGTTATAACAGGATAGGAGAGAATTACACCGTCAGGCCTGTTTGATATATTGCTATATGCTGTATTGACGTCGGATATTTCCTCATAATGAACTGCAAGAGTTCCGGCAACGTGGGCACCTGCCGAGAATCCGCATACTATAAGTTTCTTTCCGGAAATGTTATATTCCTCGGATCTTTTTCTGATAAATCTGACTGCTCTGGAAATGTCCTGAAGCGGCTGATCCTTCAGAGGTACAGACATGGTTATATCTGTAGTATAAGTAAGAACAAAAGCATTCATGCCTCGTTTATAAAATTCTTCGGCAACAAGCTCTCCCTCATGAGGAGTACAGACGCAGTAACCACCGCCGGGAATGACAAGCATACAGTCGCGTGACTGATCGTCATCATGCATATAGGCATGAATTTCCGGAATGAATCCGTATGCCGCAGCATAGTTATATTCTGACTCGTCCCATATCTTTTCGATGAAATTTTTCATAACAAAACCCTTTCTTAGATCATAATGGTATCAATTTAAGTGCTTCTATTATACTTCGTATTGATTTTTCATGATACATTTTTAATTTATTTTTTAATCTAAATTTAATTTTGATTAAAAGACGGTTTAATCTCGGGATTGTATATTATACACATCAAAAGCAAACAAACATTTGAAAATAAATAGTAACCTGATCATTAAACGGAGGTAAATATCATGGAAGAGTTCACAAAGGTTGAGAAATTAAGAGAAGCTACAGGCGTTACATTTGAAGATGCAAGAAATGCAATCAGGGCATGTGACGGTGATATGATAGATGCAATGGTATATCTCGAGAAGCTTGGAAAGGTAACAACATATCTTCCGGCAGGAATGGATAAGAGAGCTATGCCGATAACAGCAGAGGAGATTGCAGCAGTTGAGCTTAAGAGAGCAATCGAAGAAGCTGAGAAAAACTATAGACCTGTAAAGATGACAAGAAGAGAAAGAAAAGAAGCTAAGAGAGAGGCAAGAAGAGAAGCTAAGAGAGAAGCAAGAAGAGAGTCAGCAGGCAGAGTAGGAAACTTCTTAAGAAGAGTATTCGCATTTCTTACTCACAATAAGCTTACAATCTCAAAGGACGGAAGAGAGTTTGCAAATATTCCCCTTCTTGCAGTTTTGATCATCAGCAGCACATTTTTCGGATTTGCGCTGGCTGCAGTAATAATTTCAATGGTATGCGGTTATGAGTATTCTTTAAACGGTGTAAAGAAAGAAGCATATGTAGAAGCATATAGTGAAGCACCTGAGATTAGGTATGATGAAGATCTTATCGAGCAGAAGATGATTGAAGCACAGCTTAAGAGAGAAGAGCTTAAAAGACTCGGATCCGTAGCTGAGATTTAAACAGCTCCTTTAAATAATTTCACAACATAAAAAATGCAGCGGTATCACAACAAGATTGATACCGCTGTATTTTTTTACTTGAAAAGTTTTCTTCCGACGAAGATGATGATACATGCACCTACAACAGAAGTTATAATCTGGCCGATAATTCCGACAGATTTGAAACCGAGAAGGCCAAAAACCAAACTACCGACAAATCCTCCGACAATTCCAAGGATGATATTTCTTACTGTTCCGCCCTCGCTTTTCATAATTGCGCCTGCGATACATCCCGAAACACCACCGAGGATGATACCGATGATCAATCCTATAAGCATTTGCATTCCCTCCTGAAATGATTTTATGTTAACTGATCAGCGCTGTGCCGATCAGGTACATAACGATGAATCTATTTGTTAGAATGAAGATGAAGCTTCCTGAAATCTCTTGGCGAACAGCCTGTCTGTTCACGGAAGATTTTGTTGAATGCAGTAGTTGACTGGAAGCCTGACATAAAAGCAGTATCCGTAATGGACAGAGATTCGTCCGACAAGAGTCTTATGGCGGATCTTAC
The DNA here is from genome assembly GCA_946405625.1 of uncultured Lachnospiraceae bacterium. Lineage (GTDB taxonomy): Bacteria > Bacillota > Clostridia > Lachnospirales > Lachnospiraceae > Eubacterium_Q. The sequence goes on along the minus strand of CAMJHQ010000007.1, from coordinate 44,704 downwards.
TCGTATTCCCGAAAGGTATGCCGGAAATGTCATCTGCATATATTCCTTAAACAGCCTTGAAAAGTAATAAGGACTGAGGCCGACATGAGCAGCAACTTCAGTCTGAGTCAGATTCTCCGTTGAATGCTCCGATATATAACTGCAGGCAGCATTTATATGCTTCCAGGATATATTCGAATGTTCGGAATCTTTTATCTGTTCCTGCTTGGTCTGAACTATATATTCGCCGATGTTTAAAATGATATCATATACCCGCATTTTACAACGTGTTTCGATGAAATTCATGTCTGACGAGATCAGACTGCCTATTTCATGTATTTTTGCGGCTATAGAAGATGTCAGTGCCGGCGCATTGCTTGCTTCGATGTGATGACATTCGGCAAAGAATTTGGCCATAGATAGAAGGTCGAGATTTTGTTCGAGCAGATCTGATGAAAACTGAATAAATACCATTCCGCCGGTAGGCGTATGGACTATTTCATGAAGTTCTCTCGGCCATATAAGAAGAATATCCCCTTTACTTAATGTATAGGTATTATTACGTACCTTGTATTTACAGCCATCCTTTAATGCACAGACGAATTCTGCCGCATTATGCCAGTGAGAATGAAAGCTTTCGGGAATATTCCTGTCGGTTATCGAAACACCCTGAACACCGGGATATCTGATTATTTCATAAGGGTTATTATCCACAGTTTCAATCTCCTTAATTTTTTGATTTATAATATAATAATAGCAAAAAGTGGGCAAAATTCAATAAATATCTTCTGTTTTTTGTAATGTCAGTGAATTAGAATAATTAATAGTTACGATCATGATTTTGCCATCGGAACAGGCACTATGGCTGATTTAAAAAGAAAGGAAAATCATATGGAAAATTTTACATTTTATTCACCGACATTTTTTGCATTTGGTAAGGAAACTGAGAAGGATGCCGGAAAATATGTAAAGAAGTTCGGTGGCAGCAAGGTGCTCCTTCATTATGGAGGAAAAAGTGCCGAGAAATCCGGTCTTCTTGACAGAGTAAAGAAATCTCTTGAGGAGGAAGGAATAGATTATATAGCGCTCGGCGGTGTTAAGCCGAATCCGAGAAGCGGTCTTGTTTATGAAGGAATTGAGCTCTGCAGAGAGGAAGGCGTCGACTTCGTACTTGCAGTCGGAGGAGGAAGCGTAATCGATTCCTCTAAGGCTATTGCCGCAGGAACCGTATATGACGGAGATTTCTGGGATTTCTATCAGGGAAAGAGAATTGAGGAAGCGCTTCCTGTAGGAACCATACTTACTATTTCTGCAGCAGGCAGTGAGGGCAGTCCTGATTCGGTTATCACAAAGGAAGAGGGAATGTTTAAGAGAGGTGCCAGCGGAGATGCTATAAGACCTAAGTTCAGCATCCTTAATCCTGAACTTACACAGACTCTTCCGGCATATCAGACAGCAGCCGGAGCTACAGATATTATGGCACATCTCTATGAGAGATATATTACAAATTCTACAGAGGTTGAGGTTACGGACAGACTGATCGAAGCACTGCTTCTTACAATGAAATATGAGGCTCCGAGAGTTATCGCCGATCCGAATAATTATCAGGCAAGAGCAAATATCATGTGGGCAGGCATGATGGCACATAATCATTCCTGCGGTGTCGGAAGAAGTCAGGACTGGAACAGTCATACAATAGAGCATGAGCTTTCCGCTCTTTATGACTGCGCACACGGTGCAGGTCTTGCGGTTACAATGCCGGCAGTATTCAGATATGTAATGAAGCATAATGTTATGCGTTTCGCTCAGGTGGCTGTTCGTGTATGGGGTTGTGAAATGAACTTTGAAAATCCTGAGGTTACGGCACTTGAGGGTATCGAAGCATTTCAGAAGTTCCTTATTTCTCTCGGAATGCCGTCAAACTTTGAAGAACTTGGAGCAAAGAAAGAGGATATTCCGAAGCTTGTTGAGGTACTCTGCAGAGGTGACGGAAGAGACGGAACTATTACGGGCTTTGTAACGCTCGATGAAGAGGATTGCACAAAGATCTATGAAATGATGGTTTAGAAATAATAAACCTGAATAATATAAACCTGAAAGTAATAAATGAATTGAATGAAGATGTATGGGTAAAGATATATAATAAAATCGGAGGTTACAATGAAGGCGTTATTTATTGGCGGTACGGGAACTATCAGTACCGCAATAGTTAAGAAACTTGCGGAGGATCCGGCTTGGGAGGTATGGCTTCTCAACAGAGGAAACAGAAGTGACATAGTACCGGAATCGGTTCATCAGATTGTCGCTGATGTATATAATGAGGATGATGTCCGTGAGAAGATCGGAGGAATGACCTTCGATGTTGTAAGTGAATTTATAGGATTTACTGTTGATGCTGTGGAGAGAGATTACAGACTCTTCAAGGGCAAGACAAAGCAGTATATGTATATCAGTTCCGCTTCGGCTTATAACAAGCCAGCCGCAAGCTATGTGATAACAGAAGGAACAACACTTGCAAATCCGCATTGGGAGTATTCAAGAAACAAGATCGCATGTGAAGAATTCCTGATGGAGAAGTATAGAACAGAGGGATTTCCTGTTACAATAATCCGTCCGAGCCATACCTATGATGAGAGAAATATACCTCTCGGAGTTCATGGTAAGAAGGGATTCTATCAGGTTATAAAGCGTATGCAGGAAGGTAAGCCTGTCATAATTCAGGGAGACGGAACATCACTCTGGACGGTAACATTTAATAAGGATTTTGCGACAGGCTATACAGGACTTATGGGTAATCCTCATGCAATAGGAGAAGCATTCCAGATAACCGGCGATGAGACACTTACATGGAATCAGATATATCAGACTGTAGCGGATGCTCTGGGAGTTGAGCTGAAGGCTTATCACGTATCATCTGAATTCCTGAGTGCGGTAGGCGATAAGTATGGATTTGATTTTGAAGGAAGCCTGATCGGAGATAAGGCTGTATCTGTTGTTTTTGATAACAGCAAATTGAAGAGAGCCGTTCCGGATATGAAGACTACGGTCAGGTTTGATCAGGGTGTAAGGATAGCACTTCAGTATGTCCTTTCACATCCGGAATGTCAGGTAGAAGATCCTGAATTTGATGACTGGTGCGAACGAGTCATCGCAGCTATAGAAAAATCAAAGGAACTTATATAAATCTGACGAAGAATCATTGTCAGAACAAGAGGAAAGAAAGTATACATTATCAAAGGAGGATTGGGGAATGAGTATTGATTTGAGTTTGATGCCGAAGTTAGGATTTGGTCTTATGAGACTTCCTGAGAAGGATGGACAGGTTGACATCGACAGAGTATCGGCAATGGTCGATGAGTATATGAAGATGGATAAAAGATACTTCGATACAGCTTATGTATATCATGGCGGTAAGTCTGAGGTTGCTGCTCGCGAAGCACTTGTAAAGAGATATCCGAGAGACAGCTTCATGATAGCTACAAAGCTTCCTGCATGGGAGATCAAGCAGGAGAGCGATGTTGAGAGAATTTTCAATGAGCAGCTCGAGCGTGCGGGAGTTGATTATTATGATTTTTATCTTCTTCACTCAATCGAGGACGGCAACAACTATGATACATACGTAAAGTATGACTGCTTCAAATGGGGTATGCAGAAAAAGGCAGAGGGAAAGATCAGACACTTCGGATTCTCTTATCACGGAAGTCCCGAACTTCTCGAGAAAATACTGGATGCTCATCCTGAAGTAGAATTTGTCCAGATCCAGCTTAATTATCTGGACCGTACAAATCCTGTTGTAAGGTCGGAAGAACTCTATAATATACTTCATGAGAGAAATATACCGATAATCGTTATGGAACCTGTAAGAGGCGGAATGCTTGCAAATATGGCACCTGAAATAGAAGCTAAGTTTAAGGCTAAGAGACCCGACAGTTCAGTTGCTTCCTGGGCACTCAGATTCGTTGCATCACTTCCGGGAGTTATGACTGTTCTTTCGGGAATGTCTACGGAAGATCAGATGATGGACAATATCGGTACATTTACCGATTTCGAGCCTATTACAGATGAAGAGCTCGGTATAATAAATGAGGTTACGAACGATATACTCAGTATACCTCAGATAGGATGTACAGCATGTAAGTATTGTACACCGGGATGTCCGATGCAGATCAGCATCCCTGATGTTTTCAGGACGATCAATACACTTCGCCGTTATCCGGATGACTGGAGATCGAAGAATTTCTATTCAGGACTGGTTCAGAGGCATGGAAAAGCATCCGATTGTATAGCCTGCGGACAATGTGAGGGAGTCTGCCCGCAGCATCTTCCGATCATTGAACTGCTTAAGGAAGCCGGAGATATTCTGGATAAATAAGCGAAGAAATATGATTGAAACTAATTAAACACGATTATGTAACTGAATCGGAATTTGGAACATGAGAGATTGTGTCATCGCAAAGTGTGCTGCAGCATTCTGCATGCTCTGCGGTGGCACAATTTCGTAAAGAGGTGGCACGATTTCTTAAAGAGGAGAGATAGTATGAGACTTGGTACGTCATCACCGCTTGCACACAGTTCGGCTGAGGAGTGGGCGGAAAATCAGATAAAACTCGGAATGGGAGCGGTCGTTTTTCCCGTTCAGAGCGATGAACCGGAAGAGAAGATCATAGAATATAAGGAGGCCGCAGAACGACACGGCCTTATGATCGCAGAGGTGGGAATCTAGAGAAATGCACTTTCTCCGGATCCGGACGAGCGTAAAAAAAATATGGATTATGCTGTGGAGCAGCTCAGGCTTGCGGATTTTCTCGGGGCAAGATGTGCCGTAAATGTAGCAGGTGCCTTCGGCCCGAGATGGGATGGTCATTATAAGGAGAATTTTACTGACGAGGCCCGCCGATTAACCGTAAAAATGGTACAGGAAATAATTGATACGGCAAATGTAAAGAATACATTTTTCACGCTTGAACCTATGCCGTGGATGATCCCGACCGGTCCGATGGATTATGTAAGGCTTCTTGAGGAAGTCGGAAGAGACAGGTTCCTTGTACATCTGGATATTATTAATATGACTAATTCTATAGACAGGTATTATAATGCGGAAACACTGGTTGATGAATGTGCAGCTCTGCTTGGAAACAAGATCAGGAGCTGTCATATCAAGGATATACATCTGGAAGAGGATTATACGGTACATATGACCGAGTGCCCTCCGGGATGCGGTGAGTTTCCGCTAAGATATTATATCGAGAGAATGAATGAGATAGATCCCGAAATGCCTGTAATTCTGGAACATCTAAGTACGGATGAGGAATACCTGAAATATATGGATTATCTGAAGAAAGAATTGCATGGGCTATATTAAGATTTAATAGGAGGGTTGAAATGAGCTATAGCAGATTATATGATGCCAACGAAATCACAGCAAAATATATGGACAGCATTCTCATAAAGGAGAGGCTGATAGATTCGGTTATTGCCGATACAGGCACGGAAATGTTCGGAGAGAAATTTGATATGCCCGTAATGACTCCGGCATTTTCACATCTCGGATGCTTTAACGGAAGGGAACTGACTGGACTTGAAGAGTATTCTGCTGCCGCAAAGGAGCTGAATATCTTGAATTTCGTCGGAATGATGGAGAATGATATGTTCAGCCGCATAATAGCAACGGGAGCAAAAACTGTACGTATAGTTAAGCCATATGCCGATAACGGGAAAGTGAGAGATCAGTTTAAATTCGCTGAGGAAGCGGGAGCTTTTGCAGTAGGAATGGATATAGATCATATTTTCGGTGAACACGGTGCGGATATAGTCATCGGAGAGGAAATGGCTGTCCAGACTATGGATATGCTCGGTTCATATGTAGAGTCAACCAAGCTGCCTTTTGTAGTTAAGGGTGTTCTCAGTAAAGAGGATGCGGTAAAATGTGCCGATATCGGAGCGGCTGCTATAATAGTCAGCCATCATCACGGACGTATGCCATATGCAGCACCTCCGATGATGGTCCTTCCGGAGATAAGAGAGGCTCTGGAGGGAAGAAATGTGAAGATCATAGTTGACTGCGGTATTGCATCGGGAGCGGATGTTTATAAAGCAATTGCACTCGGAGCAGATGCGGCTGCAGTTGGACGATCGATGCTTTCGTCACTTGAAGATGAGGGAAGTCTCGGAGTTGAGAGATTTATCCGTAAAGTAAACGATGAGCTGAGATTTATAATGAGCTGTACAGGTTATCCAACAGTTTCGGATATGAATGCCGATTGCCTTATTCTGCCGTAAAGATTTCGGATATAAATACCGATTGCCTTATTCTGCCGTAAAGAACAGTTATAAGACGGAGCAAAAGTATAAAAAATATAAATACAAAAACAATTCATAAATATTTCTTTTTAAAAATTTCCATAAATATATAATATAGGTCCGTATATAAATTATAAGCGATGAGCTGAATATATTTATGTGAAAGGAAAAAGTATTATGAAAAGGGTAAACAGTAGCAGAACAGCTGCAATACTTGCGGCAATGGTAATGATGACAGGATGCGGCAGTGCATCGGGCCAAGCAGCTTCAGAGGTTAAGCTGGGCACTAACAATCTTGCAGCAGGAAATGATGTTCCAAAGTCAAATGTGGAATATGTTACAAGATTTGATGATTCGGGAGACAGACCGGAAGATAAGGAAAATGCTTATTACGGCGACTATGTAAATATGGATAAGGCAGCTCTCAAGATGCTCGGAAAATGTCTGGAGGCTGAAAAAGGAGGAAATGTTCTGATATCACCGTTCTCTATTGAGATGGCATTCGGAATGGTTGAAAACGGTGCCGACGGAAAAAATCTTTCCGAAATGGAAAAGGTAATCGGCGGCGGCGTCGGAATCTCGGATATGAACAAAGATCTGGGATATCTATCGGGGAAAATGAGCAGCAATCAGGATGTAAATTGGAATGTTGCAAATTCTATATGGGTTAATACACCTGACAGTAATAATATCAGGCTTAAGGATGATTATTTAAAAACCGTAAAATCATATTATGCTCCGGTAGTTACGGGACTTCCTTTCGATGATAAGGCAAAAGATACGATCAATGAATGGGTCAGCAATGAAACTTACGGAATGATTCCGACAATAATCGGGGAAACACCTCAGGGAAGCGTGATGCTTATAAATGCGGTTGCATTTAAGGGTGAATGGAATGAAGCTTTTTCGGATGATCAGATCATTGAGGATTATGAGTTTACGAATGATGACGGAGAAGTTTCGACTGTAACAATGCTTTCGGGAGAGTGTGGCAAGTATTTTACATTCGGAAGAGGTCAGGGCTTCCAGGTTGATTATAAAGGCGGAGAGTATTCTTTCGTGGGAATCCTTCCACCGAGTGACCAGACGCTGAGTGAATTTGTAAATTCGCTTATAGAAGAGGACGAAAGCATAGTTGAAGATATAGAATTCTTTTCAACAAAGAAATGTTATTATAAGCTCCCTGAATTTAAAACAGAGTATTCGGCTGAAATGGTCGATCCGCTTAAGAGCCTTGGAATTAATAATGCATTTAATCCGGACGCTGATTTCTCTAAAATGTGGGATGGACAGCTTTATATATCAAGAGTTATCCATAAAACCTATATAGACGTTAACAGAGAAGGAACAGAGGCGGCAGCCGCTACAGCTATCGAAATGACCGAAGGATGTGTAATGGAAGCACCGGAGGATCCGATAGTGATAGAACTTGATCGTCCGTTTATTTATCTGATAATTGACAATGAGACGAATATGCCTATCTTTATGGGTGCTCAGAATACCATGAAATAATCGAAAAATATTAAGAAAATAAGCCCTGTGGAAGGTTTCTGACAGACTGAACTTTCCATAGGGCTTAAATATTTTAAGTTTAATTAGCTATGCAGTAAACGGTGTGATATAATATCAAAATATACGTAAAAGGATAAATGGCTTTCATGCTTGAAATAAGCGGATTTTAAGGAGTATATATGAAAAAGGGGCTTATACTTGAAGGCGGCGGCATGCGGGGTATGTTCACCGCAGGCGTGCTGGATGTCTTCATGGAAGAAGGAATAGTATTTGACGGAACGATAGGAGTATCTGCGGGAGCTATATTCGGATGCAATTATAAATCTCATCAGATCGGCCGAGCTATCAGATATAACATGAAGTATTGCAGGGACGACAGATACTGCAGTATTAAGTCGCTGATTAAAACGGGGAATATATTCGGGGCCGAATTCTGTTATCATTATCTTCCGACTAAACTGGACTTCTTTGATGTGGAAACCTTCAAGAATAATCCGATGGATTTTTATGTTGTTGCGACCGATGTACGAACGGGACATGCGATATATCATAAAATTTCGAGAGGAACATATTACGATCTTGAGTGGATGAGAGCATCTGCATCACTTCCGCTGGTTTCAAAAACCGTTAAGATCGGAAGACGCGAGATGCTGGACGGAGGAATCGCTGATTCAATTCCCGTAAAGTATTTTGAAAGCATCGGATATGACAGAAATGTAGTCGTTCTCACACGGCCCGAAGGGTATATCAAGAAGTACGGAACCTCTCAGAAGGCCACGGCTTCAATCATGAGAAGAAAGTATCCGGCAATAGCTAAGGCACTTTCAAAACGTGCCGAGGTATATAATGATACGATCAAGTATATCCGTGAAAGAGAAGCGGCAAATTCACTTTTTGTGATCAGACCTTCCGAGAAGCTCGAAATAGACAGGATAGAGAGAAATCCTGAGAAGCTTAAGCGGGTTTATATGATCGGAAGAAGAGAGGCAAAGAAATGTCTCCATAGTTTAAAAAAATATCTGATGTATGAGTAAAGGTTCGGTTGCATCGAGAGGGGTTGAGATGCGGCTTGAGAAAGTATAATAGGGGTATAAGTATTTGGGTTTAACTGTATCAGGGGTTAATAAATGATCAGGAGATGATTCAAAATGGATACGCGTGAAATACTTATGCAGCTGGCGATAATCATAGTATTCGCCAAGTTTTTCGGACTTTGTGCCAGAAAGCTTAAAGCCCCTCAGGTAGTCGGAGAGATAGTGGCCGGACTGCTCCTGGGACCAAGTCTTCTTGACTGGGTAAGAAGCTCGGATTTTCTTGCCGGAATGGCGGAGATCGGAGTTATCCTTCTTATGTTCAGTGCTGGACTTGAAACAAACATAAAGCAGCTGAAGAAGACGGGCCTTAAGGCAACGATAATAGCCTGTGCGGGAGTTTTTGTTCCTCTTGTATTCGGAACGGTCATGTTCATGAGCTTCTACGGCTTCAGTGCTCCGGGAACGGAGGATTTCCTGAAAGCTGTATTTATCGGTACTATACTTACCGCAACATCAGTAAGTATAACGGTACAGGCTTTGAAGGAGCTTGGGAAAATATCCGATGAAGTAGGAACAACAGTACTCAGTGCGGCGATAATAGATGATGTTATCGGAATTCTGGTACTTACGATAGTTATATCTTTCAAGGATCCTTCAAATTCAATCGGAGTAGTTGTACTTAAGACTGTGGTATTCTTTGTACTTTCACTTGTTGTCGGTTTTGGAATATATAAAATTCTCAAACTGGTTGATAAGAAGCATCCGCATACCAGAAGAATACCTATAATCGGTCTGGCACTTGCTTTTTCTCTTTCTTATATTGCAGAGGAGGTTTTCGGAGTTGCGGATATTACGGGTGCATATGTAGCGGGAATAATCCTCAGCTCACTGGACGACTCTGAATATATCGACAGAAAGATGGATATAAATTCCTATATGCTTTTCGGACCGGTCTTTTTTGCAAGTATCGGACTTCAGACTAATATAAGAACTCTGGATATGAGCATTCTGCTGTTCTCGGCTGCCTTTGTGTTGGTAGGAATGCTTTCAAAGATAATTGGATGCGGACTTGCGGGACGCATCACCGGATTTAAGGGAAAAAACGCTCTGAAGATAGGTGTCGGAATGATGACGAGAGGAGAGGTTGCTCTTATAGTATCCCAGAAGGGACTTGCAGTGGGATTGATGGACAGTAAATTTTTTACATCCGTAATCCTTCTGATAATCTGCAGTTCCATTCTTACACCTGTTTTACTTAAAATTTTATATTCGGAAAAGAAAAAAGCTTAATGTCAAAAGTTTTGGGGATTTGACATTTCGCCATTCCATCTGAATACATTTTTTGGTATAATGTTAATTGGTTGGTCGGGGGTAGGACCAAACGGTCTTTACATGGCCAACTTGGGGAAAAACTAAACTTATGGAGGTAGCGGCATGAATGTATTTACCACGGATAAGATCCGTAATGTTGTCCTTCTGGGACATGGGGGCAGTGGCAAGACTTCACTTGTTGAGGCAATTGCGTATCTGGCTGGACTTACTAATCGTATGGGAAGCATAGAAAGCGGGAATACGATAAGCGATTATGACAAGGAGGAGATTAAGAGAAAGATTTCTCTTAAGACCACAGTGGTTCCGATTCCTTGGGAAGATTACAAGATCAATCTTATGGATACTCCGGGCTATCCTGATTTTATAGGAGAAGTTGAGGAGGCTGTGGCTGTAGCTGATGCTGCGATCATAGTTGTATCCGGTAAGACAGGTATCGAAGAAGGAACAATACGTGCTTGGGAGTTCTGTGAGAAGAGAAAGCTTCCGAGAATAGTATTTGTTACGGACATGGATGTTGATAAGGCAAGTTTCAGAGAGGTTGTTCAGAATCTTCAGGATATGTACGGTAAGAGGATTGCACCTTTCCACCTTCCAATCCGTGAAAATGAGCAGTTTGTCGGATATGTAAATGTTATCCAGCAGAAGGCAAAGAGATGGAATGATAAGGGAACAGTTGATAAGTTTGATGTTCCGGATTATTCATATGAGAATCTTAATATCTGCCGTGACGCTCTGGTTGAAGCAGTTGCTGAAACCAGCGAAGAGTTCATGGAAAGATATTTCGGCGGCGATGAGTTCTCAGAGGACGAGATACGTTCAGCACTTCGAGTAGGTGTATGTGACGGCTCCGTAGTGCCTGTTCTTATGGGATCTAATACCATGGCAAGAGGACAGTACACTCTGATGGCTGATATAATTAAGTATTTCCCAAGCCCTGATAAATGTAAGTGTGCGGGAATCAATACGACAAATAATGAAGTATTCGAAGCTGATTATGATTTTGCTAAGCCAAAGTCAGCTTATATCTTCAAGTCGATAGTTGATCCGTATATCGGAAAATACTCACTTATCAAGGTTAATTCGGGAGTTCTTAAGCCGGATGATATTCTATATAATTATCATCGTGATGCAGAAGAGAAGCTTGGAAAGCTTTATGTTATAACCGGAAGCAAGGTAGAAGAAGTTAAGGAACTTCACGCAGGCGATATCGGTGCACTTGCAAAGCTTGCAGTAAGCCAGACAACGGATACGCTTTCAATGAAGAAAAATCCGGTTACCTATATACGTACAGCTATTTCGAAGCCTTATGTATATCTGAAGTATACAGCAAAGAACAAGGGTGAAGAAGATAAGATATCTCAGGCACTTTCAAAGATGATGATGGAAGACCTCACTCTTAAATATGTTAATGACAGTGAAAACGGTCAGACACTTATTTACGGTATCAGCGGAACACATATCGATGTTGTTAAGAGCGTTCTTGCTGAAAAGTATAAGGTTGAGATTGAGCTTTCACGTCCGAGAATCGCTTTCAAAGAGACGATCAGGAAGAAAGCCGATACAGAGTATAAATATAAGAAGCAGTCAGGCGGACATGGACAGTACGGACATGTTAAGATCATCATTGAGCCTTCGGGTGATATGGATACACCATATGTATTCGAGCAGACTGTTGTCGGCGGAGCGGTTCCGAAGAATTACTTCCCGGCAGTTGAAAAGGGTATTGCTGAATCGGTTAAGGCAGGTCCTCTTGCAGGATATCCTGTTCTCGGAGTTAAGGTAAATCTCTATGATGGAAGTTACCATGCGGTAGATTCATCCGAGCTTGCTTTCAAGGTAGCAACAGAGCAGGCATTTAAGCAAGGATTTATGGATGCGGGTCCGGTTCTTCTGGAGCCGATAGCAGCTCTCAGAGTAGTGGTTCCGGATCAGTATACCGGCGATATCATGGGCGATCTGAACAAGCGCCGTGCGAGAGTTCTCGGAATGAATCCTCTCGGAAACGGATATCATGAAATACTTGCAGATATTCCGTACTTAGAGCTTTATGAGTATGATACAAAGCTTTATTCAATGACAAGAGGAAGCGGCGTATTCTCTTATGAGTTTGCAAGGTATGAGCAGGCACCTGAAGAAGTTGCAAAGAAGGAAATCGAGGCGGCTGCTGAGAAATAATTGAAGATAACACCAAGCTGTTGCGGGACATAACCATGTTCCGTAACAGCTTTTTACTTATAAAGCTTGAGAAAGTATTTAAGGAATCTTTAATCTTATTTTATGATTTTTATGTTGCATGCATATATGATACACATTTATAATATTGAAGGTGTTAAAAGTATTTATAATCGTTTTCGGAGGAATCTGAGTTGGGGCTTTTCAATGATAAGAAAGCAATGAGAATAATAAAGACAGGATCGATCCTGATTCTGCTGTATTTTATACTGAACAATATCGGTATGATATTCGGTGCGTTCAGAAAGATAACAAAGGTATGCATGCCGTTCATCATCGGTGCTGCTTTGGCTTATATACTTAATGTACCGATGAGGAGAGTTGAACAGGGATTATTTAAAAACAGGAAAAGATTTAGTGGCGAAAAATGGGATAAGAGAAGAAGGGCACTTGCTCTTACCATAACTCTGTTCCTGACAATTCTTGTATTTTCACTAGCCGCATATCTGGTCATTCCTCAGCTGATCGATACGATAGCACAGCTGGTAAGGCAGATTCCTACAGGCATTAAAAATGTTACCGCATGGGCAGAGGGGCTTTTTGCAAAGTATCCTGATGTATATCAGACAATTGAAGAGTGGGCTGCCAACTGGCAGAGCATACTTGAAAAGATAATGATCTTCCTGAAGGATAGGCTCAGTAATATCCTTGCGGGAGGAATAAGTGCGGTTTCGGGAATCGTATCGGGACTTCTGAACTTCATAATCGGATTTATCTTTGCTATTTATATTCTTCTTCAGAAGGAAAAGCTTTCAGACCAGTGTATGAAGATGCTTTATACCTTTTTGGATAAAAAGCATGCAGACTGGTGGATGCAGGTTGCTGACAGAGCTGATGTGACCTTTACGGGTTTTGTATCCGGTCAGTGTGTCGAAGCAATCATTATAGGCATTATGTTTTTCATAGTAATGTCGATCTTCAGACTGCCGTATACATTGCTTATCAGTATAACAATAGCAGTACTTGCATTGATACCTATCGTAGGAACTATCATAGGCTGTCTTGTTGGATGTGTTCTCATCCTTCTTGTTGCACCTGTTAAGGTACTCGTTTTTGTAGTAATATTTGTAGTTATTCAGCAGATAGAAGGTAACTTTATATATCCTTTCGTAGTAGGAAATTCAGTAGGACTTCCGGGTATCTGGGTTCTTGTTTCTCTTACTGTAGGTGGAAGTCTGTTCGGTGTTGCGGGTATGGTTGTATTCATTCCGCTTGTTTCGGTCTTATATGCACTTCTCAGAGAATATGTGCATGGAAAACTTATGGAGAAAGGACTTCTTACATCGGATTATAAACTGAAGATACCTCGAAGAATGAAGAGGTATGAGTTGTCAGATGATTCCGATAAGGATCCGGATGAAACGGCATCGGATGAAATGGATAACAATGTTTCGGATGGTGAGAATGCTCATTCATCAGATGTTGATGAAGACGACGAAGACGATGATGACAGCGATGACGATGATGACGATGACAGCGATGACGATGGCAGAGAAAACGCTGACGGAGATAACTCTGATAGTGATGACGATGAAAATGAAGCTGATGACGAAAAGCTGAATGATATGCCGACTGAGGAATTGACATCGAAGAATAAAAAAGCTGAACAGCAGGTTAAGTCAGGAAAGAACGGCAGTTTAGTTTCCGGTCAGGGAAGAAAACGTAATTCTTCAAAAAGAAGAAAATAAGAATTATTGAAATGAAAAAAATAGATTTGGTAGAATATTGATATGGCTAAGAGGATACATCTGAATGACAGACAAAAGAAGATTTTCTGGGCTGTTTTCTCAATGGCTCTGGCAGTCTTTACCATTTGGATGGTTTATAAAAGCAGTGAAGGACTATCGGTCAAAGATATAATAGCGGCGGCTGCAAGAGCAGATAAGGTATGGTTCGGCCTTGCGATACTTGCATCTCTTCTGTTTATATGGTTTGAGGGAGTTGCAATCTGTTCGATACTTAAGGGAGCCGGATATCGTCGGAAATCCACGCAGGGACTGATATACAGTACCTCAGATATTTACTTTTCGGCGATCACACCATCGGCGACAGGAGGACAGCCCGCAAGCGCATATTTCATGATGAAAGACGGAATACCGGGAGGTGTGGTGACAGCTACACTGATACTCAATCTTATGATGTATACGGTTTCCATAGTTGTGCTCGGAATATGTGCGATAATCATTCAGCCAAAGGTTTTCTTTGGATTCAGTACATTATCCAAAACCCTGATAATATGCGGGTTCACGGCACTTACCGTGCTGGCCTCGGCATTTATGCTCATATTACGTAAGGGTGATAAGTTCTTTGACCTGCTTGCCAGATTCCTTACATTTCTGCATAAGAAAAAAATGATAAAGAAACTGGATAAGAAGCTGGCCAAGCTTGAAAAGGTAAAAGCGGATTACTCAAGCTCGGCTCAGATAATATCCGGACGTCCGGATATACTTACTAAGGCATTTCTCTGGAATTATCTTCAGAGAGGCTCGCAGGTTATGGTTCCGATGCTTGTGCATCTTTCGCTTGGAGGTGAAGCCCTCAATGCACTTAAGCTTTTTACGAGCCAATGCTTGATTACGATAGGTTATAATTTTGTGCCCGTTCCGGGGGCTATGGGAATAGCGGATTATCTCATGGTTGACGGCTTTTCAGGAATCATGAGCCGTGATGCAGCATTTGAATTGGAAATGTTAAGCCGAGGACTTACATTTTACATTTGTGTCAGCATCAGCGGTGTGATAACACTGATCGGGTATTTGATAAGAAGGAGAGTTAAGAAATGATAGGCGTTTATGACTACACTGTCATTCTCACATATTTGTCGCTTATGTCGGGAGCAACCGGGATATTTGTAGCTCTTCAAGGGTACGGACATCCTTATATAGGAGTATTTTTTCTTCTTTTATCGGGGCTGTGTGATGCCTTTGACGGAAAAGTGGCTCGAACAAAGAAAAATCGAACAAAGATTCAGAAAGACTTTGGAATTCAGATCGACTCACTTGCTGATCTTGTAAGTTTCGGCCTGCTTCCGCCATCCATAGGTATGGCTATGCTCAGGGTGAGTGAGAGATACAGTGAGTTGAAGTTTATCAATGAACTTACAAGAAAGGTCAGCTGGTATTCCATAATACTTACGGTTATCGCGGCCCTCTATGTTCTTGCTGCTCTGATCAGACTTGCATATTTCAATGCAACTGAAGAGGAAAGAGCAATGGAAATTCAGAAGACGGGAAATATGCATTATACCGGACTGCCTGTTACTTCAGCAGCCCTTGTATTCCCGTTTGTTGTATTGGTACATTTCATTACTAGATTTGACTTCTCATTACTCTATTTCTTTGTGCTGTTGCTGATTGCCATCCTTTTTGTATGTCCTTTCAAACTGAAGAAGATGGGCGGAAAAGCACTCTATGTACTTGTTGCGATCGGAATCGTTGAATTTATTCTGCTGATAATATTTAAATGGAGGCATTGAGCATAATGCCTGTTCTTGATTTCTTATATAAAACCATTCCCGGGAGGATACTTCTCAGACCGCTTGTATCAAAGCCGGTTTCGGATATTTCCGGGAAGCTGATGGATACGAGAGCATCGGGAGTTCTTATAAGACCCTTTGCAAGAAAGAATGATATAAAATGTGAGGATTATCTGCTGGATGGGATTAAGACCTTTAACGAATTCTTCTGCAGAAGGATAAGAAGCGGACTCAGACCATTCGATATGGGCAAGGCAAGTCTTGTGGCACCATGTGACGGATTACTTACAGCATATGATATCGAAAAGGGCACGGTTATTCCGGTTAAGCAGAGCACTTTTTCAATCAGGAGCCTGCTTCGTGACAGCCGACTGGCAGAAAGCTTTGAAGGCGGAAAGGCACTTGTGTTCAGATTATGTGTGAATCATTATCACAGATATTCTTTCTTTGATTCGGGACGATGCTATAAGAACAGAAGGATAAGAGGGATATATCATACTGTAAGGCCGGTTGCACTTGAGGAGTATAGAGTGTTTACCGAAAATGCCAGAGAGTATGTTGTAATAGATACTGAGAATTTCGGCAGGGCTGTTCAGATGGAAGTCGGAGCAATGCTTGTCGGAAGGATAGTAAATGAAAAATATGATAATAGTAAAGTGATGCGTGGTGATGAGAAGGGACACTTTGAGTATGGGGGCTCGACGATAATAGTTCTTCTCAGGAAAAATCAGGCAGGTATTAGGGAGGACATTCTTAGAAAATCTTCAGCAGGGGAAGAGACTCCCGTAAGGATGGGTGAAATTATAGGAGTGAAGGATGGAAACGGTTAAAAAGAAAAATATCATGTTGAAGATTCTTCCTATACATGGATGGATAGCAATCTTTTCTATGATAGTTGTAAATATGATGGTATATAACGGAAGCCGGATATTTACAAGAACTATGGATCATCATAATCTTACTTCGGCGATTGATAATAGCATTCCTTTTATCAAGGAGTTTGTCGTTGTTTATATTCCGATTGCATATTTTCAGTGGGTATACGGTTTTTATCTTGCTGCACGAGAGAATAAGACAATCTGTGCGAGAATATTTGCAGCGGAAATCTGTGCCAAGCTTTTATGCCTTGTGTGTTTTCTTGTGATTCCGACAACGATGCTGAGAGCAAATGTTTACGGTGGAGATTTTCTCAGCAGAAGTGTATACCTGGTATATCGTTTGGATGCGGCAGACAATCTGTTCCCGTCGATACATTGTCTGGAAAGCTATGTGCTGCTGAGAACGGTTCTCTGGCTTGAGAAGGCACCGAAATGGTATAAGTTTTTTACCGCACCTGTAAGCATTCTGGTTATGATGTCTACGGTTTTTATGAAACAGCATGTTGTTGTTGATATAATCGCAGCAATTGTAGTAGTTGAGATAGGTATTTTAGTAGCAAAGATCATATATAGAAGAAAAAATAAAAATGCAGTGCCGGAAACTAAAAAAGAGTAATTGGTTTCTTGCATCCACTAATTAAATATGTTACAATCTAGGAAACTGATACATTACAATCAGTTTCCTATTTTTTTGCAATCAGTAATTATATAGCAAGGAGACAGATATGGAATTAAGAGAAAACATTTTACAGGGAACCTTAGAGGTTTTTAATTATAAGGGACTCAAATTTACGATGGATGATATTGCCAAGAACAGAGGAATCAGCAAGAAGACCATCTATAAAGTTTTTAAAGATAAAGAGGATATGTTCCTAGCTGTAGTAGATTATCTGTTTGACGGAATTAAAGAGGAAGAGCAGAAGGTTGCAATGGATGATTCGCTTTCTACTATAGAAAAGGTGAAGAAGATTCTTGGAGTTATGCCGAATAGTTATAAGGATATTGATTTCAGACAGCTTTACAGTGTCAGAGACAGCTTCCCTAAAATATATGAGAAGATTGAGGAAAGGCTTGAAAACGGATGGGAACTTACCATATCTCTTATTGAAAAGGGAATAGCTGAGGGAGTGATAAGACCGATTTCAATTCCTATTTTGAAAATGATGCTTGAAGCTTCTCTGGAACAGTTTTTCCAAAGGGATGTTCTCGTGACAAACAGAATTACCTATATGGATGCATTAGAGGAAGTTGTTGAGATACTGGTGGAAGGTATTACTGCAAAGTAAATTAAAAACTTGCATAGTCAGGATACGATTTCGAAGGGGTATATACGACTCACTAAGAGATAAGCGAGTTCACATGTGGTATAAATCGGAGGTGTAAGATGAGGGTGTACATTAATAATGATTGGTATTTTACCGAGGAGTTCAGTGATAAGCTTCTGGAAAAGGGAACTTCGGGAATGAAGCAGGTGCGGCTCCCGCATACTGTTAAGGAGACTCCGCTGCATTATTTTGACGAAAATGTATATCAGATGATAAGCGGATATAAGAAGGTACTTGATGTTCCGAAGGAATGGAAAGATAAAAGCGTACTGATCACATTTGACGGGATTGCACATGATGCAAAGGTATATGTAAACGGAAGACTCTCGGGGGAACATCATACAGGTTATACGGCATTTACGATCGATATATCCGAGATGCTGGGTTATGGTAAGAAAAATGAAATTACTGTTCGCTGTGACAGCAGGGAAACGCTTAATACTCCGCCTTTCGGTTATGTTATAGATTATATGACATACGGAGGAATATACAGGGATGTGTATCTGGATGTTAAGAGTAAAACTTATATAGAGGATATCTTTATTTATACAAGACTTGCAGATTTTTACATAGAATCTGAGGAATATGATAAGCCGGTCAGATTCTGCAGGAAATCCAATATCGTATCAGAGATAAAGCTGAATGAAGGAAGCGGTGAAGAAGGATATAGTATACGTCAGTCGATCAGAAAGACAACTGATGATCCGTCTCAGTATGCTGTTCTCGGAAGAAAGGACCTTACGGAAAAGGTAGTATTTGTATCGGGGGCTGTTGAACTTTGGGATATAGAGAATCCGACACTTTATCTGATCAAGACTGAGCTCTATAGGGGTGATGAACTTCTTGATGAGAGAGAAGACAGGATAGGTTTCAGACAGATGTCATTCAAGGTGAACGGCTTCTATCTGAATGGAAGGAAGGTCAAGCTGAGAGGACTTAATCGTCATCAGAGTTATCCATATGTCGGATATGCGATGCCGGAATCAATGCAGAAACTTGACGCAGATATTCTGAAGAAGGAACTGGGGCTTAATGCGGTAAGGACATCTCATTATCCGCAATCACAGCATTTTATCGACAGATGCGACGAGATAGGACTCCTGGTTTTCACAGAAATGCCGGGATGGCAGCATATAGGTGACAGTGCATGGAAGGAACAGGCTGTAGAAAATCTCAGGGAGATGGTCGTTCAGTACAGGAATCATCCTTCGATAATGCTCTGGGGTGTAAGGATCAATGAGTCTGTAGATGATGATGAATTCTACTCGAAGACAAATGAACTTGCACATAAGCTTGATCCGACAAGACAGACCGGAGGAGTGAGATGCTATAAGAAGGGAAGCTTCCTCGAGGATGTATATACCTATAATGATTTCTCACATGTAGGAACCAATAAGGGTGTTGAGAAAAAAGTCGATATAACTTCGGATATGAGAAAGGCATATTTCGTCAGCGAGTATAACGGACATATGTTCCCGACGAAAGCCTTTGACTGGGAGGAACACAGGCTCGAGCATATGCTCCGACATGCAAATGTACTTGATGAAGTTAATGCCCAGACCGATATAGCGGGAAGCTTCGGCTGGTGTATGTTTGATTATAATACTCATAAGGATTTCGGAAGCGGTGACAGAATCTGTTATCACGGAGTTATGGACATGTTCCGTAACCCGAAACTTGCGGCGGCTGTTTATTCATGTTTCCGAAGTGAAGAGCCTGTACTCGAGATATCATCTTCGATGGATATAGGAGAGCATCCGGGCAGTAACAGAGGAAAGATTTTTATCCTTACCAATCTTGATAGTGTAAAAATGTTTAAGAACGGAGTCTTTATAAAGGAGTATCATCCTGAGGATTCTTCATACAAGAATCTGATCCATGGTCCGATTCTGATAGATGATTATATCGGTGATATGCTTCTTGAAAATGAAGATATGAAGCCGAAGCAGGCAGAGGCGGTTAAGGATCTTCTTAACGCAACCGCTTCCTATGGACTTTATAATATTCCGAAGCTTATGTGGCTCAAGGCAGGACAGCTGATGCTCAGATACGGAATGAAAATGCAGGATGCGGTAGATCTCTATAACAAGTATATAGGTGATTGGGGCGGAAGTTCCAAGTGTTACAGCTTTGAGGGTTATAAGGACGGAAAACTCATAAAGACTCTGAAGGTGGATGCAGTGACCGAAAAGCATCTGAATATCAAGACAGATCATACCGAACTGACAGAGAAGAATTCTTATGATGTTGCTTCTGTCAGGATAGAAATTGTTGATGAAAATTCAAATGTATTACATTACTTTAATGACCCGGTGATTCTCGAAACGGAGGGACCGATAGAACTTATCGGACCATCTGTTATAGGGCTCGGCGGCGGTATGGGCGGCACTTATGTAAAGACAACAGGTAAGAAGGGCAGCGCCGTTCTTAAGATTAAAACCACCGACGGAATAAAAGAAGAGATTTCATTTACAGTTAAATAAAAAGGAGGGGTTAGCATGGAACTGGGATTTAAAGAAAAAGCGGCATACGGTCTCGGGGCTGTAGGCAAGGATATGGTCTATATGCTCAGTGCCAGCTATGTACTTTATTACTTTCAGGATGTTCTCGGAGTTAGTGCTTTTGCGATGGGCGTCATTCTTATGGCAGCAAGGGTATTTGATGCATTTAATGATCCTATAATGGGAATAATAGTAGCAAAGACAAAAACAAGATGGGGTAAGTTCAGACCATGGCTTCTGATCGGTACACTTACAAATGCAGTTGTACTGTATCTTATGTTTGCGGTACCTCCGGCAATGGATGGATCGGGACTTGTTGCATATGCTGCGGTAACATATATCCTTTGGGGTGTTACTTATACAATGATGGATATCCCATACTGGTCAATGATACCGGCATTTACAAACAGCGGAAAAGAAAGAGAAGGTCTTACGACTCTTGCCCGCTCATGTGCGGGAGTGGGAGCTGCGCTTGTAACTGTTTTTGCTATAAAGATAGTTCATGCAATCGGCGGCAATAATGAGAGAGTTGGATTTAAATGGTTCGCACTTATTATAGCTGTATTATTTGTTATATTTATCCTTATTACATGCATATCGATCAAGGAAAAGAGTGATGTGGAAATGAAGTCTCCGTCCGTAGGAGAAATGTTTAAGGCACTTCTGTCCAACGACCAGGCGCTCACGATAGTTGTTGCGATCGTTCTTATCAATTGTTCGATATATATTACTTCAAATCTCGTAATCTATTTCTTTAAATATGATTTTGGCGGAACAGGCTGGTATAACTGTTATACTGTATTTAATACATTTGGCGGAGCGGTACAGATAGCTTCCATGATGATATTCTATCCGCTGCTCAGAAAATTCTGCACGAATGTAAAGATATTTTATATTACACTTGCAAGTGCGATCATCGGTTATGCGGTGCTTTTTACAATAGCATTTATCAATATGTCAAATGTAATGATTCTTTTTATACCGGGATTCTTCATCTTTGCAGCTAACGGAGTACTTCAGGTACTGACAACGGTATTTCTTGCAAATTCAGTTGATTACGGTGAATTGAAGAATAAGAGACGAGATGAGTCGGTTATCTTCTCGATGCAGACATTTGTTGTAAAGCTTGCATCCGGTGTAGCTATATTCATCGCATCGATATGTCTTTCACTCAATAATCTTTCGAACGAGAATACAACTGAAGCGGATAAGGCAATTGATTTTTCTTTGAATGTAGCAAAAAGCGGAAAGCTTTCACTCAGAATGACGATGACCATTATCCCGATAATAGGTCTTATAGTTGCGATAATCGTATTCAGGAAGAAGTTCATTCTTACAGAGAAGAAGATGGAAGAGATTACTGAAGCATTGAAGAAATGATGCTTAGCATTATAAGTGCAGGAACTAAATGGGGTGAGACATGATCAAAGAATCAAAAGGTATTTACTGCCTTAATACAAAAAATACGACCTACGCATTTCGTGTAATGGATAACGGATATCTCGAGCATCTCTATTACGGTAACACGATAAATCTATCTGAAGGTGCAGAGGCATTGTTTGAGAAGCAGGTTTTTGCTGCGGGAAATACATGCCTATATGATGACGCGAAAGATTCGATCACATTGGAAGATATCTGCCTTGAGGTTTCAGCAAACGGCAAAGGAGATATGAGAGTTCCGTTTATCGAGGTTATTCATGGTGACGGAAGCAGGACTTCGGATTTTCGGTTTGTATCAGCTGAAATCGTTAAGGAGAAGGCTTATCCGAAGAATCTTCCGGGAGCTTATGATGACAGCAATAAAACAGAAGGGCTTATAGTTACACTCAGAGATGAGGAGTATAAGCTTGAACTTGTTATATCATATTATGTTTTTTCGGAATGCGATGTTATAACGAGAAACGTGACTTTATATAACAAAGGAGAAGGGAAAGTTGTTCTTGAGAAACTCGCTTCGGCTCAGCTGGATATAAATGATCCCGATTGGCGGATGACAACCTTTAACGGAGCGTGGGCAAGAGAAATGAGAAGAGTGGACACGGTACTTGTTCAGGGACGTCACTCATCGGGAAGCTTTACGGGAACATCCTCTTCAAATGCAAATCCGTTCTTCATGCTTTCAAGGATAAATACGGATGAAGACAGGGGAGAAGCTTACGGCTTTAACCTTATTTACAGCGGAAATCATGAGGAGCTTGCGGAAGTCAGCGAATTCGGAAAAACAAGAATCCAGTGGGGGATTAATCCCAGAGGTTTCACTTATGTAATTTCGCCGGATGAAAGTTTTACGGCACCGGAAGCGGTAATGACATATTCTGCTGACGGGTTTAACGGAATGAGCTGTAACATGCATGGCTTTGTAAAAAAGCATATAGTGAGAGGTAAATGGAGAGATAAGGAACGCCCTATACTTCTTAACAGCTGGGAGGCGGCATATTTTAATATAAGCGAGCAGAAGCTTCTGAAACTTGCAAAAGCTGCGAAAAATGTCGGAATAGAGCTTTTCGTTATGGATGACGGCTGGTTCGGAGAAAGGAACGATGATACTTCGTCACTCGGCGACTGGATACCGAATAAGAAGAAACTTCCTAACGGAATAAAGGGAATATCTGAGAAGATTGAAGCACTTGGAATGAAGTTCGGACTGTGGGTAGAACCGGAAATGGTAAGCGTTAAATCCGAGCTTTACAGAAAACATCCCGAATGGGCAATGGAGATTCCGGGAAAACCGCATTCAGAAGGCCGCAATCAGAGAGTCCTGGATCTTTCAAAGAAGGTCGTACAGGATTATATAATACAGGCTATGATAAAGGTCTTCTCTTCAGGTAAAGTCAGCTATGTAAAATGGGATTTTAACCGAAACTTTACGGACGTATTCTCACAGGGAACTGCGGCTGCTAAGCAGGGAGAAACAGCACATAAATATGTGACAGGACTTTACAGAATTATGAAAGAGCTGACAGAGAAGTTTCCGGATATTTTATTCGAAGGCTGTGCATCCGGTGGAAACAGATTTGATCTGGGAATGCTTTGCTATTTTCCTCAGATATGGGGAAGCGATGATACAGATGCGATTTCCCGTGTAGAGATTCAAAACGGATACAGTTACGGATATCCGATCAGTACGATCGGTGCGCATGTGTCGGCTGTTCCGAATCATCAGACGCTCAGAGTTACACCGATAACAACGAGATTTAATGTGGCTTCTTTCGGGCTTCTCGGATATGAATGTAATCTTGTTGATTGTGAGAAAGAAGATTTAGAAGAGATAAAAAGCGAGATTGAATATTATAAGAAATGGCGAAGCGTATTCTTCAGAGGCAGTTTCTATCGAGGCAGAAACTGGAATTCCGGAGAGACATCGGTGATTTCAAATACCGCAGGAAGAGTCATGGAGTGGACTGTGGTATCGGAAGATAAGAAGAAAGCTGTAGGGGCGATATTCCAGAAAAATGTAGTTCCCAATACGACATATCAGTATTATAGAGCAGCAGGACTCGACCCGAAGAAGAAATATCATTTCTATAATATCCCGAAGAAACTTAATATAATGGATTTCGGAGATCTGGTGAATACCGTATCGCCGGTTCATATCAAGCAGGGTGGACGCGCACATGAGCTTATATCGAAATTTGTAAAGCTGGACGGTGAATCGGAGAATATATATGTCTATGGAAATCTTCTTATGAATGCCGGTATAAAGCTTTCACCGGGCTTCAATGGACTGGGTCATAGTGATAAGGTAAGGGTCTTCGGAGATTATGCTTCAAGAATGTATTTTATGGAAGCAGAGTAGTGGTCTGAACGAATATAATGAGTCCCCCACCTCTAAGTCTATGAGACGTAGGGGCGGGGGATTTGCTTATGTCAGGAAGGGTTAAAGCCCCTTCTGAAATGTTTTAAATATTATTATCATTTTCCGAGTTTTCTGCGGCATTCACGTATTCCCGTAGTACGCTCGATATCATTTCCTCCGAGCTTTATTCCGAGCTCGTAATATTCAATAGCTTTTTCATATTCACCATCCAGTTCGGCATAGAGGCCGAGACGGTCTATCTTATCGACACACGAACTGTGTACGCAGTGACTGCATCTCAGACACGTATCGGTTGTATCAAGGAGTCTGAAAGCCTCGTCTCTGTTACCTTTATAGAAATACAGTCCGGAGATACGGCAGGCTCTGAGAGGAGTATATCTCTGGAAGTTTAAGTAACTCTCAGTTGAACCGAAAGCAAGCTTAAGGTATTCAAAAGCTTTATCTGCACATAAGGATGCATTTTCAGAATCCTTGAGATGCATATAGCTTCGGCCCATCAGATCGTAGGCTTCATAGATATCTTCATAATAAGACTTTTCTTCATTGTCCGATTTTTGGCGGATAACGATATACTGTTTAAAATATTTGATAGCGTCATCAGGCCGTCTTAAAGAATAGGTGAAGAAATTTCCTGCGGCGAAAGCGGCATAGCGCATGTCATCTCTGTAATCATCTGTCATTTCTTGAGCAGGTTTATAGGACTGAGCCCTATCCATATATTTACGGATGTCATCGGCTATATCCTCCAGGATATCTATTTTCTCCATATAGGATAATGTTTCTGAATATCTCTTAAGATAATAAACGAGACCTGCGAATTTGTATGCAGGGATATCCGGGTTATTGTCAAGAGCCTTGCAGATGTTTATTTCAGTTGAAGGGTCCGGTTCATTTCCCGTTATTCTGGAAAGCCTCTTGAGGAAAGCATTTTTCTTTGCCTCAAGTGACTCTTCAAACATATTAAGATCATCATACAGTTCTCCGTATTTTCCGCAGGAGTCTATAGTATCGATATTGAAACGTTCGGTATAATTCTTGTATGCTTCGAGAGCTTCTTTGAATTTGTTCTCTATCTGATAGACTCTGACCAGATTCCTGCAACCTGCAAATCCTGCAGTGCCCTGATATAGCTCTATTGCCTTCTTAAAACTTTCCTCGGCCTCTTCGAACCGCTTGGCATACATTAAGGAAAGACCACGCGCATTATGAACAAAAGGTGCTTCCGGGAAAAGCCCAATGGCCTTTTCGGTAAATTCCAAGGCCGTATCATAGTTCATTCCGTCCATAAGAAGAAGTGCATAATTTACTACAGCTCTGGAGGTCTGTTCAAGTTCAAGGATTCGTGAGGATAATTCGAGGGCTTTTTTGTTATACTCCGGGAGCTCCTTTTCCTTATACATGAAATCATTATAATAATCAGAAAGCTCATATCGGATACCTGTAT
This sequence comes from uncultured Lachnospiraceae bacterium, assembly GCA_946405625.1. Classification (GTDB taxonomy): domain Bacteria; phylum Bacillota; class Clostridia; order Lachnospirales; family Lachnospiraceae; genus Eubacterium_Q. The sequence continues at coordinate 18,875 of CAMJHQ010000007.1, read as the reverse complement.
GATCAGGATTCTTCTCAAAGCCGATCTTAAACTGTTCTATAGCTTCTTCATCTCTGTCTTTATTATTCAGATAACGTCCATATTCGTAATTTACATCAGGATCGTCAGGGAAAACTTCAAGCATTTTCTTATATACCGAATCGGCTTCATCGGTATAACGTTCGCAGTAATCTGTTTTCAGCCAATAAACCCTGATGATATCGGGATAGAGATCGATTGCGGTATCGACAATTTCCTTAAGCTTGTCAGCAACCTCTTTATGCTCGCTGTCTGACAGGTCTGTTCTGTCATAATCCATCAATGCATAGCCATAGCTTACATAGAATCTGAATTGATCTTCGATTCCGTTATAACCTTCCTTGATCGCAGCCTCAACTCCTTTAAATATGTCGACGGCTTCCTTAGGCATATTCTGTGTACGGTAATAACGTCCCATATTATAATCGAGCCTTACATCCTGAACTCCGGCACGTTCGATATATTTGAGACATGTCTCAAAGCCTTCCTTGTCGGAATAATCGAGATAGACATCTTCGGCAAAAACATATGAGTCAATATAGTTTGGATCGTCATCTCTGAGGAAAAAGTAATCATCAATTACAGCTCTTGCGTCGTCGGCTTTATGAGCCATGAATTGTCTGTTACCACGGCATATTGCGATATATTCGTTATTTTTCTCTACTTCTTTAGTCCAGAAATCCAGACCTTCATCATATTCCTGTCTTGAATGAAGGATATAATTATAGAGGTCTGTAAAATTATAATAATCGCGTACAGGTGCACCCTGAAGTGCAAGCTTAACATTTTCCTTTGCACCGTCTATATCGCCGACATTCAGCATTGCTGCGGCAATGAGATAGAAGCTGTACGGAACTCTTGTTATCTGGCGGACGTCCTCGATAGGTAGTTTGTTTTTATCTAAATGCTTATCATATCCGAAGGATTCGGTAAGAAGCTTGTTCCATTTAATTAAGTAAGGAAGGGCTTCACTATATTTTTCCTGATTCATAAAGATGCGGCTTATGATATTGCAGTATTCCATATCATCTTTATCTTCATCGGATATAGTATCAAGAACCTCAAGCGCTTCATCCAAGCTGTCCTTTCTGGAAAGAATCCAGGCCAGGCTGATCTTATCGCGGTAATTATCCGTTTTGGAATCGATAAGTCCGGGAAGCTCATTTAGTCTGTCGTCGTCTATCTGATCGGAAATTGTTTCATAAGCTGTACTGTGAATAAATTCAGATGCATAAGACATATATTCGGCAGCGCGCCTTTTCTCGTTTCTCAGATAGGAAACGAGCGACCATGCGGGATGTGTTTCGTTAACATATACCTCATTCATGGTCTTTGAGAGAGCAGCCTCGCATTTATCAAGAACATCAGGAGATATAGTGAGATTCATATCCTTATGTATGTCTTGTACAAAGAATCTCAGATACATGAAAATGAGATGGCTGTAGTAATAATCGGAATGATCTTCGCCTGCCATTAATGTGCTTTCTATTCTATCCTCAATAAGTCTGAAGCATTCTGCGTAGCTTTCGGTATAATAAAGATATCTGATAACAGCGATATCTTCATAAGGGTGATAATAGTCATATTCCCTTGCCTGGAGTATGTTTTCGGCAAGAGCAGCTATCATGGAAGGCTTATCTTCTTCGGGAAGATTAGGACTTTCGATATTTCTGTAACATGATATCAGGTGATTGAGTGTTGAAATATATTCATCTATTTCATATTCGAATTCAGCCTGCTCCGATAACTCACCTTCAAATTCGATTTTTGTTTCATTGACGGATTTCGGACCGTTATCACGTCCGATGATCGGAGTTTCCGAAAGTACATAATCACCGTCGTTTTTGATATTATCACATAAAAAAGAAATAAAATTCCGAGGGAAGATCTCAGAAAGTGCTTCTTCATCCTGAGTAAGGGTGAAGACATTGTCCAGCATTTTAAGGATATTTCCCGGATACTTAAAATGCTCCATGGTATAACGTAAAAATTCATTCCTGAGAGGATCCTGATCATCAAGGCTGGTGAAAACCGGTTTGGAGAGAACAGACTTCCAGCGGTTTTCATCCATTCTTTTGTTTATATCCTTATATATTTCATCAATCTCCGCGATGATATCGGCATAAGGCCGTTCGGTTTCCTCATCAGATCCGGTATTTTCCGCAAAGCTTAGAGCGGTGTCATAAGCTTCTTTCAAAGCCATAAATCCTTCAGGATTGTCCTCCGGATTTGTATCGACAAGCCTGGCACGATATGCATCCCTGATCTGATCGACATCAGATGTAGGCTCTATCCCCAGTATCTGCCATATTTTTTCATTTTTCATCTTTATACTCCTTTATATAAATATTTTAACCGTTTACTATTATAATATTTGGGTCAGTAAACATACAATAAGAAACTTTAACAAAATTACCCGATAAAGATTAAATAGTGCTCTTACTAAAACATCGTCTAAATGGATGTTGAGTGTTTAAAAATGATGAAGTAAAATGATTTTGTTCCTGTTGTTTAACATAAGGATTTCATGAAGAAACTATACAAGGGGGATCGAACATGTCAGAAATACAGAATTACAAATGTCCTGCATGTGGCGGTATGCTGCAGTTCAGCAGTAGAGAGCAGAAACTGGTTTGTGCAAACTGTAAGAGCAGCTATGATGTAGCTGAATTTGAAGCTGCAGGAGGACTTGGTGCAGCAGGTAATTATCAGGCACAGACAGATAATTGGAATGTTCAGGCTGACGGGCTTGTTACTTATGCATGTAAAACTTGCGGCGGAGAAGTTGTCGGCGATCAGAGCATGGCATCAACCAAATGCCCTTACTGTGACAGCCCGATAGTTATTGCCGGACAGTTCAGCGGAGCACAGAGACCGGATGCGATTATTCCTTTCAAACTGAATAAGCATGCAGCAAAGGAAAAGCTTAAGCAGCATATGACCAGTGCAAAGATGGTTCCGAGCGTATTCAGTTCCGAAAATCATCTTCAGGAGCTTAAGGGTGTTTATGTTCCGTTCTGGCTTTATGATGCTGACGTTCATGCACAGGCAACCTTTGAAGCTACAAAGGAGAAGAAGTGGTCCGACGCTCAGTACAATTATACAGAGACAAGCTATTTCAATGTAATGAGAGGCGGAAATATGTCCTTCAGGAATATCCCTGCGGACGCTTCTAAAAAGTTTGATGATAAACTGATGGATTCCATCGAGCCATTTAATACAGATGAAGCAACTGCATTCAGTCCCGCATATCTTGCCGGATATCTTGCAGAGAAGTATGATGTATCTTTTGCAGAATGTATGCCGAGAGCCGATGAGAGAATTAAAAATACTTCACTCAGCCTTCTCAAGGGACAGGTTAAGGATTATAAATCCGTAAATGTACAGAACAGTAATTATCAGAAACTTCAGAGCGGTGGAAAATATGCTCTGTTCCCTGTATGGCTGCTCAATACAACCTGGAACGGAAAGAAGTTCACATTTGCAATGAATGGTCAGACAGGTAAGATGGTCGGAGATCTTCCTTTCAGTATAGGAAAGTTTTTCTTGTATCTTGCAATATTCTTTGCTGTTCTCGGAGGTGGAATTTCCGCTCTGATGACGAAGGGCTATACAAATATTCAGGGATCAAATCTTGTTGTGGGACTCGCAATCGGTCTTATAATATCACTTATTATCTGTTTCGTTATGAAGGGAAAGACAAAGTCTGTTCATACAGCTAAATCAGCTATTGATTGTGTTGTCAAAGGCAGCTTCCGTGTAACTGAAGGCTATGATAACTTCATGAGAACTCAGACAGATAAGAAGCCGAAAAATACACAGCAGAACAGTTAGACTGATACATGTAAAATATAATATTCAGATAATTAGTTGTTTGAATTATGTAAACCGGGCTGGCAGCAGCCCGGTTTTTATGATTAAAAAAAGTGAAATATTCGTTATATCATGTTATAATGCAAAATAGACTATTGAAAAGTGTAATAGTGAATCATAAATTTTTGCCAGGATATTTAGTGGGGAAAGGTTAGGAGGATTCAAATAATGATATGTCCAAAATGCGGTAATAAAATTGCCGATAATGTTTTGTTTTGTAATAAATGCGGTTTTAAAGTTATGAATAGCAGTCCGGCAGACGGACCTACAGATACATTAAGAAGAGATTCACAGAATTTAATTCAGGATAACAGAATGGGTCAGTTTCAGGGAGTTGGTTCAGGACCGATCCAGGGAGGACCAAGACCGGCAGTAATGTCGCCTTACGTAGCACCGCTTGATCCTGAAAGTCAGAAGAAGTCGCTTCTGGTACCTATCATAATCAGCAGCTTTGTTCTGCTTGCTTTGATCATTTCAATAATTGTTGTATTGGTTAAAAATAAAGATGAAGATAGTCCGGCTACGGCTTCAATAAGTTCTGATCCTACTGTTTCAGCAACTGCTGATTCGGAAGAGGAAAAGGTAACAGAGGCTCCGAAGCCGACGGTTGAGACTCTTGTACCGGAAGATTTCGAGATATTTACGATTAAAGACGGAATGTTCTTCTTTGACGGTACTCTGTTCGGAAAGAGCTATGATGAAATAAGAGATTATGTGGAATCGCTTGGATATACATTTTCACAGGATGATGAGATTCCATGGCCATATGGAAGTGAAGAGAACATGACAGCCAGGGCTGTAGATGTTGATGAGGAGCATGTCCTTGGATTTTATTTCCAGGATCATAAGCTTGTAGCTGCAACATATGAGCAGAAGGGTGCAGGAGAGATAGACAGCAGTATAGCAGTTAATGCGGAACGTGCATTTGGAAAATGCATGAAGCTTACAGGTGATGATAAGAAGCCATATCAGATTTACAGCAGATATGAAGCTGATAATCCGAATGTCAGAGACAATAAGGGTGGTTCATATGCAGTATTTCTTAATCCTTACAGCAATATGGATCATGTAACTCAGCAGTATATGTCTGACAGATTTACGGGAACATATATTATTGCAAATTATACCTGCGTTACAGAGTAATGATATAGAAGTTAAAGCGAAAGAGGAACACGGAGATTTTTCCGTGTTCCTCTTTTTGATATATGTAATGAAAAAGTTTAAGCTTAAAATTGTTTTTTTTTGTTCAATCGAATCTAGATAAGAGTATTGATAAATCTTCCGAGTGAAGTACGTCCTTCGGAAGTACATTTATATACTCCCGCATCTTCGAGTACATGAGAAAAGACGATACCTACTTCGTCACGGATCATCTGATAAAGCTCCTCATCCGATATTTGAGAGATATCAGAGTCATTGATCCCGTGTGCATTTATCCATTCCGCAGCCCAGGCAGCATGCGGTTCAAGTGAAGGAATCGAGCTTAGAGCTTCTTTCGATAATTTACCGTTTTTCAAAGCATCCTTCAGTTCATGCATTTCCTTTTTTAATCTGGAAGGAAGTACTGCGAGTCCCATTACTTCAATGAGGCCGATATTTTCTTTCTTGATATGGTGATATTCGCTATGCGGATGATACACACCAAGCGGATGCTCGGAGGTTGTAATATTGTTTCTGAGAACAACATCCAGTTCATATAGTCCTTCACGCATCCTTGCAATAGGCGTAACAGTATTATGAGGTGTGCCGTCTGTCTCGCTGAATATAAAAGCGTCTTCATCAGTATAGGAACGCCATTTTCTCAGAATCATATCTGCAGCATCGGCAAGTTTATTAATATTATCGGATCTTAACCTGATAGTGGTAAGCGGCCATTTGATTATTCCTGCGTGAACCTCGGGATATTCGGACATTGTAAATTCACTCTCATAAGGAGCCCTTACCATAGGAAATTCATATCGTCCGCCCTGGAAATGATCATGCGACAGGATGGAGCCGCCGACTATCGGAAGATCTGCATTTGAACCTGCGGTATAATGAGGAAACTGACGTACAAAATCAAGCAGTTTAAGGAAGGTCGAGTGATCGATCTTCATCGGTACATGCTCTTCATTAAAGATGATACAATGCTCGTTATAATATACATATGGTGAGTATTGAAGATTATACTTCTCTCCGTTTAGGAGTATCGGAATTATACGATGATTCTGTCTTGCAGGATGAGATATATGACCTGCATAGCCCTCATTCTCTTTACAGAGCAGACATGCAGGATAACCTGACTTTACGGCTTTTCCGGCTGCGGCAATATCCCGGGGATCCTTCTCGGGCTTTGATAAATTGATGGTTATATCAAGATCACCGAAAGGTGTAGAAGTTACCCATTTCTCGTCTTTCTTAATTCTGTCGGTACGAATATAATTTGTCGCTTTACTGAATTCATAATAGTAATCTGTAGCTGCTTCGGGACTATCCTTTAATAGTTCATTGAAGCGTGCTCTTACAGCCGATGGAGCAGGCGTGATGAGTCCCATGATCTTCGTGTCAAACAGGTCTCTTGATGCCGTTGTATCACTGCTTAAGATTCCGGTTTCGACAGCATGATCGGTCATATCACCGAGAATTTCGCTTATCGGTCTTGGACTGATATCAGTATTTTCCGTGTCCGGCATATCATCCAGTCCGAACAGCTCCATAAGCTTATTACAGCACCATATTTTATCATCCGGAACAATCAGTCCGGCATTCATTCCGTAATTTATTAATTCATGTATAAGTTCAGATATCATATTTGCCTCCGATTTTTTGCAAAATGTCAGATAACCTGTATGGCACCAGGACGTCTGATATTTAAAATGTGACAGGCACCATCACCGAACAGATCATTCATTGCTGTACAGTACTCCGAAACAGCATCATTTCTTACAAAGGCCTGTATGGTTCCCGCAAAGCCTCCGCCGTGAACTCTTACAACACCCTTTTGTTCGGCGGGATCTGTTGAAGGGGTTTCAAATACTTTTTCACTGACAGCGATTCCTACTGATACATTCTGATGAGATGTATCTCCGCAGGTATATACATTCTGAAGGTATTTATATGAAGAGTCAGCCGAACGCTTGAAGATTCTGAGAAATTCGCTGAAGTCACCGCGCTTAAGTGCATCAGCCTCTGCTTCGGCACGTTTGGTTTCTTCAGTAAAATGTATGGCTCTCAGGGCAGCTCTGTCACCGGCGGCTTCTTTTATCCTGTTGATACCGGCATATATTTCCTCTGAGGATACATCTCTCAGAAATTCCTTCCCGAAAACTCTTGCAGCAGCTTTCATTTCTCCGGGGATAGCAGCATAGTCCTCTGTGAGATTAGCATGAGATCCTCTGGTATCCGTTATGCAGAGAGTATATCCTGCATCCTTGAGATCGAAGTCGATCTTTTCAATAACCGGGTTCTCGGGATCCTTAAAATCTATGTAGCACAGACATCCGACACTGCTGGCTGTCTGATCCATGAGTCCGCACGGCTTTCCCATGTAATTATTCTCGGAAAACTGTCCGATCTTGGCAATCTGTACACTGTCTACCTGTCCGTTATTATAAAGACCGGATATGATGACTCCGATAAGAGACTCGAAGGCAGCAGAGGATGACAGACCGGACCCGCTGAGAACGTCGCTTGTAATATAACCGGAGAATCCGCCGGCTATATAACCTGCATTCTTCATTCCTGCAATTACGCCTCTTATAAGGGCGGCTGTTGAGTCTTCCCCTGAAACAGGTTCGAGTGAAGAAATGTCAATATCAAGCATTCCGTATCCTTCGGAAAAGAGATGAACATATCCTTCGCATCTGGAGGTTACAGCAATCGCATCAAGGTTTATGGCTCCTGCAAGAACCTGTCCGTGCTGATGATCTGTATGGTTTCCTCCGATCTCTGTTCTTCCGGGTGCACTGAATATTCCTATATCCGATGAAACAGATGGATTGAATAATTCTTCATAACGTTTTACCGCATTTATATATCGTTCCTTCTGGTTATCATGTACGGCTTCAGCACCGTATATCTCAGATAGGATATCGTCAAAAGTTCCGGCAGAAAGATTCTTTAAAGTATCTGATGTATTCATTGTAACCTCCTGAAAATCATATCTTTTGAAATGATATAAATGTTACTTATCATATGATTTCAGTTTAGTAAAAATTTAGTAAAAAGTCAACAAGTTTTACTAAATGCGTTTAGTAAATTTACTTGAATATTTACTTAACAAACATTATACTGTTTAGGTGATATTTTTCGGGATTATCACTGTTTTTGTTTATCTATATGAGGGAAACTTTATGGCTACGATTAAAGATATAGCAGAAAAAGCAGGAGTATCCGCAGCGGCAGTTTCAAGAATATTGAACGGAGATATGTCACTCAGTGTTACACAGGAAACCAGAAAAAGGGTTTTTGAGGTGAGTGAAGCTCTCGGTTACAGAAAGAAACGTGTCGACAGCGGACATTCTAAATATGACAGACCTGTTACTCTCGGAGTTGTACAGTGGTTTTCCGCAGAGGATGAACTCAGAGACAGCTATTATCTTACGGTACGAAAAGGTATCGAGGATTATTGCGAGAAGAATAAGGTTAAGATCGTAAGGGCATATAAGAACGATGATATGCTCGGAAATCTGAAGGATGTGGACGGTATCATATGTATCGGTAAATTCAGTAAGGATGATATAACACTGTTCAGGGGTGTTTCCGGAACAGTCATCTTTCTTGATATGATAACAGATGATACTGAAATCACCACGCTTTCAATGGATTTTCGCGGCGGAGTAAAAGCTGTTATGGATTATCTCACGGGACTCGGTCATAGGAGGATCGCATATCTCGGCGGTATTGAGTATGTGGGCGATAATGAGCCTGTACGGGATGAGAGAAAGATTTCCTATGAGAATTATATGAAGGAACATAAGCTCAGTATGCGTGGCCTTATAAAGGAAGGTAGTTTTGATTCACGTTCCGGTTATGAGATTATGAAGGAACTTCTGGAAGATAAAGAAAAACCTACAGCTGTTTTTGCTGCAAGTGATGCGATAGCTGTGGGAGCAATGAAAGCGATTTTTGAAGAGGGGCTCAGGGTTCCGGAGGATATATCGGTAGCAGGATTTAATGATGATGAGATGAGCAGTTTTACAACTCCGTCTCTTACTACGGTAAATGCTCCGGCTTATGATATGGGACAATATGGAGCAAGCCTTATAATGGCGGCCGGCAGTCTCAGCATATCAACACCTGTAAGAGTAAAGCTTCCTTGCAGACTTATTGTCAGAAATTCATGCAGTAATGTAAGAAATGCTTAGGAGAACGAGAGGCTATAGACCTCTGAAAGAATATGAGATCAAAGATACATATAATCAGAATAATTGCATATCTGATACAGCTTGTGATTGTTATCCTATGCTATGATTTTTTCAGAAACCATCTGTTTTTGATACTTATGGTACTGGTGATCGGGGCGCCGATTCTATCAATCGTCGGGGCGTTTGTGCTCAGATGGGGAATCAATCTGGAACTCAAAACGCCGCAGGCTGAGGTGAGAAGACTTGATACGGGTTTTCTGCATCTGGTGCTCAGTAATAGAAGTATAATTCCATCTATGGAATGTGAGGTTCAGGTTGTGAGCCGCAATACATTTTACGGAGCCGAGTCGAAAACTATGTTGGAGCTCCCTGTCAGAGCAATGGGCAGCTTCAATGAGTATATTCCGATCGATTATACGATGAATGGAATGTATGTTTTTGAGGTGACGGATATAAGATTCAGAGATCTGCTGGGACTTGTTTCACTCAGAAAAAGAGTGGACGTTAAAGCAGAGGTAACTGTCCTTCCGGAATCAGAGAGAAGTATGGAGTTTAATACTTCTGATATGTCAACAGGAATGACAGAGAGTGAAGAGACGATAAAGAAGGGACATGATTTCTCTGATGTATCGGATGTAAGAGAATATATTCCCGGCGATAAACTTATGAGCATACATTGGAAGCTTTCGGCGAAGAAGGATTCGCTTATGGTCAAGGATAGAGTTGCAATGTCAGATCAGCAGATGGTCATAGTGACTGAACTTGCCGGACGTGATGAGGATGTAGATCAGATTCTTACTCTTTCCTATGGAGTTTGTAAGGCTTTTATGAAAGATCAGGTACTCGTCAGGCTTATGTGGTGGAGTGAGATGGCTTACGAATTCCACGAGAGACAGATTGTTAACGAGGAGGATATTATAGAAGCCTTCCAGGCAATGTATTATGAAAAGATATATAAGGATTCCGAACAAACAAGGATACTGATGAGAAGCATCAAGCCGGAACTTAAGGCTTATGTTGATATATGCATGACACCGGAAGGTGCAAATGCGGTAGTAGTGGAACAGGATTAAAAATGACAACAAGAAGAGAAGAAAAAAATTTCATATCTTCAACGAAGAGACTGTCTGCATGGAACAGAGAGGATACATCTCCGGTCAAGCTGTGTAAGGGTGCAACGATTCCGAGTGAGGTTTATAAGATAAGCGAGAACAGATATCATACGCTTATTCTCAAGGGCCTGATAGTCTACCTGCTTACAGCGGGAGGATTCGGATGCTATCTTACTGCAATGGAGATAGATTTCAATCAGGTAGTATTTAATGTGATAATCCTTTTTACAGCTGTTCTCTGCGCAATGCTCTATCATAGCTGGAAATCGGAAAATCTGGGCTATCTGGTATTCTTTATCATATATGCATTTTTCCTGGTTATCTTTATCAATTACATAAACTCGGGATTTTATGCGATAGTTAATGATACACTTGAATGGGCGTCAATCTATTTTAAAACGGAAGGTCTTCAGGCATATAACGAGAGGATCTCCAACAGATATGCTGCGGTTACTGTAGCCGTATCGCTTATAGGTGTTGCGGAGAATATTCTTCTGAATAACTATATCCTCAGACGTGCAAGATATGTTGTCGCTATAATGCTTACATGTCCGCTTAATTTATTCGCACTTTATATGGAAAAAGAACCGTCGGGCATTTATGCGGCTATGCTTATCGGCGGAATAGTAATGACATATTTCCTGAAAGCAGGAAAACATTACAGTCTTAACCGCACCGATCACGTTTTCAAGAAGAACAGTAAGGGACTGGAATATGGCCTCGATATGCATTCGCTTATGCATGTGATCATTGTGGCTGCGGTTTATGTTCTGATGGTTGTGGTTATTATATCGGCACTTTTCGATAAGACAGCATATGTTTCATCGAGGATCAGAAATCCGAAGAAGGAAGCATCAAACGAGTATGTTCAGAATCTGATGACGCTCGGAATAGGCGGCCTCTTCAATTTCTATGATAATACCGGAGGTCTTGCAAGCGGTAAGCTCGGAGGTGTATCTTCAATCCATCTGGATTATCAGACCGATCTTACGGTTGAGCTTACGCCTTACAGTACGGAAACTGTTTATATCAAGAATTTCATAGGAATGACCTATTCTCCTTATGAGAATATATGGAAGCAGCCGGATGATTTCTATCATACGGAAGAGCATAACAAGCATGAAGCCGATGCGCTCGAGGAGGCATTTAACAGCGGAAATAAGTTCTCTGCGCGAGGCGTGATGAATATTACAAATGTGGAAGCCGATATCAGACCGTATCTTCCGTATTATACAAATGATGATATCAAAATCCTGAAACGAGGCGATACAAAAACCATCTCGTACTATCCTCGAGAGGAAGAAAATCTGACCAGTGTACCGAAATATAATATAAATAGAGGCTATCTGGAAATCCCTCGTCAGAATGAGCAGGTGATAAGAGAATTCTGTGAAGAAGCGGGATTTGGCGGAACTGATGAAGAAATAATCGAGCAGGTAATGGATTATTATCAGGAGAATATTCCTTATACTATCAGGCCGGGAGCAACTCCTTGGAGACAGGACTTTATCAATTATTTCCTTATGGAGAACAGAAAGGGATACTGTGCACATTTCGCAAGTGCTGCAGTGCTTATCTTCAGATATTACGGCATTCCGGCAAGATACTGTGAAGGATATGCCATAGATTACGGACAGATTATCGATAATGCGGAGCTTGTCGAAGATGTAAACTATAAGGATTATTTCAAAGGCTATTCGGAGCTTGGTGAAACCGGACTTGTAAGCGTCAATGCCACAGATGCTGATGCACATGCATGGGTAGAGGTTTTTGACGATAAATACGGATGGAGGGTTGTTGATGTGACTCCTTCATCAGGTATTGAGGAAGACGATTATTCGGATTTCTGGGACAACTTTAATAACATCTTCGGCGATGGAAATGGCAATGAAGCAGATGGCGCAGGAGGAAACGGTCCTAATATAGGAAATTTTCATATAAACGATAATCTGCTTAAGATTCTGGGTGTTATCGTCGGCGGTCTTATGATTGTGGGAGCACTCATTTTCCTCGGCATCAGGGTAATGCCGGTCGCGAAATATTATTATAAATACAGTGTGAGTGATGACACGGAGAGACTTATCCTCAGTTATTCGAGACTTATAAGAAAGCTGGAGAAGAAGGATAAGACTATGAAGAGTATGATCAATTACAGAACGCAGGTTGATCATATAATCAGCAATTATGATACAGGAGACAAATTCTGGAATAAGGATATACTGACGGATATACTGGAAAAGGCAGGATTCTCCGGTAAAAAGGCCGAGGCTTCTTCTATCGGATATGTAAAGGGATTTATAGATTCAGTCAAGAGGAAGAATAAGAATTAACGGAGGAAATAAATGAAAAACAAAAAAAGGTGGATAATAATCCTGATTGCCTGGGTCATAGGTTCGGGCGTGGGCTGGGCCGTTGCGGAATATGTAGTCAGGGCGGTCTAGATATATGAACAAGAAGACATTTGATTTTAAACTCCTGGGATTTATAACCCTCGTAGCGTTGGCATTCAGTATCTCGACGATCATTTCATTTTTTCTGAGATTTAATATGCTTATGCAGAAGCCTTATGAAAGAATAAATGTTAAATGGTCGGATGAATCGGGATCTATATATACAGATCTCCCGATAGGAGACGGAAATGTACTCTATGATCTGTATGTTCCGGCAGGACTCGAGACCGGTAAAAAGCAGCATCTTGTTATGTATATTCACAGCGGAAACTTCTCGAGCGGTGATAAGAGTGAAGGAATCTATATCGGCAGATACCTTGCGACAAAGGGCTATATAGTTGCATCGGTTAACTATACACCGGTTGTCGGGGGAAATGGCTTTGGTGTAAAGGATGCAGTGAATGAATTATACGGAACTGCTGATACGGTAGTAAAGAAATGCAAGGAACTCGGATTCGATATAGAGAATATGGCTGTCGGAGGAGAGTATGCGGGTGGAACGCTGGCACTTCTTTATGCAGATCTTTCACCTGAGAAATCTCCGGTTCCGGTAGAATTTGTATTTGAGCAGACAGCACCTACAAGCTTTGATCCGGAGAAGTGGGGCTATCAGGGTGAAGATGCGGTAGATCTCGTTAATATGATGACCGCAAACAGCTTTACTGTTGATGATATCGGAAGCGAGAAGTACTTAAGTGCTTTTCGGGAAATATCTCCGGATAATTATATAGGCAGTGAGCATGTTCCGGTTATCGCAGCATATGGCTTAAAGGATAAGATGGTTCCATCGATTATGGGTTCGGAATATACCGGTGCACTTAAGAATGCCGGAATAGATGCAACCCTTATCGAATATCCTAATTCGGGGCATCTTATGATCCATGATAAGGATAAGAATAATGAGTATTATAATACCGTTGATAGCTATTTGGAAAAATATATGTTAAAATAGTCTTTGGTAAATAATTAAGGAATCGGATACATTTCCGTTCCGAATATATAAGGAGGTTGAGTAAAATGGGATTTAAGGACATTGGTTCAAAGGTAGAGGAAGCAAAGGGAAAGATTGATGAGGCTCTTGCTAAGACAGATATCGATGAGAAGATCATGGCAAACAAGGATGACATCAAGAAGAATGTCGGATCGATCCTTGATAAGACAGATCTTGATGAGAAGATAAAGAACAGAGCTGAGAAGCTTCTTTCAGGTAAGAAGGAAGACGGAGCAGACAAGGCCTGAAAAAAATAAAGATAGGGCTTGAAATTATCAGAAAAAAATATTATTATGTTTAAGCTGTGTCGCAGATACTGAGTATCTGCGACGACTTAAATATAGCGGCGTGTGGCTCAGCTTGGTAGAGCGCTACGTTCGGGACGTAGAAGTCGCAGGTTCAAATCCTGTCACGCCGACTCGATTTTATGGGGGTTCCGAGAGTTTCGGAACCCTTTTTTCTTTTCTGTTCTAACTTTTATTCTAACTTTTTTTGAAGTTTATTTTCATTCTGAACAAAATGGTTAATAACAAAATCCCATAGATTATTTATTATTTTTTAAATGTATTTTCTCGCTCATGCTGCGAGATATTTCTTCTTTTACTTCTTTGTCTTTTACTTTAGCGTATATTCTGAGAGTAGTATCTATATCGGCATGGCCAACCCACTTCTGAATACTTTTTACATCATGCCCTTCATGTACCAGAATTGATACACAGGAGCTTCGGAGATTATGAAAGACAACGCCTTGAGGAAGTTCAGGGATTGTTTTCAGAAGAGCTCTGAATGTTTTAGAAGGGTAGTCAGGGTAATATAGACTGCCATCTTCATGTTTGAATATATAATCATTATCCTGATAACAGTCACCAAACAATTTTCTATATTGTTGTTCTTTATTCAATAAATCTTTGAATAAATTGATCTGTTCATCTGATAACGGATATGATCTATTGCTATATTCTGTTTTTGTTTTGTTTAATCGGTTAACCTTGGTTCCTTTTGTGACTGTATGATTGATTCGCATTGTTTTTGTTTCAAAGTCAATCGCAGACCATTTAAGACCAAGAACTTCTTCTCTACGCAACCCAAAGAAAATTGTTAAGTAAAAAACGACGTAGAGCTCATTATCCTGAGTTCGTTGCAAGAATAAATTTGCTTCATCATACGAAAAAAATGTATCATCTGTATTCTTTAGAGCTGCATATTCTGCTGCATAGTTTTTATTAAGTTTAAGTTCCTTGATTGGATTGTAAGATATTAGTCCATCATTACGTGCCTGTTCTAATGCTCCGGAAAAGAAGACTTTTGTATCTTTTGCTGTATGCATTTGAAGATGATATACAACAAACAAATCATCAAGAAACTTTTTTGCAAGTTTTATATTTATACTTTTGAGCTTGGTATTGCCAAAATACTCCTTGATACGTTTGGCTTGATAATAATATGAAGCATAAGTGGTATCAGCAACATTGTTCTTTTTTATTGATAGATAGTAATCTATATATTCGGATAAAGACATGTCTTGATCCAGTTTATAGGATTCAGCATTTAGTATGTTGATTCTAGCTTCAGCAGCCTTTTTAACATTTTCTGGTGTATCACTTAATCCAGTAGCTATCCATTTCTTTTCATTTTTTCGCATTCCATCTTTTAGGGTAGTTAATGATATAACGATATAAAGGTAACCGCGTTTAGCCTGGATACCTTTACATCGTCTACCATCCTTTTTACGTCTGGCCATGATTATTCCTCGTCTGAACTGAATTTCATATCAGGATACATAAACTGAAGCAGGTATATTTTTGGAACGCGATATTTGTTGCCTACTTTGATCGAACGAATTTTACCAGTTGAGAGATAATTATATACGGTATTGCGTCCGGTCTGTAATATTTCCATCAAGTCATTTGGTGATAATACATCACGATATTCAGTTAAAAAATTCATTTCCATGTTAATAGTCCTCCTTTCGATAATCGTTGCTGATAAAGTGTTTAATTGAGCACAAATCAGTTCTGAAATCAATATATCATGCCTAAGAGAATAAATCAAGTACAGAAATGTGTTCAAAATACACCTAAAAGGCACAAAATGGTACTACACGACTTGAATTGTGCTTATATGATAAAAAATGTTCTTTGATTAAATTTGTTATTGTGATATTATAAAGTACGATATAGTGCAGATTATGTTGTTGGATAATTTGAGAGGAGCTTTGGCATGATTTTAATAAGAAACTTAAATGGAAAAGACCCTATGGATTTTAACGATGATACAGCAGCTGATAGAGTGGGGAGAAGAATAAAAAAAACAAGAATGGAAAAGGGATTGTCGAGGGCTGAGCTCGGCGAATTGGTAGGATTAAGTGCTGATAGAATTCAAAAGTATGAAAATGGAGCCAGAAAACCTAAATCTGATTTGCTAAAAAAAATAGCAAGAGCGTTGGATGTTGAAACGATTGCTCTTACAGATCCAGTAGTGTCAAATTACTTAGGGGCTATGTATGCACTTTTTGAAATGGAAGAACGTTATGGTATTAGAATTAAAGAACAAGACAAGCGTATAGTATTATATTGTGAAAATATGAAAGGTGGACTTGCAGATTATCTCGACGAATGGATGCGTGAATGCAAGTACATAGATTCTAAACTTGCAGCAGCTACATCAGATGAAGAAAAAGAAGAGATTAATAAAGAATATATTGTATGGAAAAGAACATTTCCTAGAGCTATCATTGAAAGAACGGAAGAACATTTAAGAGAACTGGAAAGAAAAGATATAGAAGATCAGATCAATAAGCTGCAAAAACAGTTATCCGAGTTGGATAAGAAATAGTAGAAAAGTACATGCTGAATTTAAGGGGGTATTATGGCAGATAATAATATTTCATCAGAGCTTGTTCCGGTATCAATTACGGTAGAGGCAATAAGGGATAAAATATATGTCATACGTGACAGAAAAGTTATGCTGGATAGAGATCTGGCAGCTATATATGGTTATGAAACTAAGAACTTTAATAGACAGGTAAGGAATAACATTGAAAAGTTCTATGGCGATGATTTTATGTTTCAACTAGATGATGATGATTTAGAGGAGCTTTCAAGGTGCAAAAATTTCACCTTGAACGAAAATACAGGAAGAGGGCATAATATAAAATATAAGCCATATGCGTTTACGGAACAAGGAATATATATGCTGATGACAGTTCTAAAGGGTGAATTAGCGACTCATCAGAGTAGAGAATTGGTCAAGGCGTTCAAAAAGATGAAAGACTATATTCAGACAGTTCCGGTGCTATCATCATCTCCAGAACTGCTTCAATTATCTTTACAGACGGCTCAGAATGTGAAAGATATTAGTGAAATAAAAGAAAAAATGATAACAAAGGATGATCTGACAAAAGTTATCGAAAGTTTTTCACTTCCAGATAAAGATACAGACTATCTGATCTTTTCCGGACAGTATTTAGAAGCGAAGGCTGCCTATAAAGAGATATATGGTAAAGCGAAAAAGAAAATATATATTGTAGATAATTATATCGATATAAGGACACTGGTGCTTCTTAATGATATAAGTGGAAGTGTTGAAGTTATTGTATTTAGTGATAATATTGGAAGAAATCTATCTCTTGCAGACTTTAATATGTTCCGTAATCAGTATCCCGGAATAAATATAAAAATACAAAGAACAGGCGGACGCTATCACGATAGGTATATAGTGTTAGACTATAAGTGCAATTCAGAGAAGATATATCATTGTGGAGCCTCATCTAAGGATGCGGGAAGACTGGTTACAACAATAACAAAAGCAGATAATAAAAAGCTTTATTATCCAATGGTAGATGATCTGTTGCAACAACCATTATTAAGATTAAGATAATTAAAAAAACTCTCAGCCGTGATGAGAGTTTTATACAAAGGAAATAATTGATAAAAGAAGGGCATTTAAGATTTAACTTAGATGCTCTTGTTTTATTGCAAAGAAAAACTATAGTTTGCCATTCTTTTTTTCATAATCCTTAATTGCCTGACGAATGAGGTATAATACTTCTCCGTTTATTGAACGACCGTCATATTCTGATAGTTTTTTTAGTTTGTCATGTGTTTCTGAATCTATTCTAAGTCCAAGATGCTTATCTTTTTCCATGGAAATGTACCTCAAATCTATATGATATATGCAAAAGTCTGAATAAGTACATTTTAAGTACATCATATGATATAATGTTCGAAATGGACTTATTTTAAGTACATAAAATACAAAAAATTTTTATATACACATTGTCTACTTTCTATATGGTTAGAAATATGGGAAGGGAGGCAATAAACTATGAAACAATATGCTTATGTTCGTGTATCTACTAAAGATCAGAATCCTGATAGACAGATAGCTGCTATGTTGGAAATTGGGATCAGTGAAAAGAATATCTTTATTGATAAGATATCTGGAAAGGATTTTAACAGGACACAGTATCTCAAATTACTTAAACGATTGAAAT
Source organism: uncultured Lachnospiraceae bacterium (assembly GCA_946405625.1). Taxonomy (GTDB): domain Bacteria; phylum Bacillota; class Clostridia; order Lachnospirales; family Lachnospiraceae; genus Eubacterium_Q. The sequence continues at coordinate 591 of CAMJHQ010000007.1, read as the reverse complement.
CCGGTGATCTGATTGTGATAAAGAGTATAGATCGACTTGGAAGAAACTATGTTGAGATACTTGAAGAGTGGAGAAAAATCACAAAAGAAATAGAGGCAGATATACAGGTGCTTGATATGCCGTTATTAAATACGAATAACCAGCACGATAATTTGACCGGTGTATTTATAGCTGATTTGGTGCTTCAGATTCTGGCATATGTTGCAGAGACTGAGAGAGCCTTTATTAAGCAGAGACAGGCTGAGGGGATAGCGTTAGCAAGGGAAAAGGGAGTTCGTTTTGGAGCAGAAAAGATAGATATTCCGAATGATTTTGAAGAAGTGTATGATTTATGGAAATCAGGAAATATATCAGTAAGAAACGGAGCTGCTAAACTTGGATTGAGTAAGTCAACATTTTATAGAAGATGCAAAGAATTGGAGGGAGAAAAACGTTTCAAGAAGTAGACTTTCTGGGACATGTGATTTATAATTATATCATTAAGATGAACGAGCGTTTTTCTTTCGAAAAAAAGCAAAACTATATCGTCCCACATTGTCTGCTTTCTGGGACATTTTAGTTTAGAAGGACGATGAAAATATGATAACGATA
>CAMJHQ010000006.1 GCA_946405625.1 uncultured Lachnospiraceae bacterium | reverse complement strand
AGTTTGTTGAGCACAAAATTTACGTCTTGACAAAGGTCACTTCATAACAGTCGTGTGAGGTTTCACAACAGAATACAAAAGATCCTGGATATGATAAAGGGAATTCCGAGGCTGTATAATTATGTGATAAGTCTCTCTCCGGATTTTCTGAAAAATTATCTCAGTTACTTTGAGTCGAATTTTGATTTTCAGATCAGGTCCAATACGGTCGCAGAAATAAAACTCAAGAATAAGGGTGGATCTTCGGATGAGGAGTGGACTTATAATTTTGCGGAGCCATACCCGGGGATCAGCATAATGTGCGGCAATATTAAAGGCATTGAAAAGCTGAACGGGATGACGGGAACGGATGAAGATATGAAGGTTTCAGTCATTCATTACTGCAGACGGGGCAGATGCGAGCTGCACACACATGACGGAAGATTCGCATTTTCGAGACCGGGAGTTATGTGTCTCGAAAGCCGCAAATATAAGAAAAAGGATTTTAACTTTTTCGGTGAAGACTATAACAGTATTGAGATAGCATTCAGACTGGATGAAATAGATGAAGATAGCAGAGATTATCTGTCGGGACTCGGAATAGATATAGCCGGAATGCAGGCGAATTATGAAGCGGATGCTGACTTCCGTATAGGAAATGTATCGGATAAGCTTAAGGCTGCCGAGGAGGAACTGGCGGAGCTTATGGAGTCTGACAATGTAGATAATACAACGCTTTTTCTGATGGTCCTCAGAATCAATAATCTTATCACAGCAGGAAATCTCATAACGGATGAGAGGATGTTTTATCTGACGAAAGGTCAGAGAAATATTGTTAGTGAGATAAGAAGTGAAATAGATAATAACCCCGATAAAGCTATGACGGTTGAAGGCTTTTCGGAAAAGTATGGGATCAGTGTAGTTTCGTTGAATAAGTATTTCAGCATAATGTACGGTGATACGATTCATAAATATATTCAGAAATACAGGATGCGTCATGCGGCTGAAACTCTGCGTAATACCGATAAAAGTATTTCCGAAATAGCGGCTGCATCAGGTTATGAAAATCAGGGAAAATTCGGCGGAATCTTTAAGAGGATTTACGGAATGACCCCTATGGAATACAGAAGACAGAATAAGTGTGAGAAGACAAAACAGAGTAAATAAATAGGAGGTTACAGTGAAGGTATTGGTTATTCCGATGGCTGCAATGGCAGAGACCGGAGGACCTTCTTCAAGATGTAAAAGCCTTGCGGAAGGATATAAAAAAGCGGGGATAGAAGTCGCAACATGTATGGCGGAGGATATTAATTTCCGAAAGATTGATGGGATAAGGAATTTCTATCTTGATGTACCTATGCCGCTGGGACTTCCGAGATTCATCGCAACGAGGAGCTTTCCGATAGCTGAGAAACTCGGTATTACGGCGAGGAAGACGGTTAATTCCTTTGATCAGGTACTCACTTTTACGGGCAATCTCAATTACAGATATTTAAAGAAAAGCGTGGAGTCGGTAAGGCGTGCAGTTCAAGATTTTAAACCGGATATAATATATTCGGAGTTTAATATATCGGCGATAATTGCCGCGAAGGCAGAGAAGATACCACTTTATACTACTGTGAGTTATCCGACACAGCACGAATATGCGCACAATTCTAAGCTTGCAGCGGGACTTAACAAACTGCTTAACGAGTTGTCACTTCCCGAAGTTGAATCGGCACTTCAGCTCTTTGATTGGGCTGACAGAAGATTCTGCCCGAGCATATATGAACTTGAACCTATAGAAAAGCTGAAGGGCATTTCGGAAGGAATATGCTACTGCGGCACCTTTAAGGCAGCGGAAGAATTCAGAACTTCGGAACAGGCTGAGACAGATAAAAAAACCGATACCGGGAAAGAACACCGGAGCAGAAACAGGATTCTTGTATATATGGGAAACGGAACGATATCGGCATCCAAAACATTAAAGGTTATGAAGGAAGCTTTTCGGGACAGTGAATATGATATCTATATTGCTTCTAAGAAGCTTCGGGAGGAGAGTGACGGAAATATTCATGTTGCACCGAGATGGGATTTTTCTAAGCTGCTTCCGGAGTCTGTGCTATTCATCAATCACGGTGGACAGAACAGTATAGCGGACGGGCTGCTTTACGGAGTTCCGGAGCTTATAGTTCCCGGTAAGGTATTTGAAAGAAAATACAATGCGAAAAGCGTTGAGGATAACGGCGCGGGAACAGTTCTTCCGTATACCGATTTTGACGCAACCAATATCATGGCGTTGACGGAGAAAACAGTCAGAGACAGATCCTTCGAGAGAAATGCAAGGAGCCTGGGACAGAAGCTCCTGGATGCCGGTGGGGTAGAGAAGATCATAGATACTTTTTACAGATTATGATGATTTCACTTAATACGACTATATTTGACAGGTAAAGAAAGTACATATCCATCGGATAGGTACTTTTTTTATTGACATATAAATAAACACATGTTAACATATGAACAAATGTACATATAAACATAAAATATGATATCAGGAGATTAATTATGTCGAGTAAAGGGATGTATAAGTTGGTGTCACCGGGATATGATATTCTGGATAAGACATTTTTCAAAGATAACGGAAGAAAGAATGGCAGGAATCCGAGAGAGGTATTAAGAGAACTGATACCTGATGAAAAGGCAGTGGTTCTTGACATGTGCTGCGGTACGGGGGCGAATGGGATCGGAGTTGCTATGAATAAACCGGCTGTTACGGTTGTGGGACTGGACAGATCGAAGTCTATGCTGAAAAAAGCAAGACAGAAGGTGCAGGAGTTGGGACTCAGTAATGTTAAGCTTATCTGCAGGGATGCGACTGATACGGGATTAAAAGATGAAATGTTTGATTATATAATCATCGGACTTGTTCTGCATGAATGTGACGCGAACCTTTGGAAGGCGATTCTTTCGGAAGCTTACAGAGTTCTTAAGAAGGACGGAAGACTTATAATACTTGATTGGGAGAGACAGACGGTACTCTCCGATAAGCTGAAGTTTGCACCGATGTATATTACGGAGAACATAGTGACACCTAAGTATTTCAAGGAATACTATTACAGCGATAAAGAAGCATTTTTCTCAAGATACGGATTTGAGGCAGAGACGAATGTCAGATGCAAGTATACATTTATTATGACATTGAAGAAATCGGCAGAGAAAGGCGAGACGAGAGAGAAGGCGGCAGAGAAAGAAGAGTTACGAAAGAAACCGGCAGGAATTGACGATAGCGCTGAGAATCGGTATCTGGGCAAAACTCATATGCTGGATTATGATAATTATATGATCCAAAATCTGATAAGAGAGCGAGGATGGAAGAATCTTCCCGAATTCGAAAGAATAAGAGCAATTTATAATTTTATCAGAGATGAGATCCGCTTCGGATATAATGTCGATGACAGTATTCCGGCATCGAAGGTGCTTAAGGATGGATACGGACAGTGTAACACTAAGGGTACTCTCTTCATGGCACTTCTCAGAGCGGTTGATATTCCGTGCAGAGTTCACGGATTTACTATCAGAAAAGAACTTCAGGAAGGTGCTATGACAGGCTTCGTCTATAAGCAGGCACCGAAGAATATTTTCCACAGCTGGGTTGAAGTTTACCTGGAAGGCACATGGTATGAGCTGGAAGCATTTATAATAGATAAGGATTATCTCGGAAAGCTTCAGGAGAAGAACAGTAATTGTACTGGAGCATTTTGCAAATACGGAGTCGGAGTGGAGGATTTCAGAAATCCGGTTATAGATTTCAATCGTAACAATACATATATTCAGAGTACCGGTATCAATCAGGATTTCGGTATATACGATTCTCCGGATGAACTGCTCATGGAACATCATCAGGAAATGGGACTGATAAAGAAACTGGCTTTCAGATATTACGGAAGACATATGATGAACAGAAATGTAAGAAGGATAAGAGGGAAATAGGAAAATAGAAGAATAAAAGGATAAAAGAACAGAAAGGTTTAAAAGATGAAGAATTACATTAAAGAAGGTCAGAAACTTCCGATGTTTGGAGTCGGACCATATCTGATAGCGGGTATGGGACTTCTCACAGCAATCGGTATGCTGCTTTCGAAAAATGTACTTAAATCAGGAATTCTTGATGGTTTTTGGACTATATTATTCAGAGTGATAGGTGGGATCCTGATAATATTGGGAGTTGCTGTATGGTATATAGGTTCCTTGAAATCCGATATGGATGCAAGCATCACAGATAACAGACTTCAGACCGGAGGGATATATGCATGGGTCAGAAATCCTATGTACAGCGGTATGTGGGGGATTATGTCCGGAATAAGCTTTATGAGTCATAACGCATGGCTTCTTGTTATTCAGCTTATCAACTGGGGGATTATGACAGTAGTACTTATCAATACCGAAGAAAAGTGGCTTGCAAATCTGTACGGAAAAGAATACGATGAATATAAATCACGTGTGAACAGGTGCATTCCATGGATCCCGAGAAAGAATGTCGAATAACAGATGTTCGAATACGGTGAAAATAATACGACAGAAGGGCAGAGACGATAATGAATAACAAGATGACGGTAATAGTAGATAATACGCCATATAACGGCATAAGCGGTGAGTGGGGACTTTCCATTCTGGTGGAGCATGACGGAAAGAATATTCTTGTTGATGCAGGTGCATCAGATCTTTTTGTAGAGAATATGAAAGCACTCGGAAAAAATATAGCTGATGTGGATTACGGGGTTTTGAGCCATGCGCATTACGACCATGCAAACGGAATCCCAAGATTTTTCAAAGAAAACAAAAAAGCAAAGTTTTATCTGAGAAAAACTACAGCCGAGAACTGCTATGCTAAGAAATTCATTTTCAAGAAATATATCGGAATTCCGAAGAAGATGACAAAGAATTATGCGGACAGGCTCGAATATGTATCCGGCGATTATAAGCTCTGCGAAGGTGCATATCTTATACCTCATAAGATAAAAGGTCTTGAGACAATCGGAAAACGTGAGATGATGTATCAGAAAACGAAAGAGGGATGGAAACCGGATAACTTTTCACATGAACAGAGCCTCGTGTTTGAGACGGATAAAGGACTTGTTATCATCAACAGCTGCTCACACGGCGGAGCGGTGAATATCATAAAAGAAGTTAAGAGAACTTTTCCTGATAAGCATATTTATGGATTGATCGGTGGATTCCATCTTTTCAATAAGAGCGAAGCAGAGATCAGAAGAGTTTCGAAGAATATCCTTGATACGGGCATAGACTTTGTATGTACAGGGCACTGCACAAAGGATAGAGCTTACGGGATCATGAAGGAAGAACTGGGAGATAAACTCGAACAGTTGCGCGTCGGCCTGGTGATAGATTTCTAGGCTTTGCGACAGATTTTGGTTCGATGGATTTATCAGAATAGCGTTCATGCAATCAGGAGCGCATTTTGTTTTGGCGCTTATGAGATATATGACGATGAAAGGAATACAGCATGGATAAGACATTATATGTGACAGATCTTGACGGGACGCTGCTGAACAGAGAGGACAGTATCAGTCCGTTCAGTATTAAAACGATAAATGATCTTGTGGAGAAGGGGATGCTTTTCACCTATGCTACGGCAAGATCTCTCGTTTCGGCTTCGAAGGTTGCGGCAGGACTTTCGACCAGAATTCCTGTAATTGCTTATAATGGTGCTTTTATAATCCAGCCTTCTACAGGAGAGATCCTTTCAAAGGAAGATTTCACCGGTGAAGAAAGGAAGAAGGTTGTTGAAACGCTTGACCGGTATGGAATCAGCCCGATGGTATATTCATTTGTAGACGGTATTGAAAGGGTATCCTGGATACCTGAAAATGTAAATGACGGTGTGAAACGTTATCTGAGTCAGAGACAGGGAGATAAGAGATTTCGCTCAGTGCATAATAGGGAATCACTCTACGAGGGAGAAATGTTTTACTTTACCTGTATCGGAGAGAAGGAAGAGCTTATGCCGGTATATGAGATTTTTTCAAATGATCCGGCATATAGATGCACGATTCAGCAGGAGTTATATCGTCCCGAATATTGGTGCGAGATAATGCCGGCTGCTGCATCAAAGTCAAATGCAATCAGAAGACTGAAGGAAATGTGGGATTGTACAAGAGTAATATCCTTCGGGGATGCGATAAACGATCTTCCGATGTTTGAAATATCGGATGAATGCTATGCTGTTGAAAATGCAGTTGATGAGCTGAAGGCCGCGGCAACGGGAATAATCGAAAGCAACGAGAATGACGGAGTAGCGAAGTGGCTGCTTGAAAATGTAAAGATTATTGAAGAAAGAAACAACGCTGATTAAGAAAACAACGGAAAACTAACATACTAATATGATTAAGATCAGGTAAATGGAGATAACATTTTACCTGATCTTTTTTACATCATTATAAATAATTTATGGCAGCACGGGCTCGCTCAAATCATGTTGCAAAGTATAGTCCCAAATATGTTGAAAAAATACATGTACAAAAGATGTAAAAACATACATTGACATTCATCTATGTATGTTGTATATTTGTCACATAGATAAATGTCAATGTGAGGTGAACGATATGAAAGAAATGGATGTAGCACTTTGTTGTAAAGCACTCAGTGATTCAAACAGACTTGAGATAGTTAAGATGATCTCGGACGGAGAGAAATGCGGATGTAAACTTCTTGAAAAGTTCAGCATTACTCAGCCGACGTTGTCACATCATATGAAGATACTTGTTGAGTCAGGCCTTGTTAATGACAGGAAAGAAGGAAAATGGCATTATTATTCGGTCAATAAAGAAACTATGACAGAGTTCTGTACATTTATCCGTGCTCTATGTAAAGGAGCAACCGAAAACGGTCAGTCGGAAAGATGCTGCTGATTCTGTCACGGGGAAGAACTGACTTCGAAATAACTGAATTAAGGATGAGAAAAAATGGGTGATCTGAATTTTAAAGAAAAGGTTTATTTAGTAACAGGCTCTGCATCGGGAATAGGTAAGAGCTGTGCTGAGAAGCTTCTCGAATCGGGAGCTGTGGTTATCGGAATTGATAAGCAGGAAGCGGTGATAGAAGCTCCGCTGTATGAGCATTTTCAGGCAGAGATTACTGATGAGAATGAGATCGAGAGGATAATAAATGAATCAGCTGAAAAGTATGGTAAGATAGACGGACTGGTAAATGCTGCCGGAAGATGGGGAAATGTCAAGCCGTTTTATGAAGTTGATACCTCGGATTGGGAAAGTGTTCTCTCGGTCAATCTTACAGGAATATACATTGTGTCGAAGTATGCAGCCCGCGTGATGATCCCAAGAAAGCAGGGCAGGATTGTAAATATAAGCTGTATCAGGTCTTCGATTTTCAGAAATAACATGACAGATTATGCAGCATCGAAGGGCGGAGTTGTAGCTCTTACTTCAGCGATGGCGCTTGATCTCGCACCGCATAACATACATGTTAATGCTGTAGCCCCTGGCTTTACTTATACGGGAATGACTAAGGCTTCTTTTGACAACGAAGAAGTGAGAAAGCAGTCAGAGGCGCTGATCCCGGAGGGAAGACTCGGAATGCCTGAAGATGTATCGAAGGTTGTGTTGTTCCTGCTGTCCGATATGGCGGATTACATCAACGGAACCAATATATATGCCGATGGGGGATATCATATACAAAAATAATACAGTTCTCGGACTTGATCAGCGTAATGTGTTAAAACCGGTTGAAGAGGGCGGAAGTATGAACTATACTTTACGGGGGTATAATCAGAATAATAATCCTTATACGTAAACCGGCGAAGTGGAGGACAGAAAAATGGAAATATGGGATTTATATGATCGTGAGGGAAAGCGTACCGGCGAAACCTGGGAAAGGAAATATGGTAACTTCCGTGAGATTCCGGATGGAAGATACCATATGGTTGTAGACATACTTGTGCAGCATGTAGATGGTACATTTCTTCTTACTAAAAGAGATGATCATAAGGACGTTTATCCGGGCTTCTGGGAAGCAAGTGCAGGTGGAGCAGCGACTTTCGGTGAGGAACCGCTCGAGGCCGCAAAGAGAGAGCTCCTGGAGGAGACAGGACTTACAGCGATCAGCTTTGAACTCGTAAGTCATACATTCAGAGAGCCGAGTCACAGCATGTTTTATTCATTTCTAGCGGTGGTTGATACGGATAAGGAATCGGTAGTTCTTCAGGAGGGAGAAACGGTTGATTATAAATGGGTAGACAGCAAAGGCTTCATAGAATATACAGAGTCGGACCTTTCAATAAAAACACATAATAACAGATATGCGGATCTGATCGACAGATTAAGAAAAGAGATTGAAGAATCGGATGACAAAATATCAAGAAAAGTAAATGATAAAACGCTGATTAAGAAAACAACGGAAAACTAACATACTAATATGATTAAGATCAGGTAAATGGAGATAACATTTTACCTGATCTTTTTAATATCATTATAAATTTTTTATGGTAGCACGGGCTCGCTCAAATCATGTTGCAAAGTATACGTCCCAAATATGTTGAAAAAATACATGTACAAAAGATGTAAAAAAATAGAAAATCGAATTAGTGAATCTGATTATTATATTAAAGGAATCATAGTGAAAAAATGACAAATGTCATATTGAACTAATTACTTTATACACTACGGCTTTTTAAAGTCTCAATGTATAATAGACTCATGATTGAAGGAGGTCTTTGACTATGAATCTATTAATACATGATCTTAATGAATCACAGTGGAATAAGGTTGCTCAGGATTATGAGGGCTGGGACGTCATATCAGATGACGGAAAGATCAAGCCATGTGTAGGATGCTTCGGATGTTGGACAAAGACTCCGGGAGAATGTGTGCTGCGCGATGGATTTGAGCGAATGGGCGCACGTATTCATAAGGCAGATGAGCTGGTTATTATCAGTAAATATACTTACGGCGGATTTTCCCCGTTTGTAAAAAATGTAATCGACAGAAGCATTGGCTGGGTGCTTCCGTTTTTTGAGATTAAAAACGGTGAAATGCATCATAAAAGCAGATATCCGGAAGAGAAGCCGATAACTTTTATTTTCAGAGGAAGCGGCCTTACTGAAAATGATAAAAAACTTGCAAGAAGTTATGTTAAAGCTGTATGTACAAATCTTCATGGTATAATTAAGGATATACGATTTGAGGAATGTGAGGAGCAGCCGACTAAGGGTAATACAACAGAGACTGTAGAAACTAAGGGGACGATACTTCTGAATTGCAGTCTCAGAGCAGATGCTTCGAATTCCAAAAAAATGCTGGATGCACTTTCAGAAAAAATAACCGGAGATAAGGAATCTGTAAATCTGAGTACATACATAAGTCGTCAGGATGAACTGGTATCTAAGCTGAAGAATGCAGAGAAGATTGTTCTCGGAACACCGCTTTATGTAGATGGTATCCCGTCACAGCTGCTTCGCATTATGAAGCAGATGGAGCAGGATCCGGGCACTGAAAACAAGATCATATATGCTGTAACGAACATGGGATTCTATGAGAGTGTTCAGCAGAAGCATCTTGTAGCTATGATAAAAAGATGGTGCAAAAAATGCGGTTATAAGTATGGTGGTGCTGTAGCTATTGGAGGTGGTGAAATGATCGGAATGATGATCAATTCTCCGTCTGCAGAGAAGAATCCTGCAAAAAATGCTGCCCTTGCTTTGAAGAAACTCGGAGAGGCAGTCAGCTCATCTTCGACCATAGAAAATGTATATGCAAATGCGGCTATGTTCCCGAGATTCATGTATATGTCAGTCGCAAATTTAAGCTGGCCGCGTTCAGGAAAGCTTAATGGACTTAAGAAGAAGGACTTAATGAGACAGTTAGAATACTAACGAGTCATGATGAAAGAGCTGATGTATTGGAACATGCGTAAATTCGGGGATATTGCTTCATGGCAAATACACCGTCATGTTGGATTGCAATCACTTCTTTACTGTGGAGTGATGCGTTTCAGATATTCTTCAAGTGTCTTTTTGATCTTATAGGGAGAATCGGTCATTCCACGGTCAACCCATTTGAAGATAACATTCCAAATGGCGCCTATATTAAAGGCAATCAGGTAGTCAGGCTCGAGGCTGCCGATCATCTGGGCAAAAGGATTATGGCTCGTATCCATGCTTTGGTTGAATTCAGGTATTACCGAATTCAGCTTCAGAAGCAGGAGATGAAGGAGATTGTTTTTATGGAGTAGGCCGAGCAGCTCGCGGTTTCTGTCGCAGAATTCAAAGATTACCGAAAGCGGTCCGTCGGAGGACGTGGTGAGTGCTTCGACATAGTTCCGTATGGCATCGGTGATAATAGAATCCAAAACATCATCTTTCGATGAAAAGTTATTATAAAATGTTTTCCGTTCAAGCGTTGTTTCGAGGACTATCTGCTTAACGGATATCTCAGAATAAGAGTGATCCTGCATTAATTTAATTAATGCATCGGTGATCTCTTTTTTTGATCTTATGGCAGAAGGATTAGTGGATCTTTTCATGGTATTCTCCTTATATTGCATGATAGGTACTTAACTCGTGAAGAGAGTAGTATTGATTAAGATGAAAGTTGGTTGAACCGCTGTAAATTACACAAATTTATGGGATTGTGTATCTTTCTCCGAGAGTATTTACTCCCACTGATTCTTAATGTATCATACTCTCGGAAAGTACACAAGTGTGTAACTATGGCGGCGGGAATAATCTTTATGATAGTCAATCTGAAGATAGCACATATATTTATGCATAGAGTGAACAAAGCATTAGAAATTAACCGGGAAGAGGTCTGATATGAGGATTATCATTATAAACGGAAGTCCGCGAGTGAGCGGTATTACGGCAACAACACTGCATATGCTTGAAAAGGAACTGATGGATAACGGTATGGAAGTCGGATTCTATAATCTGAGTGAAATAGAGATGTCACATTGCCTTGGATGTTGTTCCTGCTATAAGACAGGGCATTGCTGTATCCGGGATGATGCTGAAAAATTATCGGAAGAGATATCGGGAGCAGACGGAGTGATCTTCGGTTCTCCGACATATGCAAGCAATGTATCGGGGCTTATGAAAGACTTTATCGACAGAGGGCATTTTGTTATAGAGCAGCTGCTGCACGGAAAGTACTGTGTTATAGTTGCAACCGGGGAAAACTACGGGAACAGAGATGCGGCTAAGGTTCTGAAGAATCTGGTTATTTATTCGGGTGGGAGACTCAGCGGAAGTATAGTTTTTAATTCACCGTTTAACGGTGGAGATTGCATGAAGGAAAAGATATACAGAAGATGTCGCAGGTTGGCCGGCAGATTGACAAAGGCCATTCAAGGAAAGAGGATTTATCCGATTCAGAGCATGATACATTTCATAGTATTAAATCTGGGAATCAGACCGTTTGTAAAGAGAAAGGGAAAGCTATATCAGGGTGTTGCCGATAAATGGAAGGCACTCGGTATATGAAAACTATGTTATTATGCACAGTTATAGATAGCCATAAGCAGTGTGCTTACTTGTAAGCAGGCCGCTTATGGTTTGTTTTATCTTGAATTATAAATTTCACTTGACATATTATCATTTTGATATTAACATATTATCATGATAATATAAGGGAGAGGGGTAATAATGGATAAATCCTCCGGAAAAAAGAAAATAAAGCTGATTATTACAATCGTTATAATAATTGCAGTCATAGCACCGTTTTGTCCGTATCTGTGGATGAGATTTAATGTGCTTCGGAATATGAAAAGGATATATAAGAACGCGAAATTCGTTAATTTCAGCTGCGACAGAAAACCTATACCTGAGGATCATCTGGATAGTTATATATGGTATGGTGGTGAACAGCCTGAAGGACCGCTATATGCATTTACTATAGAAGACTCTGAAGGAAATAATGGTTGGGGATATGCCCGAAAAGACGGAACAGTTGTAATGGATAATTATTCGGGCAAATACTACCTTCAGGATACGATAGATTATTTTGAAAGAGTGGTGGATTTTAAAACTAATTTCCCTGGGATAGAGTGTACGCCGGTACATGTCAGTCCTGATAATACAAGACGACTGGTGTATACTGAGGATTGTGCGACTTTTGAAGGATATCTGAAGGCAAGGCTGGTTGGTTCTATGTCTATTACCGGATCAGGGTTCTCCGGAATCTGCGTCGGACTGAATACGGATGATTATCAATATGTATATGATATCAATCAGATTCTGAGACAGGCGGATTTTGAAGTATGTGTGGAATACATGACTATGGATGAGACTGTAACAGACGAAGACTTAAGGGGAGTCGGTGATGAACTGGGACATTATTATCCCTTTGGATCTGAGCGATATGAGACTGCTATACTCGGAGATAAGAGTCAGTATGACAGGATGAAAGAAAGCGATAAACAGATGTTTGTAATCGAAATTACAAATAAGGGGACATTGTCACAAAGCTATATATTATATTATGACGGAAGTATAATGAAAAAAGATTATAGAAACGGTTCTGAGGATAGAAGAGAAATATCTGATGAGGACTATGCGAAGATATACAGATTTGCGTCTGGGATACATTATGATACCGGAAAGATAAGTATTACTTCCGGAGACGAAGACAGCGACAGACATATTAAAGTTACACTTTATTCCTACTGGACCAGAAACGACGGAAAAGAAATGCATTATGAAGATGTGCTATACAGTGTAGATGAGCCTGATGAGAATCTCAGTCCTATCATGGATTTGATGGATGGGTATTTTGAATAAATGTATTTTTTACGAATAGCCGAGTAGTTCAATTGTATTGAGATCGGGGGTGTTTGATATGAATAAGATAAGGATATGTATTTTAATGATATTGATGCTCTCTGTAGCAGGCTGCGGTACAAAGAAAGAAACAGTTACTGCAACTGCACAGAGTACAGAATCTGATACGGAGGAGATCGGCGATATTCAGCTGGAAAGTCTCGATATACTTTCCGGTGAAAGGAATCCGAATGGTATATGGGATATCTGCTGGCCGAATTACTATTATCAGGAAAATGAGATAATCCAATTCCCGGAATCGGTTTCTGTAAGTGAAGAAGACAGAGACATACTTCTTAAGTTTTATAAAGAGAATGAGAATAACTACATAAAGGACAAGGAGTTTCTGTGCTCCATCAGATTTGGAATTTTGGAGGGGAATACATCTTCAGGTAAGATGATTTATATATATGATGAATATCCGGAAGATTTTGATAAGGTTGTGGACGCAATTAACAGAATTTGCGGCGGAGACAAAGAATATCTTTCTATGACGGGGAATATACAGGAGATAACACCGGAATATTTTACCCTTCTTACCGGGATAGACGATGACAAAGTTAAGGGCGGAACCGTACAGGAAGTAATAGATCATCTGAACATTCAGAATATTTCCGATATTCAGCGGTTTAAAAAGAATTGGGTAATAGATGACGTAGTTGCAAATTACTCACTGTGCAGATATCTGCCGTATGAGATTAAGCAGGCACCGAGCACGGACGCGGAGTGTAAGGAATATGCGGAAAAGCTGGCAGAGTCTATGGGAGCAACGGGCAAGGTGACAAAAGTCTATTCCGAGCATATTTCCGGACATGAATGGTATAAGATATATTATAAAGATCAGTTTATCCGTGTATACAGATCCGAACTGGTGGTGGATGATATCCACGCATATGACGGATTGATAGACAGCACTTATAACAGTCTTTCTCTTGAGGAGGATACTTCAGATGAAACTGCTCCTCTTTCCAGTCATCTTCTTTTTGATTTTGTATACAGCAATGATTCTAAATTTATAGTAGCTGTGGATTTCTGTGAGAACTTAGAAAGAACAAAGGACTATTTCTATGAGGTTGCGCAGGCTGTTGAAAAGTTTGAGGAAGGAGCAGATACTGCTTCAGCGACGGATAGTGAATAGATTGTTTGAAAAATCCCCCAAACAGGTGTCTGTTAATGCGAATATAATACTAGTGATATATTAATCATGATATAATAGTAATGTTTGTTCAGTGATGAACAGATTGTTTATATGATGATTTAGGATTAATATATGGAGGTTTAGAGATGAAAAATGTTATCCTACTTGGAGATTCTATAAGAATGCAGTATCAGGGGCCGGTTGGTAAAAAACTTGCGGATATAGCGACAGTTAGCGGACCGGAGGAGAATGGACGTTGGAGCGGTTATACACTAAATTCTCTCAGATTCTGGCTTCCGGATCTTCCGTCACCTGATCTGGTTCAGTGGAATTGTGGATTATGGGATATGGGAGATGATTATCAGGAAGGAAGACATTTTTATCCGATTGATCTCTATGAAGAGACATGTCACCGAATCTGCAGAATTCTTCGTAAATGGACAGAAAAACCGGATCTGAAGATTGTTATAGCGACAACAACTCCGACCTTGCACGGAGATCACGGAGATATTCTTATATATAATGACATTCTTAAGAAGGTTGCGGCTGAAGAAAATGCAGTTGTAAACGATTTATATTCAGTTGTATCTCCGATAAAAGAAAAGGTAATCTGTGAGGATCATCTTCACCTCAACGAAGAGGGAATAGAAGCCGTTGCAGAACAGACTGCAAATATTCTTCGCGGTCTTTTACAGTAAATTGATGATACGGAACTATTTAATCTTAATATTGTGAAATGATACGCTGTTCCGAAATTATTAGTGAAACTTGAATATTTGTTTGAAAGTATTTATTTATCCAGGAGGAAAAAGAAATGAGATGTCCGCTTTGTGGAGCTGAGTTTTCCGAAACTCTTACATCATGTCCGAACTGCGGCCGAATGGTTGAGGAATCTGATCGCGAAAAGTTTGTTCCAAAACCGAATAATCCGGCAATGACTTATAATGATCCCGCTATTCATAGCAATGTGAAGAAATATACGCCCGCACCGCAGCAGCAAACGGATGCTGCGATGGGATATAACGGAAACCCACAGAAGTCAAGTCCTGCGATGGGATATAACGGAAACCCACAGAAGTCAAGTCCTGAAATGGGATATAACGGAACCCCGCAGCAGACAGGCCCTGCGATGGGATATAACGGAACCCCGCAGCAGACAGGTTCAGCGGTAGGATATAATGGTATACCGTCGGGCAATCAGCAGAATGGTCAGGGCGGAGGTAATAGACCTCCGATTAAAAAGTCTACATGGATCATCATAGCATCTTCGGCGGCTGCAGTGCTGCTTATTATCGTTATTGCTGTGCTGATCAAGACGAATAAAGATTCGAACAGAGCATCAACTGATCCTACAGGGATGGGAACGGAAGAAACTACAGAGTCAACCACTCAGGCTTGGCATTATAGTGAGCCGGACGAGAATGTTGAAGATATTCCATTCGGTGAGACATGGACTGTCGACGGTCAGTGGGCTGTAAAGGTACTCAGCGTAGAGAAAACAGATGAGCGTAATGAGTATAGCAGTACGGATCCTAAGGCAGTATATGTAATAAAATATGCATATACTAATTTCGGTTATGATAACGAAACAAATGATGGTCTGTTCATATCATTTGACAGTAATATTATAGATAGTGCGGGTTTAGAAGGATATCCATATCCAGGACATATCTCTTATTATCCGCAGCAGGTACCTGTTGGAGCTACATGCGTTTGTTACACCACTATCGGTGTTGATAATGAAGGTACATTCAAGGTTACTATTAGAAAATATGATGATGAAAATCAAAGTCATATAGCCTGTTTTGTTTTGGAACCGGGTAAAAGCTCAGAGGAATTTTTTGTATCAGATAAGAAGTGGGATGATTATCCGGCATTAAAGATCGGCGAAACATGGACGGTAGATGGACAGTGGTCACTTACGATCAACGGAGTTAAGGAAGTTCAGGAACGTAATGAATATAGTGAACTTAAGCCTAACGCAGTGTATGTGATTGATTATACGTATACTAATCTGGGATATGAAAATAAATATGACTCAGGTCTCTATATAACAATTGATGATATAGTTGTTGATTCTGAAGGAATGATGGCTTATGGCTATCCGGGAAATCTTGAAAAATATCCTAAAGAAACGGCGGTTGGACAAACATGCCAGGCGCAGGAATGTATAGGAGTGGAAAATGCCGGAGACATGAAACTTACTGTAGTTAAATATGATGGTAATGGAGATAAACATAAGCAGTCATTTGTTGTAGAAGTGAAGTAATATATTTAATCAAAGATGATTTTTAGGATGGTTTTAAGTTAAATGCATTTTGGTTTTTCGTATATAGGTTTGATATTTTTGTTAATGCTTTTTATCCCCAATATTCATTGGGCAAAAAACAAACCGGAGAAATATGATGAATTCAGCGGTAATGAGAATAAAATACTTGCTTTACTTGAAAGAATAGGTGAAGCTTTGGTTTCTACGCTGATCCTAATTTTTAAGGAGTGTAATGTAAGACTGCATTCTGTTTGGATAGTATGGCTTGTAATAGCATTTATTCTTATGATCCTATATGAGCTTTACTGGATCAGATACTTTAAAAGTGAGAAGACTATGGCTGACCAGTATTCAAGTTATGCGGGATTTCCGGTTGCGGGTGCAACACTTCCGGTGATTGCGGTGATTATGCTGGGAATCTATGCATATAATATTTTTATAATAGCTGCAGCAATCATTCTCGGAATCGGGCATATCGGAATTCATCTTGCACATAGAAATGAAGCCCTGGATCTTGAAGGACGTACGAAATCAAGAGGCAGTATTATCAAAAAAATTCTGCTTGCTCCGGTTATCTTGATAGTTTCTGTGATAATTGTATTTATAGCAGTCAGAAATTATAATTTCTTCAGATGTCATATTGATACAGATAAGGGAATTGATGAAGAACTGTATATCGATATTAACGGGCAGGATCAGTTTATATCGATCCGAGGACGTGATAAAAATGCACCGGTTATCGTCTATCTTCACGGTGGACCCGGATCGCCTGACAGCATGATGGCATATACATTTACAAATGAGCTGATAGACGAATATACAGTAGTCTGCTGGGATCAGAGAGGCTGCGGTAGAACATATGTAAAGAACAGCGATAAGAATAATGAGACTGTAAGTTTCGAACAGGCAGAGGATGACCTGGATAAGCTGGTAGATTATCTTTCCGATCGATTTGGTCAGGATAAGATAATAATCATGGGACATTCCTATGGATCGGTTCTGGGAAGCCGCTATGCATATGATCATCCGGAGAAAACAAAAGCATTTATAGGAATCGGACAATTCGTAAACTTTATGTCATCAGCTGAATGTGAGTATAAGGATGCACTTGAAAAGGCAATTGCTGCAGGTGATGATACTACAGCACTTACGGAAGCATATAATAAGTTTTTACAGGAGAAATCAGTACAGGCGGGATCTGAGATGAGTGATCTTGCGGCACCGTATCATAAGGCGTCACGTCAAAAGAATACGATACTTGCGGGACTTGTTTCACCTTCTTTATGCACAGATGATTTCTTATGGTTTACAAAACAGCTGAGTTTCGAATCATTTATGAAATATAGCGGAATGCTTATGGATTATCTCATGAAGGTTGATCTTCGTGAAGAGCAGAAGTCATATGAGGTTCCGGTTTTCTTTATTTCCGGAGGCTGTGACTGGAACTGTGCATGGAACGATATGGAAGATTATGCAAAAATGATCGGCGCAAAATATGATATTATAGATAACTGTGGACACTATGTTCATTCGGATGCACCAAAGGAATTTGCGGATATTGTGAAAGAAGATTTATCAAGTATAAGATAAGGGGTGCATTTATTAACAAGGAATAGGATTATTCAATGAGTGCAGAAGAGAAGAAACATAAGAGAAGGGTACATTATTCGGGAAAGTATCCCAAAAAGTTTGAAGAAAAGTATAAGGAACATAGTCCCGAAAAATACCGTGATATTGTAGAACATGTAATATCAAAAGGTTCTACGCCTGCAGGAATGCATATATCAATAATGGTTCAGGAAATACTGGATTTTCTGCGTATCATGCCCGGACAGAAGGGACTGGATTGTACTCTGGGTTATGGCGGACATACAACAAAGATGCTCGAGTGTCTTCAGGGCGAAGGATGTATCTATGGATTGGATATCGATCCTATCGAATCCAAAAAGACTGTAGAAAGGCTTAGAGCTGCCGGATATGGAGAAGACATTTTTAAGTTCAGGCTTATAAATTTCGCAAATATAGATAAGGTGTCTGAAGAAGCAGGAAAGTTTGATTTTGTACTTGCAGATCTTGGAGTTTCCTCTATGCAGATAGATAATCCGGAGCGAGGCTTCTCCTATAAGATAGATGGGCCGCTGGACTTAAGACTCGATCCTGAGCATGGAGAGTCAGCTGCTGAAAGACTGCATAATGTGTCCAGAGAAGAATTCATAGGAATGCTTATAGAGAATTCTGATGAGCCTTATGCGGAAGAAATAGCTGACAAGGTATTCAGCATGATGAGGAAGGGTAATCCGATGAATACCACCACTGAGCTGAGACAGGCTATAGAGAGTGCTTTGTGGAAGATCCCGAAAGAAGAGAGGGATCAGGCAATAAAGAAGAGCTGTGCCAGAGTATTTCAGGCGTTAAGAATAGATGTAAACAGTGAGTTTGAAGTGCTTTATTCATTCCTTGAGAAGCTGCCGAGTGTACTGAATCCCGGTGGAAGGGCAGCGATACTTACATTTCATTCGGGAGAAGACCGTCTTGTAAAGAAAGCCTTTAAGGAAATGTATAAAGAAGGGATTTTTAGCGAGATTTCAGCTGATGTTATAAGACCTTCGGCAGAGGAGTGCAGGATTAATCCAAGAAGTAAATCTACAAAGATGAGATGGGCAGTTAAGGCATAACTATATCGACAGAGGAATTCGAGGGCATTATAATGATATTTGGATTTTCATATGTAAGTTTGATATTTTAACATATAAAGAATAACGGAAATACAATGATTCATATATACATATCCGGAGGAATGAAATGCCTGATAATAAAGATATTATATCAGAAGAGCTTCAAATGAAGCTCGACAAATTAAAAAAATATATAGCAGATTTAGGTTCGCTTGCAGTGGGCTTTTCGGGTGGAGTAGACTCATCGCTTCTTCTTGCTGTAGCTCATGAGGTATTGGGTGAACGTTTAATTGCAGTTACAGGAGCAGATGCTTCCGTTCCGGAGAGAGAAGTGAATGAAGCGATAGCTTTCTGTAAGGAAAGAGGCATCAGACATATAATCTGCAAAGTTGACCCATTAAAAGAAGAAGGATATAGACATAACGGCCCGGATCGTTGTTATTTTTGCAAGCATGGTATATTCACTGAAGTTAAGAAAATCGCCGATGAAAATGGTATCGAATATATGGCGGAAGGCTCCAATATGGATGATATAGGAGACTATCGCCCGGGACTTCGTGCGGCAGCTGAACTCTCAGTAAAGAGTCCGCTTCGGGAAGCAGAACTTACAAAATCGGAGATTCGACTTATTTCAAAAGCTATGGGACTTCCTACATGGAGTAAACCGGCTTATGCATGTCTTGCTTCTAGATTTGTATATGGTGAAGAGATTACAGAAGAGAAGCTGCACATGATCGATACCGCAGAGCAGTTTTTGATCGAACATGGTTTTTTTGAGGAGCGTGTGCGCATGCATGGAAATCTGGCACGAATTGAAGTTCCTCCGGCAGATATTCCTAAACTTGCGGCCGAAGAGATCCGAGAGAAAATCTATGATAAATTTCGAGAGATCGGATTCCTGTTTGTTACACTTGATCTGAAAGGGTACAGATTAGGAAGCATGAATGCTACGCTGAAGAATGGTAAGGATAAATAATGAAGATATGTGTATTATATCCGGGAATAGGTTATACGACAGAGATGCCGCTTATGTATTATCCCGGCAAGATGACGATGGGACAGGGATATGAGCTTGTGAGGCTGAAATATCATGACCTTCCGAGTGGCGTTAAGGGTAAAAAAGCGAAAATGAAAGAAGCCTTTGATATAGCTCTTAAACAGTCACTGGAGCAGCTCAGTGATGTTGACTGGAACAGCTATGATGAAGTACTTTTTATCGGAAAAAGTATCGGAACTGCCATAGCGGCTTGCTGCGGGCAGAAGCTGGGACTGAATAAATCTTCGGAGATCGGATCGCAGGATTCTAAATCCAAAATTAAATATGTATTTCTGACCCCGCTTGAAGAAACATTTCTGTTTACGGAAAAAGCGTCCGGAATTGCCTTCCACGGTAATTCTGATCCGTGGGCAGAAACAGATACGATAATACGAAAATGTGAGGAATATGATATCCCGCTTTATATCTATGAAAATGCGAATCATTCGCTTGAAACGGGAAATATCATAAAAGATATTGAAACGGCGCATGATGTGATACAGAAGATATATTGTTATATAAGAGGAGAGGGTTAAGAATGAGAAAATTCGGTATAAAAGTGTTTATGGCAGTATTTGCAGTGCTGTTAATTATATCGGTAATCTGGTTTTTCGGTGGCTCGCTTGAACAGTTTTCTACGGCGGAGCAGGAGGGAAAAATAAGGATTGCAGCAGTTATCATGATGCTCATATGTATAGTTACGGAATCAGTGTTATTTATTTTGTTAAAACGTTCGAAATCAGAATCATAATATAGTAAAGGCAGTGAAAGATCACCGCCTTTTTGTTATAATGAAGAGGTGATCTTGTGAACGGATTATAGATTCCGGTGGGTAGCCGGATGTGAGATAGGCAGTTGGAATAATGAGGAGATATGATGGAACTTGACTGCGGATTTACGAAAGAGAATAAATGGTTCAGATACCGGGCGGCAGCTATTATTGTAGAGGACGGTTATGCACTTTTTGCAGGAAATGAGAAGGATGATTATTTCTATTCAATCGGTGGCGGAGTGCATGTGGGCGAGACCTCGGAGGATGCGGTTGTAAGAGAGGTTTTCGAAGAAACTGGAGTTCGTTATGAGATAGATCACCTTGCTGTAATACATGAAAACTTCTTCAATGAAAGTACAAGCGATGCAGTCAGTGGACTGGATTGTCATGAGATATCCTTTTATTATCTTATGAAACCAAGAGGAACAAGAGAACTTAACAGTAACAGTTTCACGCAGGGAGTTAGGGAAAGTATGCACTGGATCAAGATAGATGATCTGGATAAATATAAGGCCTTTCCGACATTTCTCAAAAACTTTCTGAACAGTAAGCATGAGGGAATCGAACATATAGTTACAGACGAGAGAATATAAAACAATACCCACAAAAAAGTGGGTAATTTTCTTTTCGGATATAATACGTTACTATCTCGTTAAAATGAATCACAGGGACAAACTCTTCGATAAGGATTCAGGGGTCGGCTTGTGAAAAATCGGGAGGTAACGATGATGAAGAAAGAAGCTTTGCTGCTTATTGATATCCAGAATATTTATTTTACTCCGGGACCGCTGCTGCTCCGTAAGCCGAAGGATGCGGCAGCAAATGCCGCAAAACTGCTGGAGAGATTCAGGAGTGAAAAAAAGCCGGTTATACATATTCAGCATAATTTTAAACTGTTATCGGGGATTCATAATCTTGTGAAACCGATTGAAGGCGAAAGAGTAATTCAAAAGGAATATCCGAGTTCTTTTCTCGGAACGGAGCTGCAGGAGTATTTACAGGAGCTGGAAATTACTGATATAGTAGTTGCGGGAATGATGTCACATATGTGCGTAGATACCACAGTCAGAGCTTGCCAGGACTATGGATATAATGTTACTTTGATAGATGATGCCTGTACTACAATGCCATTAAAACATGATGGAAAGAAGATAGATGCTGAAACGGTACATGCCGTATATATGGCGTCACTTGCCGACGGATTTGCGAATGTGGTAAAGACAGATGAATATCTGAGATTGCGATAATGTGATTTATTACAATCGCAAACGTGAAGTATTATGCATATGTGGTATCGCTGTAAACACGAGATTTTAATTGCTCGGAAATTAATACATTGGAATAAATCAGGATGGATAAACTATGAAGATAAGAGATGATTATACCTGTCCGCTTGAAATAGTTCATGACATTATAAAAGGTAAATGGAAAACTATAATCTTATATCAGATGAAGGACGGTCCGAAGGGGCTTGCTGAGCTTGAACGTGAGATAGAGGGTATCACGCAGAAGATGCTTCTTGAACAGCTGAGAGAGCTTATCAGCTTCGGACTGGTTGATAAGAAGACCTTTGTAGGATATCCGCTGCGTGTTGAATACTCTATCTCCGAAAGACGTGGAAGAAAAATGATCGAAGCTATAGATATCATGCAGATGATAGGTGTTGATTACATGCTTGAAAAAGGAATGACGGATGCACTTATCAGTAAGGGGGTTCTGTCCGAACAAGAAGTTGAAAGACTTTTGAAGGAACAGGAAGACAGTAAAATAAAGACGAAAAACAGCAAAATAAAAACTTGACAGATAAAAAATCAGAGAGTATTCTAAACACATTATTCGCAGGAAAGAATGCGATAGGATATTAAGAATTATTTCAGGAGTATATTACATGCGTAGATCAGTTCTCGCAACTTCACATGTCACATCACATAGATCATCTCTAGTCAGACTGGTGAGTGGTCTTAATTTGATATGTAAAAGTTCGGGAATTAGAGAAGAATAGAGTAATAGATACTGTATATTTTATATATTTGTATTTTAAACCACTTATCTAATTCGGGTAAGTGGTTTTATTTTATTCTAAACTCAAAGGAGGAATGACAGATGGAAGTAAATTACAGTATTACGGATTCAATCACGCCGGAGGAATATATGAAGATGCGTGAGGCGGTCGGTTGGGGACTTTTTCCGCTTGAAGAGGCAGAGGCAGGACTACATAGTTCCTATATATGGTGCCTGCGTGAGAATGATGCATCAGGCAGACCTATCGGAATCGGTCGAGTCATCTGGGATCATGGCTATGTAATGTATATAGCGGATATCATTGTCATTCCGGAATACCAGGGAAAGGGATTAGGGCGAGTCATTATGGAGCAGGTGATAAACTTTATACATAAACAGCTAAAACCCGGATATAAATTCATGGTGTCACTATCCTGTGCCAAGGGGAAAGATGAGTTTTACAAGAAGTTTGGTTTTATCGCAAGACCGAATGAAGATTTCGGTCCGGGAATGCACCAGTGGTTTGGGAATGAGTAAGCTTACCTGAAAAACGTTTGATATGAGTGGAATCAGGAGAATATTTTAGGGTTAATCGAGAACAATAATTTGCAAATTGAAAAGGAGAAAATTATGATATTAAGAGACTATAGAAAAGAAGATTCACCGATAATCGCAACATGGCTGAGAACAGAAGAAGAGCTGTATAAATGGTCATCTGACAGGTTTAATAAATTTCCGCT
The DNA here is from genome assembly GCA_946405625.1 of uncultured Lachnospiraceae bacterium. GTDB lineage: Bacteria > Bacillota > Clostridia > Lachnospirales > Lachnospiraceae > Eubacterium_Q. Next base: position 108,823 of record CAMJHQ010000006.1, on the reverse strand, counting down.
GGAAGAAAATGATATTGAAGAAAATTATGCACCGCAGTTTCCGACCGGAAGATTTTTCCCGCTGACTGCTGAAGATGAAGAAGGAAATGTAATCGGTCATTTTATTATAAGATACCCGAGAGAAGATGATGATAGCAGAGTAAGATTCGGATTTGTTATAGTTGATCCGGAGTACCGTGGAAAAGGTTATGGAAAAGAAATGCTCCTTCTTGGAGTTGAGTATGTTAAGAAGAATTTAGGTGCAAAGTGTATCGACCTTGGTGTATTCGAGAATAACGAAAGTGCTAAGCACTGCTATGAGGCGGTAGGCTTCAGGGAATACAGCATAAGGGACTGTGAGCTTCCGATCGGTAATTGGAAATGTATAGATATGGAAATGTATATATGATGAATGATAATATTATAAATATACTTAAGAACGGAGGTACATGGTAGTGATCATAAAAGATATAGATGACGGTAAGTCCTTTGACTGGGGCAAAACCTCAAAAGATTATGCGAAGTACAGAGATATATATCCACAGGAGTTTTATGATTACATACTGAATCTCGGACTTTGCAAGGATGGTCAGAAGGTTCTGGATATAGGAACCGGAACCGGGGTGCTTCCGAGAAATATGTATAAGTACGGAGCTGACTGGGTAGGTACCGATATAGCCGAGAATCAGATTGAGCAGGCCAAGAGCCTTGCAAGCGAAGCAGGAATGAATATAGAGTTCTTTGCTTCGAAAGCGGAGGATGTTTCGTTTCCGGATGAGACCTTTGATGTGATAACCGCATGTCAGTGTATATGGTATTTAAACCATGATGTAACGGCATTGAGGTTTGCAAAGATGCTGAAGCCGGGCGGACATTTTCTGATCCTTTATATGGGCTGGCTTCCTTATGAAGATAAGATCGCAGGTAAGAGTGAAGAGATTATTTTGAAGTATAATCCTGTGTGGAATGCATATGGTGATAAGGTTCATCCGGTCTGGGTACCGGATCAGTATTCGGAGTATTTTAAATTGTTATCTCAAAATGAGTTCAGGGTTGACATTCCTTTCACCAGAGAAGGCTGGCACGGAAGGATGCGTGCAAGCAGGGGCGTAGGTGCGGGAATGGGATCCGAAGAACTTGCTGCATGGGATAAGGAACATATGGAAATGCTGATTGAAAATGCACCTGAGAGCTTTTTGATAAAGCACTATGTATCAATTGCGGATCTGGTGTTAAAATAAAAGAATAGGGGGGAACGATATGGATATAGTTTATAAGAAGCTTACGGAAGAATACGTGGATGCAATCATCCGATTAAGGATCAAGCAGCTTACGGAGGAATATGCGGCAGAGGGTAAACTTCCGCCGGAAGATGTGGACCTCGAAGCCGCGTTGAAGGATTTTTATGTAAGACATATGGCTGATGGCACATTTGTCTCATGGCTTGCATTTGACGGAGATAAGATTGTCGGAACAAGCGGTATGTCATTTGTGGAGAAACCACCGTACTTTTCATGTCCGACAGGAAGACTCGGACTTCTGAACAGCATGTTTACGGATCCTGATTACAGACGAAGGGGAATCGCCATAGAGCTTCTCGACAGGGTTGTGAAGGAAGCAAAAGCATATGGCTGCGGAGCGGTTCATATTACAGCTTCGGATATGGGTGTAAAGCTTTATACAGCTTATGGATTTAAGCATAACGGAAACTTCATGCAGCTGAATTTTTAATTAAATCGTGAATCAAAAGTAGATTGATGAAGTAGGGACTTTAATACAGGGGGATAAAATGTCGAAGAAAGCATTTATTATAATAGATCTTCAGAAGGATTATCTGTGGGATAAGAGAAAGCCCATGTTTACATATGACACGGCAAAGCTGGTAGGAAATGTAAATAAGGCCATAGATTCATATAAAGAGAGAGGCTATGATATTATTTATATCAAGCACATCCTTCCAAAGTTTATGTGGGGAGTTGGCTTTTCCATCAGGGGTACGGAAGGAGCGGAACTCTATGATGGACTGAATATTGTATCGGATCTATGCTTTGAAAAGAACAGATCTGATTCATATACAGCGAAAGCCTTCAGAGATCATATGAAGAGGGCGGGATATACGGAAGTTGTCCTGTCCGGACTTGATGAATGCGGCTGTGTCGGAGCTACCGCAAAGGGAGCGGCACGTACCGGGATTAAGGTATGTATGCTCAGTGAATGTATAGGCAGCAGATTTCCGGATAAGAAGATTGAGGAAATGAGAAGTAATCTCAAATCTCTCGGAGTAGAGTATATTTAGCTTTACGCGAAATTATCAAGCGGATTTTCGTGGTATATAGTTAAATTTTTTAATACAGATAGAATTCTCATTTTTCGCAATGCAGACATATTTGATATTGACAAAAACTATTACCGGTGATAGTCTATGGCAAAGCAATGAAGAGGAAGAGTAGGTTGTTAGGAGCTTTACAGAGAACCGGATTAGGTGAGAGCCGGTGAGCAAGGAACTTCTGAACATGGCCTTGGAGCTGCATACCGAGGTATTGATTAGCCGCCGCACACTCGTGATTGTGGTTGTGTGATGCTTCAAATACTTAGGCTACGACGGGTTCACCCGTTACAGTGATAGACTATCGATGGATCATTTCCCATCCGTAGTTGAAGAGGCGTATATCGTGAGGTATACGTGAATTAGGGTGGTATCACGAAGCTTTTAGCTCTCGTCCCTGAATTTAAATTCAGAGAGGAGGGCTTTTTTAGTACAAAAAATCGTGTAACTACAAATATCCATCAGGGATTAAATATGTCTGACATATACCCGATGGACCTGATTCGGAAAGTGAGGAAATGAATATGAATAAAAAAATATTAATCGGAGGAGCATGGCCGTATGCTAACGGCTCATTCCATATAGGACATCTGGCAAGTCTGCTGCCGGGAGATGTTATAGCAAGATATCATAGAGCTTGTAATGATAAGGTTTATTTTGTATCGGGAAGTGATTGTCACGGAACACCGGTTGCATTACGTGCAAAGGCTGAGGGTAAGTCTCCTCAGGAAGTAAGTGACAGATACCATGAGGAATTTGTTGATTGTCTTAATAGGCTTGGCTTCAGTTATGACTGTTATACCAAGACTTCAGCAAAGGCACATAAGGATTTCATACAGGATTTCCACAGAACGCTTTATAACAGTAAGTATGTGTACGAGAAGACGACGCCTCAGGCATATTGTGATTGCTGCGGTACATTTCTTGCAGACAGATTTGTAACCGGTATATGCCCCAAATGCGGGGAGCCGGCACGCGGCGATCAATGTGATGTGTGCGGTACGGTACTTGATCCGGAAATCCTGAAGGAACCTGTCTGTGCAATCTGCAAGAATCCAGTGAGCTTTCGTGATTCGAAACATCTGTATATTGCCATAACAAAACTTGAGAAAGAGTTGAGAGCTCTTGTAGAGAAGGGAACCAGCTGGCGTAAGAATGCGATTTCTTTTACAAACAGATATATTGATGAAGGACTCAGAGACAGGGCACTGACCAGAGATCTCGAATGGGGAATTCCGGCTCCGAAGGATGGCTATGACGGTAAGACTATTTATATTTGGGCAGAAAATGTACTCGGATACCTCTCAGCATCGAAGATCGTTTGTGATGAAAGAGGAGAGAGCTTTGAAGAACTTTTCGGAGAAGATGCAAAGCATTATTATGTGCATGGAAAAGACAACATCCCATTTCATACGATCATACTTCCGGCGCTGCTTCTTGCACACGGTAAGGGATATCGTCTGCCGGACCAGATAGTTTCAAGCGAGTATCTGACACTGGAGGGAAGAAAGATATCTACCAGCCGTAATTATGCTATCTGGGTTAAGGACCTGCTGGATAAATATGATCCGGATTCACTCAGATATTACTTTCTTTCGAATGGTCCGGAGAAGAAGGACGCAGATTTCTCCTGGTCCGAATATGTTAATAATCATAACAGCGAACTGCTTGGTGCATACGGCAATTTCATAAACCGCAGCCTCAGCTTTATCAACAAATACCTTGGAGGGATTGTTCCGGAAGGAAGTGTATCGTCCGAATGGGAAAGTACTATACAGTCACTTTATGAGGATACAGGTAAGAGGATTGAAGCAGGAAATATCAAGGAGGCACTGGATGGTATCTTCGAGGTTGTCAGGAAAGCAAATAAATATTTTGATTCCGAAGAACCATGGAAAACAAGAACAAGTGATACTGCTGCCTGTAATAATACCTTGTATCAATGCACTCAGATCATTGCAAATCTGTCTGTAATACTTGCTCCTTTTATTCCATTTTCATCCGAGAAGGTTTTCGACTGGCTCGGTATTAACGGTGAATGGAATGTAAAGAAGGTTCCGGCAGGATATAAGCTTCCGGAAATAAGTATATTGTTTGAAAGACTCGATAAAGCTGTTATTGAAGAAGAGAGAAGCAGGCTTGAAGAGATAATTAAGGAGTGATCATAGTTGAGATATTTACGGATTGATAATCGTTGCAAACATTTTGAACTATGATAAAATGTATATGCAGCAAATCTATTCCAAGCAGCTGAAGTGATATCAGTGGTTTCAAAGGTGAAATTGTTCACTAAATAAAAATGAACATCGGCTCCCTGATACTACAATGGAATCAGGGAGTCGTATTTTTTTCCCGGACAACTAAAAAAGGGGTTTAATTAAGATGAATAAAAAAAGAAGCTATATAGGTATGATCATATTATTGGCTTTAATTCCGGCCATGCTTTTTTACTTTTCAGGCACAACAGGAATTTTGACGATTCTGTCAGGATCACAACGAGTATCGGGTGATTCGTTTTTTTCTATGCTTTTTGTATTAGCAGGTGCATTATTTCTTGTTACATTTATAAGCGTTATTTTATTCTTGATAGCAATAAGAGGAATAAAACGCACTGCATTTAATAACAAATTATATTATATTTCAAATTCGGATTATGAATCATTTCCGGATGAAGGAAAGTATACTCTGTCAAGAAAGAAGTATATAAAAATACTGTTTTTCAAATATGCGATATTTTTGATAATTTTGTTGATCTTAATACTTTTTACCTACTTGCGTCTTTTGGCCGGGTATTTAGCATTTATGGTAGTATTATATGCCATAAAATGTATGAGAGAAGTGCGATTAATACCCGGATTTATATTTATAGATGTAAAAAGAATAATTGTTGATGAGAAAGTATATGAATTTAATGATATAGAAAGATTGTCAGTAAATGTTAAGAAAAGAGCGTTGGATATATATCATTCGGATTCCGATTTTGACAGAATATACCTGAGTACGACTGACGGAACATTTGATAAAACTGCGCTTGCAATATTACTTACAGTAAATGTAGCATGCAAAAAGAATAAAAAGTCGTTCAATTTCGGATAGATATCGATACAACAGATCGGATATCTATCCGATTTGATTTGTACAAAAGAGAATGAAGAGCAATTATCAAAAGATAGTCGGCTTCAATTCAGGACTTATAATTCTTGGTGCTGTAGGACTTCTTCAGCCGACCATGACCGCACTTCTTCATAACGGATCGACTATTGCTATCAGTCTCAAGTCTATGACGAATCTGATTGAGAAAACTGAATAGCTGTTTTAAAAAAGTAATAATATAGTTTTTGAAAAAAATGTTGACAAGATAACACTGTTATGTATATAATCTCAAAAGTACATAACAGTGTTATCTATTTTTTTGTTGGTCTTGTTAGAAGTATATAGTGGGTGTATATCATGGAGAATGAGAAAGAAACAAAAAAGAAGCTTCTTGAATGCGCAATGAAAGAGTTCTTCGAGAAAGGCTATATGAAGGCTTCTTTGAGAAATATATGTAAAGAAGCCGGAGTTACAACAGGGGCGCTTTACTTCTTCTTCAAGGATAAAGAAGATCTGTTCGGCAGTCTCGTGGCAGATACCTTATATGGTCTTAATGAGATTATAGAAAGACATTTTATAGAAGAGGCTATAGCTACAGAAGCACTTGCCGGAGGTGATATGAGTATTGCAGCACTTGCTGCGGCACAGGGCTTTGATGATGATATGGCAATAGCCCGTTCGGTAGTCCGATATCTCTTTGAGCATAAAGAAGTGATTGAACTTCTGCTGACAAAGTCACAGGGATCCTGCTACGAACATATAGCGGATGCAATGGTTGATAAAGTGGAAGAACACTATACAAGAATGTATATAGCTATGAAGGGCTATAAGTCGAAGAAGGAACTGACCAAGGAAGATAAGTTTATCATTCACTGGATGTCACATGACCAGATAGAGATATTTATTCATTTGGCTACTCATTGTAAAAATGTAAAAGAAGGTGAGAAGCAGATGGAGAATATGATGGCATATATGATCGGCGGCTGGTATGGAGTCATTAACAGGAAATGATACAACGTCTATGATTGCAGGATAAGCTTAAATAAATAAATAAATAAATAAATAAATAAAAGAATGATCGGCTTGGAGTAATCCAAGCCAAAAAAATCACTTATACATAACGGTGTTATGTGAACATATATACATATAATCAGAATTGATATATCCGAGATTATTACTCGGAGTATTACGAAAAACAGGAGGAAGAGAAATGTTTGTTGAAGTATCAAACATCAAGAAAAGCTATGGAGAGGGCGGAAGCTACGTACAGGTTCTGAAAGGAGTATCCGTCGGAGTGGAAAAGGGTGAAATGTGTGTGATCCAGGGAACCTCGGGTTCCGGAAAATCGACGCTTCTTAATTGCATCGGTGGGTTGGATGAAGTAGACAGCGGTTCTATAAAGATAGACGGTAAAGATATAGTCGGATTAAAAGGAGAGAAGTTATCGGATTATCGAAGAGCAACTCACGGATTTATCTTTCAGTTTTATAATCTGATCCCTAATCTGACAGTCAGAGAAAATATACAGGTTTGCGAATATCTGACAAAGAATCCTCTTGATATGAATGAGCTTTTGGATGTACTCGGACTTACGGAACATCAGAATAAATTTCCGTCTCAGCTTTCGGGAGGACAGCAGCAGAGATGTGCTATTGCAAGAGCACTTATAAAGAATCCGAAGCTGCTCCTCTGTGATGAACCGACAGGTGCACTTGATTCCAAGACCTCGAGAGACATTCTGGTCCTTATGGAAGAAGTTAACAGGAAGTACGGAACAACAATGCTTATCGTAACACATAACAATTCCATCAAAAATATGGTGGATCATGTTATCTACATAAAGGATGGAGAAATCTCAAAGAATTATAAAAATGAGACAAAGATTCCGGCAGCGAAATTGGAGGATCTGTAAGATGCAAAAAGTACTTAGAAAAAGAGTATTAAGAGATTTAAAGAAAAACTTCTTCAGATATTTTGCCCTGGGTCTTGTGATCGCCATGGGAATCTTTCTTGTGGTGACAATAGTAGGCAGCGGTGAAACCCTTTCAAGAGGAACAGAAGATATAGCAGAGAAGACAAATCTTGAAGATGGAGAATTTGAAGTCTTTGTGCCGCTTAGTTCGAGTGATAAAGATCATATAGCTGATATGGGAATAGACATAGAAGAACATTTCTTCTTTGACTACCAAAGAGATGATGAAGATAAAAGCACAGTTAGAATCTTCAAGGTTCGTGAGTCGATAGATAAGATATATTACATAGAGGGTAAGGAGCCTGAAGATGATAATGATATAGTTCTTGAGAAAAGATATGCCGAAGAACATGGCATAAATGTAGGAGATTCCTTTGATCTTGCAGGTAAGAATTATACAGTATCGGGAATAGGAGTCGTATCAGATTATGACGGACCGTTCAAGGAGATTTCTGATACGTCCTGTAATTCGATAACATTTGGTCCTGTATTTATATCCGAGGAGGCGTATGAGGAGTTTAAGGCATCCGGAAAAACACAGAAATCAGAGGATTATCTGTATGCATATAAGCTTGGAGAAGGAAAGACAAATGCTGACCTGAAAGACTTCCTGAAGGATATTAAGATTGATTCTTCTGAGGTTGATGATGAACTCTTTCAGGAGTACTGGGACAGAACGGGTGGAGTTCCGGATGAACTCAGGGATGCCGTGAAGGAGCTTCGCGACGCAACTGAAGATGTGAGAGACGGACTCGATGAACTGTCGGACGGCAGTGATGATATACTGACTGCCACAGATGAGCTGTTTGATGCATATCTTGTGCAGACCGAAAATGCCCTTAAGGGATACGGGATGGATATCGATCTTACGGAGACAAACTTTGAGAGTAAACTGGATGATCTTATAGAGGCGAGTCTGAATGAAGTTATGAAATCCACTCTTCGTGATACAAAGAAGCAGCTTGCTGATCTTAAGGATTATAAGGACGGCATATCGGATTATACTGACGGAGTTGGTGAACTCTATGATGGTATGGATGACATGGCAGATGGTGTGAAAGATATGGATGAATCTGTAGAGGATGCACTGAAGGATTCCGATTATGAGTTATCCAATCTCACCATGTTCCTGAAGCAAGAGGATAATCCGAGAATCTATGCAACCAAGAATGACAAGGTTGTGGATATAGATGTCGGTATAATCGCAGGTGTTATAGTCTTTATACTTCTTGCATATGTCATTTCTGTCTTTGTTGTTCATTCAATAGAAAGCGAGAGCAGTATAATCGGTACTCTATATTCAATGGGTGTTACAAAGAATGACCTTTTGATGCATTATATAACGCTTCCTGTAGTGGTAACATTTATAGCGGGACTTGTGGGGGCAGTGATCGCATCGACAGGTGTTTTGGCTCCTATGATAGCGGAAAGCTCGTATGCTTATTTTTCAATACCGGTATTTACCTTCCATGTACCAATGTACCTGTGGGTTTATTCGGTAGTGGTTCCACCTGTCATGGCAGTGATCGTAAATGTGCTTGTCATCAGAAGCAAGTTGAACAGGACTGCTTTATCACTTATAAGAAATGAAGCAAAGAGAGAAGGCATTAAGAAGGTTAATCTTAAGGGGATGAGCTTTGTATCGGCTTTCAGGATCAGACAGATGCTTCGAGAGCTGCGTTCGACACTTGCGGTGGTTCTGGGTATGTTCTTATCGCTGCTTGTCTTTATGATGGCTGTTAACTGTTATGTTCTTTGTAAGAATTTAGCAAAGGATTATGAAGACGATACGAAGTTTGAATATATGTATAATCTGAAATATCCGGAAGAGGAGGCCCCTTCGGATGGTGAGGCTGCGTATGCATATACATGTAAGAAGGCAGCGATGGGATTTAACTTTGATGTTACGATACTCGGCATAGATAAGGATAATCCTTATTTTGATGTTGATCCCGGAAACAGTAAGATGGATGTGGTTGTATCAGCTTCGCTTGCGGATAAGTTCGGACTTAAGGAAGGTGAGGAATTTGTTGTAACGGATGATGACAAGGATCTTAAGTATGCATTTTCTGTAAAAGAGATAACGGATTATTCAACAAGTTATTATATTTTCATGGATATAGATGTTATGAGAGATATGATGGGAGAATCGGATGATTACTATAATGTCATTTTCTCGGATAAGGAACTGGATATAAATCCGGGAAGAATATACTCTGTAACAACAAGAGAGGATATAGTTAAGGGTTCGTCAGTCTTTACAAGTCTTATGATGCCTATGATATATGTACTTACATTTGCATCTGCGATCATCTTCTGTGTGGTTATGTATCTCATGATGAAGGTGATGATCGACAGAAGTGCTTACAACATTTCGCTTATAAAAGTATTCGGATATAAGAGAAAAGAGATAAGAAAACTGTATCTCGACGGAAACTTCTATGTGGTTGCCATGGGTGCGCTTATATCACTCCCACTTGCAAAGGTTATCATGAATAAGCTGTTCCCATTCATGATCTCAAATGTATCCTGCGGTCTGAATGTTAAAACACCGATCGGTTTCTTTATCGGTACATATATAGTTATACTAATATTATATTTTATAATAAATACACTTCTGGTCAGCAGACTAAATAAGTTTACGCCGGCAGAGGTACTGAAGAACAGGGAGTAAACGTGAGGGAAATGTAACATCCTATTTTTCCCGGCTTGTGCACTAATGGCATGGATATGCACAGTGCTGAGAGAGAATCTTTTGGATGCTTTATGCAAATAGTTATTATAATTGAAAGCGTCTCGAGCTATGTTGAAACGCATATGCAAGACAAATTCTCGGATAGATATCGATTGAGAAAAACGGATATCTATCCGAAAAAAATGCAAAAAACATGTTGACAAATTATATTGTGCAAAATATAATGTAGAAAAAGATAAAACAAATTGAAACTACAGGAAGTTACTATCGGATATATTTCAGATTAAAATCGGAGGTATTAAAATGAGTACAGTTTATGATTTCACAGTAAAGGACAGACAGGGCAATGACATCAGCCTTAAGGATTATGAAGGAAAGGTGTTACTTATAGTTAATACGGCTACAGGTTGTGGCTTCACGCCGCATTATGACCCACTTGAAGCAATGTATAAGGAACTTAAAGATAAGGGATTCGAGATACTTGATTTTCCTTGCAATCAGTTTGCTAATCAGGCACCGGGTTCGGATGATAAGATCAACGAATTCTGTACAATGAAGTTCGGAACTGATTTCCCGAGATTCGCGAAAATAGATGTAAACGGAGATACAGCAATCCCACTTTTTGCCTATCTTGCAACAGAGAAGCCATTTGAAGGTTTCGGTAAGGGTCTGAAGGTGGCAGCACTTAAAGCATTTGCGGATGCAAATAACAAAAAATACGGCGATAAGGCTTATATCAAATGGAATTTCACAAAGTTCCTTATAGACAGACAGGGACAGGTTATCGCACGCTTTGAACCTACAGTTGAGATGGAAGATGTAAAGAAAGCTGTTATCGAAGCTCTTTAATAGAATTCTTCCTTCGGAATTCCAGTGGCTTAAGCTTATAATGATCATAAAAGAGTGGTCTAAATTAAGAATTGCAGAAAATAATAAAAAATTGTAGAAAAATATAAAAAAATGCTTGATATTAACACCATAGTATGATATAACTTACTACAGTTAATTATATCTAATTAACTGGTTGGATCATGTGACAGATGTCGAACGTTCCCGATGTCTGTCACATTTTACAGGTTTATTGGTTAGTTGTCTCTAACTTACTCGGAGGTATGTCATGTCAGATGAGATGATTATCGAATATTGCGCGCCCACTCTGGCCGGAATAAAATCCGGCAACTTGTTCACATGCGGATATGATGATAAACAGAAGTTACTGAATGACATAAGAAGAGTTAATAAATGTCTGGTTAATAAGGGAATTAAAGCCATACCTGTCAGGTATTCGAATCACAGAGTCCTGATATATGTTTACAGACCATCCTTCCTGGTAAAGGATTTCTGTGATAAGGATACCGCGAATATGCTTTCTATGCTGGGATACAAGGCAGACGACGTTGAATCGTGTGTTAAATGTCTCAGCAGAAAACTTGTAAATCTTAAGTCCAGTAAGGATTTTCCGCATGAGATTGGTCTGTTCCTCGGATATCCGATAGAGGATGTGAAAGGATTTATCAAGCATAGAGGCAGCTTCTCAAAATGTACCGGATTATGGAAAGTATACGGTGACGTTGAGAGGGCAAAGAATATTTTTAAAAAATATGAAAAATGTACGAATGACTATAGATCAAGGTTCAGGAACGGAACAACACTTGATAAGCTTGCAGTCAGTGCGTAGATGGGGTTTTCCCGGAAAGGATTGGTTATGAGTAAAGTTGCAGTGGTTTACTGGAGCGCAACCGGCAATACCGAAGCAATGGCAAATGCTGTTGCAGAAGGTGCAAAGGCAAAGGGCGCTGAGGTAAAGGTTTTTACAGCAGGAGAGTTTTCGGAATCGGCTGTATCGGAATTTGATGCGATTGCTTTCGGTTGTCCGGCAATGGGAGCTGAAGTTCTTGAAGAAACCGAATTCGATCCTATGTTTTCAGCTGTTGAAGGTTTCTTAAACGGAAAGAAGACAGGAATCTTCGGTTCATACGGCTGGGGTGACGGCCAGTGGATGAGAGACTGGAAAGATCGTTGTGATGCAGCAGGTGCAGTACTTGTCAATGAAGGCGTAATGGCAAATAATGCTCCTGATGATGATGCGATTGAGGCTTGCAAGGATCTTGGAGCTTCTCTTGCTTAAGTAATTATTTCTCCTACAAAGATTATATATTTTTCGGCTGTCATATAAATTATGACAGCCGTTTTTTCGAACAACGATATTTAATTTCACACAAATATATGAAAGTGTATAGTTATACGAATTTCATATCATAAGAAAAATAAATTCACATACTTCGATAATTGTTATAGAATAAAAAATGCCGATGGGATAAATTCCGATCCGGAAAAAATAATAAGAAAGAGGGTTACAACATGGAAAAAGTATTTGAATTTTTAAAAAGTGCCGGAACCTATTATCTGGCAACGGTTGACGGGGATCAGCCGAGAGTAAGACCGTTCGGAACGATCAATATATTCGACGGTAAGCTCTATATACAGACAGGAAAGATTAAAGAAGTGTCAAAGCAGCTTCATAAGAATCCGAAAGCGGAGATATCAGCATTTAAAGACGGCACATGGATCAGAGTTGCAGGGGAACTTATCGAAGATGATAGAAGAGAAGCAAGAGCGTCAATGCTGGACGCTTATCCTGATCTCAGAGCTATGTATTCAGAGGATGACGGCAATACTGAAGTATTTTATTTTAAGAATGCTACAGCAACCTTCAGTTCCTTTACAGCAGCACCTGAAGTCATCACATTTTAAGGTGTCCGAGTGTAGATAGACTATCAGAATCTGCAGATTATGAGAGTCCGGCGTTGACCGGACTTTTTTGTTCACTTACTCAAATTGTTATATTTTATTGCGGTTACACAGTAAATAATTGTGTAATTGTTAAAGAGTAACATACTATGTCGGAAACGGATTAGATAAATTACACTAATAATTTTAGATATATCGAAAATATAGGTATAAAATAACGAAATTGAAAAAGGGGCTCACGGAAAAGACCTTTTTTGTGTATAATAATGCACTGGTAAAAACAATAATGATTATATTAAAGAGAGGACAAAGTATGAATCACGATGTAATCACAGATGAGTATCTTGCAAAAATGGACGCGTACTGGCGTGCGACAAATTATCTCGCAGCAGCTCAGCTGTATCTGTTAGATAATCCACTCCTTCGCGAGCCACTTCAGAAAGAGCACATTAAGAAGAAGATAGTAGGTCACTGGGGAACAGTTCCTGGACAGAACTTTATCTATGTTCACCTTAATCGTGTTATCAATAAATATGATCAGGATATGATCCTTCTTTCAGGACCGGGACATGGCGGAAACTTCTTCGTAGCTAACGCTTATCTTGAAGGTTCTTACAGCGAGGTATATCCAAACATCAGCGAAGATATTGACGGTATGCAGAAGCTCTGCAAGCAGTTCTCATTCCCTGGTGGTATTTCAAGTCACGTTGCTCCGGAGACACCGGGTTCAATCCATGAAGGTGGCGAGCTTGGTTATTCAATCGCACATTCTTTCGGTGCTGTATTTGATAATCCGGATCTTATCGCTGCATGTGTAGTTGGTGATGGTGAGGCTGAGACAGGCCCTCTTGCTACATCATGGCAGTCAAACAAATTCCTTAATCCTGTAACTGACGGTGCGGTTCTTCCAATCCTTCACCTTAACGGATTTAAGATTTCTAACCCTACAATCCTTGCTCGTCTTTCACATGAGGAACTTGAGGCATTCTTCAAGGGTAACGGCTGGAAGCCATACTTCGTAGAAGGTTCAGATCCAAAGGAAATGCATCGTAAGATGGCTGAGACTCTTGATACAGTTGTTGATGAGATCAAGGCTATCCAGAAGCATGCAAGAGAGACAGGAGATACAACAAGACCTGTATGGCCAATGATCGTTCTTCGTACACCGAAGGGATGGACAGGACCAAAGGTAGTTGATGGAAACAAGATCGAGGGTTCATTCCAGGCACATCAGGTTCCTGTAATGATGGACAAGCCTGAGCATATGACAATTCTTCAGGATTGGCTTGAGAGCTATCATGCAGAAGAGCTTTTCGATGAGAATGGTACTCTTATTCCTGAACTTAAGGAGCTCGCTCCAAAGGGTGACAGAAGAATCGCTTCTAACCCTCATGCAAACGGTGGTAAGCTTCTTCATGACCTCAGACTCCCTGATTTCCGTGATTATGCAGTAGAAGTTCCTACACCGGGATCAGTTGAGAAGCAGGATATGATCGAGCTCGGCGGATACATCAGAGACGTATTCAAGCTCAATGATGATCAGAAGAACTTCCGTATTTTCGGACCTGATGAGACAATGTCAAATCGTCTTAACAAGGTATTCGAGGTAACAAACAGAGATTGGAACAATCCGATCGAAGAGGGAACAGATCAGTTCCTTGCAGCAGATGGACGTGTTATGGATTCAATGCTTTCAGAGCATATGTGCGAAGGATGGCTTGAAGGATATATCCTTACAGGTAGACATGGTTTCTTCGCTAGTTACGAAGCATTCATCCGTATTATAGATTCAATGGCAGCTCAGCATGCTAAGTGGCTTAAGGTATGTAACGGACTTCCTTGGAGAAGACCTATTGCATCACTTAACCTCCTTCTTACATCAAATGTATGGCAGCAGGATCATAACGGATTCACACATCAGGATCCTGGATTCCTTGATCACATTTCTAACAAGAAGGCAGACGTTGTAAGAATCTATCTTCCACCAGATGCTAACTGCTTACTCTCAACAATGGATCACTGTCTGAAGAGTAAGAACTATGTTAACGCAATCGTTGCAAGTAAGCACCCAAGACCACAGTGGCTCACAATGGAGCAGGCTGTTAAGCATTGTACACAGGGTATCGGTATTTGGGATTGGGCTTCATCAGATAACGGTGACGATCCTGATGTTGTACTTGCATGCTGCGGTGATACACCTACACTTGAGGCACTTGCTGCAGTTGATATCATGCATAAGGAAATGCCGGACGTTAAGGTTCGTTTCGTAAACGTAGTTGACCTTATGAGACTTGAGCCAAAGGATAGACATCCACACGGACTTTCAGATGTAGATTACGATACAATCTTCACAAAGGATAAGCCGATCATCTTCGCATTCCATGGATATCCAACACTTATCCATGAGCTTACATATACAAGACATAACCATAACATCCATGTTCATGGTTATCATGAAGAAGGTACGATCACAACTCCATTCGATATGAGAGTTCAGAATAAGATCGACCGTTTCAACCTTGTAATCGCTATGATCAACAACATTCCATCACTTGGAAACAGAGGTGCATTCCTCGTTCAGAAGATGAAGGATAAGCTTGTTGAGCATAAGACATACATCCACGATGTAGGTATTGATATGCCTGAAGTTGCAGAGTGGAAGTGGACAGGACTTAAATAATTATACGATTTAGTGTATAATGGCGCTCGGAGGATAAATCCTCCGGGCGCTTTTTTAACACATGGGGCATGAATCCTACGAGGAAAAATTGCTCCGCTAAGGATGCTTTGTTCTAAAAGCGGATTACGAATAAGAGTTTTTATTAGGGTGACAGAATGAGAAAAATACTGATTACAAATGACGACGGAATAGAATATGAGGGTTTAAGAAGACTCGCTGAAGCAGCTAAAGAATTCGGAGAAGTCTGGGTTATTGCACCCGATAGTCAGAGAAGCAGCTGTTCGCATGCGATCACCATACATGGGACAATCGATATGTATCCATATGATTACGGCATGGAGGGTGTAAAAGCATTTTCATGCAGCGGAACACCGGGTGACTGCGTAAGAGTAGGAGGTCTCAGTGTGATGCCATATAGGCCGGATATAGTCCTTTCAGGGATCAACAGAGGCTATAACTCAGGAACGGATATCCAGTATTCGGGAACGTGCGGAGCGGCCTTTGAGGCGGACTTTCAGGGCTATATAGGAATCGCAGTATCAGAGGATTTCGAAGGCAGCCATGAAGTGACCGATAAGTATCTGAAGGATATTCTGGCTGAACTGATAGATAAACGACCGGACTATGGAGAGATATGGAATGTTAATATTCCGAGATGCCCGCTTTCGGAATTTAAAGGAATCAAAAGGGATACATTTGTATCCCGCGGTATGTTCTATAAGGATGGCTATAAAGCAATCGGATCACTTTCTGACGGCGGGATCAGGTATGAGATAGACGGTAAACTTATTAAGGAATCCGAAGAGGGCAGTGATATCAGAGCTGTTCTTGATAATTATATATCGATCGGAGCAGTCAAGAACGTAGGTTTATAATATAGATCGGAACTGTGAAGAACATAGTTTTATAAAGTCAGTATATGTACTAAGATGATTAAATGAAAAAACAGCCGGTTCTGCTTTAAGCAGGGCCGACTGTTTTTGATTCTTATTTTGTTAATGTGATCTGTCTGCTATAACAGACTACTTTCATGCAGGTACCGAATCAGACGATGTTTCTGATACCTTCACAGATTCTTCTTGCAACGACAGGATTGTTCATTGTATATAAATGTATTCCCTGTATGTCACTTACAAGAAGATCGATTATCTGACTGAGTGCATATGACATTCCGGCATCGAACAGCGCTTCCTTGTTGTTCTCGTAGCGGTTAATGATGCGCTGGAAGCGTTCAGGAAATGCAGCATTACAGATGCTGATCATTCGTTTGATCTGGGCAGCATTTATAACAGGCATAACTCCCGGAATAAGCGGTACATTTATATCAGCTATACGGCATTCTTCGTGGAAATGGAAGAAGGTATCGTTATCGAAGAAAAGCTGAGATATCAGTACCTCTGCACCGGCATCAACCTTTTTCTTGAGACATTTGATCTCATTTATTCTGTTATCTGATTCAGGATGACATTCCGGATAACAAGCACCGAGAAAACAGAAGTCGTGATTTGGTTTCAGGTAGCTTATGAGATCCGAGCAGTGCTTAAAGTCGTCCTTCTCAGGTACTCTGTCATTTCTGTCGCCGCGAAGGGCAAGAACATTCTGAATTCCCTCTGCAGTAAGAACCTTTGCAAACTCATCAATTTCAGCCTTGTTGTAGTGCAGGCATGTGAGATGAACAACAGGTTCGATATGATACTTATCCTTGATCTTCTTTGCGAGTTCTATGGTACGGTTACAGTTTGCTGAACCGCCTGCACCGAAGGTTACACTGATAAAATCGGGATGCAGCTCTGAAAGTACTTCGAGAGTTTCATCAATGTTCTCAAGCTCAGAATCTTTCTTTGGTGGAAAAATCTCAAATGAGAGACTTTTTTTGTTGTTCTTATAAATATCTGATATCTTCACAGGTATTACCTCACATGATTTCTGATGATCGGGAATACCCCGGTTGAGGGATATTCCCATTGATAATTACTTAGAATTACTGATTATTGCTTCTTATGATCGAAGCCGCCTTAACCAGGTTGATAAGGCTGGCCTTTGTTTCTGTTTCGCCTCTTGTCTTAAGTCCGCAGTCCGGATTTACCCAAAGCTTCTTATCTTCGATACGTGTTCTCATTTTTGTGAGAGCATTTACAATCTCATCTACTGATGGAACACGTGGGCTGTGGATATCATATACACCCGGACCAACTTCTGTCTTGAAGTTATTCTCCTTCAGAGAATCAAGAATCTGAAGATCTGATCTTGAAGCCTCAAATGTTATTACATCTGCATCCATTGCATCGATTGCAGGAATGATGTCTGTAAACTCGCTGTAGCACATATGTGTATGAATCTGAGTTTCAGGCTTAACTCCACTGTGTACAAGACGGAAAGCCGGGATAGCCCAGTCAAGATATTCTGAATACCAGTCTGAACGTCTGAGAGGAAGCTTCTCTCTGAGAGCTGCTTCATCTATCTGGATAATATCGATTCCGTTTGCCTCAAGGTCAAGTACCTCATCACGTATAGCAAGAGCAATCTGAAGTGTGCTTTCCTTAATTGAAATGTCTTCTCTAGGGAAAGACCAGTTAAGGATTGTAACAGGTCCTGTAAGCATTCCCTTTACAGGCTTATCTGTACAGCTCTTTGCAAACTTTGACCATTCAACGGTTATAGCTTCCTTACGGGATACATCGCCCCAGATGATTGGTGGCTTAACGCATCTTGTTCCGTATGACTGAACCCATGCCTTTTCAGTAAATACATAACCTGCAAGGTGCTCACCGAAGTATTCAACCATGTCATTACGCTCATACTCACCATGAACGATGACATCGAGTCCGATTTCTTCCTGAAGTGCGATACATTCAGCAATCTTCTTCTTGTTAAATTCTGTATATTCTTCAGCAGAGATAAGTCCCTTCTTGAACTTCTGTCTGTTCTGTCTTACATCCTGAGTCTGAGGGAATGAACCGATAGTAGTAGTTGGGAAGAGTGGAAGATTGAGCTTCTCCTTCTGAATCTTTTCTCTTTCATGGAATTCAGGAAGTCTTGTATAATCCGAATCCTTTATAGAAGCAACTCTTTCCTGTACGGCATCATCCTTGCTGTTTATACGGTTGAAGAAAAGCTTCTGATTATTCTTAAAGCTGTCTGTTGCAGCTACATTTGAATCATCTGCATAATCAGAAAGCTGTGCGATCTCGTTGAGTTCTCCGAGCTTTTCTTCAGCAAATGCAAAATGATTTAAGTAATCTGCAGAAAGCTTTGTCTCGCTTGCAAGAGTATATGGAACATGAAGAAGCGAGCATGATGTATTAAGTATTACATTATCTCCGAGATCTTTCTTCAGATCCTTCAGTATATCAAGAGTTTTAGCGTAATTGTTTCTCCAGATATTCTTACCGTTTACAACACCTGCAAAGAGAAGTTTATCCTTTGGAAAACCGAATTCTTTGATAAGTTCAGCTGTCTTTCTTCCTTCGATGAAGTCAAGTCCGATTCCGTCGAAAGGAAGTTTGATAACTTCTGAATAGATATCGCGGATATCACCGAAATATGTCTGAATAAGTACCTTTACATTATTCTTTCCTGAAAGAACAGTGTCATATATTGACTTGAAAAGTGCTATATCATCTGCTGTAAGATCCTTTACAAGTGAAGGCTCATCGAACTGGATCCATGCAGCACCTGCAGCAGAGAGCTTCTCGATAAGTTTTACATATTCACCTGCAAGAGTTGAGCTGAAGTCATCAGCTTTCTTATCGCCGGTATACTTAGCAAGCTTGAGAAGAGTGAAAGGTCCGATGATCGCTGTCTTTGTTTCTACGCCGAGAGCTTTTGCTGCGATATATTCATCAACAGGCTTGGTTCCGGCAAGCTTTATATCTGTAGTATCATCAATCTCAGGTACGATATAGTGATAATTTGTATTGAACCACTTTTTCATTGCAAGGGCTTTAACATTTCCCTTATCACCCTGATAACCTCTGGCTGCTGCAAAATACTTGCCGAGATCTGAAAGGTCGAGTGAGCTGTATCTCTCAGGAATGATATTGAAGAGAAATGCAGCGTCAAGTACATTGTCATAGAATGAGAAGTCGTTTGATGATATAAAATCTATCTTTGCATCCTTCTGCTTGAGTAAGTTATCTTTTCTGAGCTCTGCAGCTACAAGCTGAAGATCCTTCTCTGATATTTCGGATTTGAAGTATTTCTCCGAAGCAAATTTTAATTCTCTGTTTTTTCCGATTCTCGGATAACCGATAACTGATGTTTTCATTTTGGTTGTTCCTCCTGAAGTATAATTGCGTAATTTTCTTATCTTGTGTACGCTGTCCTTAGATTTGCTATGAAGTATAGACCTACCGGCAGCATAGGTAAAATATAAAAAAAGTGAATAAAACCATAGATTTTATCTATGGAATATGATAAAATACAAAATATAATCTATGGCTATAAATAGTTATAGGGAAAAGCTATAACAAACAATAACCGGTAACATTAGACTCGAAACGTAATTTCTGAATACTGAGATGCAGTGATAGAGTCTTATATAAATTAGTTCGGAGGTACAATATGACGCTGAAACAATTAAGGTATATAACGGTTGTCGCTGACACGGGGAATATAACCGAAGCGGCGAAGAAGCTTTATATAGCTCAGCCGAGTCTCACGGCTTCGATACAGGAGCTGGAGAAAGAATATAATATAACGATATTTAACCGTTCGAAGAAAGGTATTGAGATTACTCAGGACGGAGAGGAGTTCCTCGGATATGCAAGACAGGTTCTTGAACAGGCGAACCTTATAGATGAGAGATACAGTGGGGATAGTAAGGGTAAGCACAGATTTTCGGTATCTTCGCAGCATTACTCATTCGTTGTTGAAGCCTTTGTCCAGCTTCTCAAGAAATACGGAGGAGATAAGTATGAGTTTCATATGAGAGAAACCGAAACTTATGATATTATAGAAGATGTGGCTCAGCTTAGAAGTGAGATAGGAGTACTGTACAGAAACAGTTTTAATGAGACCGTAATAAATAAAACATTACGAGACAATAATCTGAGTTTTAACAGTCTTTTCAGTGTTAAGCCTCATGTTTTTATCGGAAGGAAGTCTCCTCTTGCGGGAAAGAAAGTTCTAAGGCTTGATGATCTGAAACCGTATCCGAGGCTTTCATACGAGCAGGGATCTCATAATTCGTTTTATTTTTCTGAGGAAATCCTCAGTACAGTGGATTCGGATAAGGAGATAATAGTCAGAGACAGAGCTACGCTTTTCAACATGCTTATAGGTATGGATGGATATACCATATGCAGCGGTATTATAAGCGAAGAGCTGAACGGCCCGAATATCATCGCAAAGCCGCTTCAGGTTGATGATTATATGGAAGTGGGTTATATCCTGCCTAAGGCTATACGTCCGTCAACCCTGACACTTGAGTATATAAAAATACTTCAAAATGCAAATGACAGCAAAAGTAACTGATACATTTTGAATTAATATGGTATAATGTCTTCGGATTATACTATGGATACGGTAATTCTCGAAAGGGTTATGATAGATGAAGAATGAGTATAAAACAAAAGCCCGCGGGTTGATTTTGGATTATTTAAAGAATAATGCAGATAAGAGATTTACTGCCGGAGAAATATTTGAGTATATAAAGACGGAAGATGAGGGTGTTAACAGAACAACGATCTACCGTAATCTTGACAGGATGTGTGAGCAGGGAAGTCTTATGAAATATAAGGAGCCTAATCAGGACGCCTGGTTTTATCAGTACTCCGATTCGCATCAGCATTGCAATGAGCATATGCATGCACAGTGTTCTGAATGCGGAAAGATATTTCATCTTGAGAGTGAATTCGTTGAAGATTTTGAGAAGAATCTTCAGTCTGTATATGGTCTGAATCTCAGTGCGGATAAGACCATCATTATAGGAAGATGCGACGATTGTAAAGATAAACAGTAGTAGTCTATGATCGGGTCGATATTTTTTTGATCCATTTTCCGCTTCTGAGTCTCAGGTATGCCCAGACAGTTTTGGCTATCTGATCCGACTTCAGTAAAATGTAGATCCAGAACGCAGACATTTTAAAACAGAAACCTGCTGCCATTCCGAGAGGGATGGCAAGAACCCAGAGGAATATATTATCAGCAAGCATAAGCATTTTGGTGTCACCGCCTCCGCGGAGAACACCCTTGGTCATGATGCTGTTTGTTCCCTGGAATATAATGATCAAGCTGATGGCATTCATCAGCTGCTTTGCAGTTGCGGCTGTTTCTGCACTGGCATTATCATAAAATCCAATAATAGTATTACTGAATAAGAATAAAAATGCAGCAGACAAGGTTCCGAGGATTAGTCCGAGTTTAAAGAACTGGTAACCCTGCTGCATTGTTTTGTCTCTACGGCCTTCACCGAGAGTTATTCCGGTAACTATGGCACCGGCCTGGCTTACACCTGAGATCACTACGGTGCTCAGCTGCTGAGTGACGCTTGTGATCGCATTTGCCGCAGCAAAAACACCACCGAGATGGCCTATAACCATTGCTACGGAATTGGTTCCGATAGCAAGAATTCCGTCACTTATAAGAACCGGAATACATATACGGATATATTCCCGGATAAGTGATTTGGTTGACATAAATATATCTTTGATACGGAAATATATTTTCTTATCATACAGAAACAGGTAGCCGGCTATAAGTACAACTTCGAATATTCTGGCTATGAGTGTACCCAGAGCGGCACCGGCGATCTCCATTCTCGGAGCACCGAATTTTCCGAAGATAAGTATATAGTTCATGGAGAAATTTACGAAGAAAGCTCCGATTGAAACTATAAGAGGATATATAACCTGACCGACACTGCGGAGAACTATGGTCGAAGTGAGTGATATTCCGAGGAAGAAGTAAGTGGGAATGGAATAATTGAAATACTTGATTCCCAGATTGATTATCGGTTCTTCTTCAGTATAAGAACGCATTATTATTCCGGGTGCCAGATATGTGGCGGCGGCGAATAGAAATGCGAGGATAAC
The DNA here is from genome assembly GCA_946405625.1 of uncultured Lachnospiraceae bacterium. Classification (GTDB taxonomy): domain Bacteria; phylum Bacillota; class Clostridia; order Lachnospirales; family Lachnospiraceae; genus Eubacterium_Q. Next base: position 86,293 of record CAMJHQ010000006.1, on the reverse strand, counting down.
GGTGAGTCTCAGCATCAGACTTATGGTCTGCTTCAGGGCAACAGATGCTTCGTCAGCCTGTGATCTGTCCGGACTGCTCTGCTTCATTCCCCAGTATCTCGATACAAGTACGGAAGCGCCCATTCCGAGTCCCATACAGAATATCTGGAATACACTTATGAAAGAGTTTGCAAGGGAAGTAGCAGCGAGAGGATCGTCTCCGAGTTTTCCGACCATCATAGTGTCAAGCATGTTAACACCTATAACTATCGTGCTTTGAGCGGCTATAGGAAGAGCCAGCTTGAATACTTTACCATAGAAATTTGAAGAGCTATATGTCTTGTTCATCAATAATCACCATTCATCCATATTTCGAAAGATCATTATATGACTTTTAAGTAAAAAATACTATTCAACATAATTCACAAATTTTAGGGTACGTTAAATGTGACAAAAAAGGACGTTATTTTCGTGAAGTTCTACGAATTGACATCGATACTTGAAAGGAATAGAGTTTAAGTGTGGAATTGCGTAATATATTGACGGGTATTTTAGTAGATAAAATATCATTACATGAAAGATTATGCGAGGTTAAAAATGAGCGGTTTATCCAGAATAGTTTTTGAAACAGAAGCGGTTAGTAAGGACAGACTGAATTCCCTTAAGACTAAGGGTGTTGATATTGTAATGAGTGATATAGAGATCACGGACGGAATATATGACAGAGCTGATGCTGTTATTGAGACAGGTGCAGGTACAAAGTCACTTGGACTTAAGTGGGCATTGAAGCTTGGTCTTATGCCTCTCTATCAGGAAGTTATGAGAGAGACCGGAGCCGATAACAGAATGTTTGTCAGAAAAGCTGAAAGAGGCGGATTTGAAAATGTTCATAAGCTCTTTACGAAGATGGCTGAGAGAAATGCAGTTCCTGATTTCATAGAAATCGATACTGATATTTATGCAGCACTTCCGGGAATTACACTCAGCTTTGAAGAGCAGACAAGAATGATAAATTCATGTATAAATGCTGCTAAGGCTGTTAATCCTGCATGTCAGGTTATTCTCAGTACAAGTGACAGCTCAGATAATGAGAAAGCCAAGAAATGGTTCAACAGATATCAGGTTTCAGGCGGAAAGCCATTTGATATCATTTCTCTTAATTATGAGCTTGATTCTGAGACATTCTATAATCTCAGCATGAACATGAGTGATCTTTCAAGAAGATTTGAAGCAAAGATTATTGTAGATATCTCAAGACAGGATAATCCTTTAAGTGCGGATATTGCTCTTGAAGATCTTGATAGTGCAATCAGTATAGTACCACTTGACATGGGCTTCGGAACTGTTTATTCTGATAAAGGACTTGACGAAGCAATACTTGTTGCATAATAGTTTACATAATGTTTTTGATAAGACAAGTCACACCTTTCGGTGTGGCTTTTCTTATTGGTAGGAGATAGTAATGTCATTTATTTATGAAACTCATTTACATACCTGTGAAGCAAGCAAATGCGGAAGGGCTCACGGTGCAGATTATATTGATTATATGAAGGCTCAGGGTTACAGCGGTATCATAGTGACCGACCATTTTTTTAACGGTAACAGCTGTGTACCAAAGGAACTGCCGTGGAAAGAAAGAGTGGACTGGTATGTAAGTGGTTATGAGGCAGCTTTTGCTGCAGCTGAGGGTAAAGACTTCAGTGTATTTTTCGGCATAGAGTATAATTTTGAATGTGATGAATACCTGATTTACGGAGTGGATAAGAACTGGCTGTATGAGAATGGTGATCTGCTCAGTAAGACAAGACATGAAGTGTATGACCTGGTTCATCAGGCCGGAGGAATAATGGTTCAGGCTCATCCTTATCGTGAGAGATATTATATCAGCAAGATAAATCTGACACCGTCTATCTGTGATGGAGTAGAGATATTCAATGCGGGCAACGAAACCTACATGAATGCACTCTCGTTTAAATATGGAGAGAAGCTCGGAGTTCCGACCTCTGCAGGGTCCGATATACATTATTTCTACGATGGATTGAAGGGCGGAATGATGTTCGAGAGACGTATCGAAAGTATCGAGGATTATGTCAGAGCATTCATGAATAGAGAAGGCGTTCCGGTTGTTCTTGATAACGGAAATGTGAGAAGAGTTGATGAGATTGAGGAACTCATCACGCCTTCTCAGGAACCGAATCTTGAAGTTGTATATCATGACTGAGGTTGTGAAAGCTTAAGATAATAGATGCTTATTATGACTGAGGTTGTGAAAGCTTAAGATAATAGTTGCTTATCATGACTGAGGTTGTGAAAGCTTAAGATAATAGTTGTATATTACGACAGAGGTCGTGAAATCAAAAAATAATCGTGAAATAAAAAAGAAGAAGCTGCAGGAATAACTGCAGCTTTAATTATGTATATGAATTCGAATTATGTAAACCGCGTAGTTATGTAAACTGCCTTTCGACTGCTGTCAGATTTGCATTATAAAATCTCATTCTATATTGCATAGGCGTATATCCGGTACGACTTCGAAATGTTTTTATAAAGTGGCTTTGTGAACAGAATGCAAGAGAGTAAGCTATCTGCGAATAGGTATAATCGGTTTTGGTAAGCAAGGCCTTTGCAGTATTAACTCTTACATCTGTAAGATAATTACCGAAGGTTTTTCCTGTTTCCTTCTTGAAGAGAACAGCGAGATAACATGCAGATAGACCGGTCTGATCGGCGAGAGTATCCAGTGTGATCTTCTCGTTAAAATGTGAGTCAATATAATTGAGACACATAAGAATCGGTTTTGAATAGAGATTTTCTCTTTTATATTCACGTACCATTTCTACCAGAACAGTCCACAGCTCCTTATCAATTTGAAGTATCTCTTCGATGCTGTTAAGCATATCGACTCTTTGAATATATACATCACTTGTTGAATAAACGATTTCCTGAGGAATACCGGATTCAATGAGATATCTGGTTGCAAGTCCCGTATTTACTATAAAAAGATACTTCTGATTTCTTATCGGATCCTTGGAAAGAGTACCCTGGATCTGAGCATTGCAGATACGCTGTGATTCTTCAACGGCACGTTTGTCGCCGTTCAGAAGATAATGAAAGCGTTTGGATTCTTCCTGATATGTAGTATGAGCAAATCCTGTTTCCGCATTGTTATGCAGAAGCTTTCTGATCTCATCAAAGCTTATATTTCTTGTAGAATCATTCTTCGACATATATATTCCTCCGAAGTGTTATATAAAGATTGTAACATATTTATATAAATTGTTATATATGAAGATTGTTTGTTTATTATATACTAATTAATTAATATGGGTATAATAGAGATCAGTTCTGAATTCATATGAAAACAGTGTAAAGCCATACATTTTACATATACGAAAAGATCATATTATACGGTAGATTACATTATAAGAGGAACAATATGGATATTTTATTTGCTGAAAAATCAAATAGAGAAGTTATAGAGCTTAAGCCCGAAACAGTAAAAGATCTTGCTATCCAGGATATTGTAGATAACATTTCCGACAATGAGACGGAAATGCTGGTATTAAGAGATATTCTTACAAAGATTCCAAAAGATATAAGAGATATGCAGTATCGACAGGATATTATGAAGGATCTTATGGAAAATGATCAGCTGGTTGAAGGGCTTACTGAAGCAGCCGGGCTGATAAGGACACTCAGGGATCTGGGCAGCACAAAGACCAGAAGAATGAATAATGACAGCTCGCTCTATACACTGCTGGAGGATCTCAGAGAACTTAGCGTATATGTTCAGGTTACAGAAATGATATATCGCTGCCTGAAGGAGAATAATGTAAAATCGGACGGACTGAAGATAGTTCTCAGAGAGATGGAAAATGTTGTAAGCGATGAGAAGTTTGAAATCGCAAAGCAGGATATAGAAACAATGCTGGACAAACTGTCAAATGTACGAGGTGCGATCGTAGGTGTTAACTTTACACCGGATCTTAATGTTGAAGAGGTTATGTCCGTGGATTTTGTACCTTACAGGATCAAATCCAAGTTTAAGTTTGCCGAATTCGGAGCATTTATAAGTGCTGTAAATCAAACTGCAATGGCAACAAACTCTGCAGGCAGGCCGATGCCGAATGTACATGTAGTGGATCCGCTGCTTGTTACAATGACTCCGCTCATAGAAAAGCATATGAAGAGAAGCTATGTGAAGATCAAGATGATGATGAACAAGTATGTGAAGCTTGACAGAATGTCGATCACTGAATTGTTTGAGGGCATTTTATATTATCTGACGATGGTAAAGTTTTCCAAAAGACTGAAGAAGGAAGGACTGGAGATATGTATGCCGGTTCTTGAGGAATCGGATGACAATTCGGTATCAATGGAGTTGAAGGATCTATATAACGTCAGACTCTTCTTTGCCGGAGAAAAGAATATCGTAAAGAATGATTTCAGATTTTCACCTGAAGAAAATCTGTTTATCCTCACTGGTCCGAACAGAGGCGGCAAGACCATAATCGAGCAGGCAATCGGTATTATATCAATTATGGCTGCAGGCGGATGCTTTGTAACGGCATCGTCCTTTAAGGGCAGACCGTTTGCTAATATACTTACACATTTTCCGATTGATGAAAATCTTACTATCAATTACGGAAGACTGGGAGAGGAAGCAGTCAGAATTAAGGAAATAGTTAAAGAGTCTGATTCGAAAACTCTGATACTCTTTAATGAGACATATTCGACGACAAGTTCATCCGATGGTCTCTATCTTTCAAAGGACCTTCTCCATATCTTAAAGAAGAAGGGTACGGCAGCCATCTTCAATACTCATATACATGAGGTCGCAAGAGCAATCGATGAAATGAATGAGTGGGAGGGCAGAAGCCGCTTCGTAAGTATAATAATGGAGATCAAAGATAATAAGAATACATTTAAGGTAAAAAGAAGTGAACCGGATTCCTGTTCATATGCGAGAAATATAGCTGAAAAGTACGGAATCACCTATGAGCAGATGCTGGAAGACTGACGGGATGCGATAAGTAATTAATTACAGGGATCCTCCGGAGAAAAATCCGGAGGGCCTTTTAGATTTAATAGGACGAGTTGCACCGATTCAGTTGGAATCAAGACAGTTCCTATGGTAGAATAGTAAATGTATTTGTCGCAGGGGCTGTACGGTAGAAAATAAAGATCATCGTATGAGCATTCATTAGGGGAATTATGAAACTACTGAACGGCTGTTTCTGTGGTAAAAAATGTATATGGGGTGCAAGGATGATAGCAGAATTACTGGATAAAATAGATGGGATAATGTACTATCCCATCCTTATTATTGTTATGACACTGGCGGGTATTTACTTTACGATCCTTACAAAGGGCGTTCAGATAAGATTATTTCCCGAATCAATAAGACTTCTTAAGGAGCCGCCAGAAGATAAGAAAAATGTATCTTCGCTTCAGGCGATGCTGGTTTCAACAGCATCACGTGTCGGAACCGGAAATATCGTAGGAGTTTCAACAGCACTCTGTCTCGGCGGTCCGGGAGCCTGCTTCTGGATGTGGATCATGTGTATAGTCGGAGCTTCATCCGCATTTATAGAAAGTACACTGGCTCAGATATATAAAAGAAAAAATGATGACGGAGAATGCTACGGAGGTCCTGCTTACTATATAGAGAGAGCTCTTCATGCTCCGGTACTCGCAGGGATTTTCTGTGTATTTCTTATAGCAACTTATGCAGTTGGTTTTAATCTCTTATGCTCATACAATCTGCAATCTACATTTACGGCATATGAATTCTATGATGCAAAGATCACACCTATCATAATCGGTGCAATACTTGCAGTTCTTACGGCATATTGTCTGCTGGGCGGCGGAAAGAGGATCATATCGCTTACAAGTATTATAGTTCCGGTAATGGGAGTTGCATATGTTATCATTTCACTGATCGTTATATTCAGGAATATAACAAGGATTCCTTCTATGTTTGCGATGATCTTCGAGGATGCCTTTAATTTCAAGGCAATCTTCGGAGGAATGGCGGGGTCATGTCTTATATACGGAGTTAAGAGAGGTCTCTATTCCAATGAAGCCGGTGTGGGTTCTGCACCAAATGCTTCAGCTTCGGCAAAGGTTTCGCATCCTGCAAAGCAGGGACTGGTTCAGACACTTTCGGTTTATATAGATACGCTGCTTCTCTGTACCGCAACAGCACTTATGTGCTTATCGAGCGGAGTTGAGAGAAATGAAGCGGTATCCGGTGCACCTTATGTACAGAATGCGATTTCAACAGTGTTCGGAAAGGTTGGACCTACATTTATCACTGTTGCAATGATACTTTTTGCATTTACCACACTGCTCGGAAATCTTTACTATGTTGATAATGCTCTTATTTTCCTGAATCACAAGCGAAAGCCGTCAAAGCTTTTTATGAAGGCCTTTCATCTCGGATGTGCGGCTGTGGTTCTGGTAGGAGCGATAATTCCGATGAATACAGCATGGGCGGCTGCGGATATAACAATGGGATGTATGACACTTATAAATCTTCCTGCATGTATGCTGCTCGGCAAAGTTGCAATCGATACTCTTAAGGATTATGAGAAGCAGAAGAAGGCAGGAGTGAAGCCGGTTTTCAAGGCTCGTGACATCGGACTTAACGAAGAAGAGCTGGATTTCTGGAAGGACAGCGATGATTGATGATCAAGGACGGCGATAGTTGATGATCTGCCGTCACACGCTTGTGACTGTATATGTGTCAGGCTTTTCATTTCGGTGGATATAAATAATCGGACATAAAAAATCCTCTGTGAAAACAGAGGATTTTTTCATGTAATGAATTATAGTCGGTTATATGAATAAAAATTCAGATCGATCAGAATTTTTCTTTGACTTTATCTATAAGAGATTCTTTGGTACTTTCGGAATTCTCGGAATTTCCTGATTCAGTTGTAATCGAATCCGAAGATTTTGATTCGTCCTTAGAATCAAGTTCTTTCTTTTCGTTCTTGATCTCCCAATGGATAAGGAAGGTAAGCGTTGCTCTGAGGAGTATGATCGCTCCGAGGATACCGAGCTCAGCCCATTCACGAACGACAACGGTTCTGAGAACCTCGCCGCCGAGCTTAAACTCAAGTGCAAGTGCAATACCCTGTGCAAGATTCAATCTGATTGCATCATCACGTTTTATCCAGAAGATAAAACATTTTACTGCAGTTAAAACAAGAATCAGTATGCCGAACAATTCGAGCAGAAGAGTGGAAAACTCAACTACATATCGAAGTATGTTTTCGGCATTTTCGTATATCGACTCCATAAGCAATACCCCCTACATTAAAGTATTATATATATTCCGATGAAATCTGTAAAGAGACATTAGAATGTGACTAATCTGTCACTTTATAAGTCACCACATTGTCAGATTCATATGTTATATTGATACTGTCGACAGGAGAAATAAGAAAAGGCGGTTTATAAAATGGAAATTTTAAAATGTGAAAATGTATCGAAAATATATGGTTCAGGAGATACGGAGGTAAGAGCTCTGGATAATGTAAGTTTTTCGATTGAGAAGGGAGAGTTTGTATCGATCATCGGTCCTTCGGGAAGCGGTAAGTCAACACTTCTTCATATACTTGGCGGTGTTGATAAGCCTTCAGAAGGAAAGGTCATCATCGACGGAACAGACATTCACAGTCTTAATGAAGATAAGCTTGCAATCTTCAGAAGAAGACAGATCGGACTTGTATATCAGTTCTATAATCTGATGCCGGTTCTGAATATAGATGAAAATATAGCACTTCCGCATCTCCTGGACGGAAGACCGCTTGATAAGGAACGACTGGATATGATAGTTGAACATCTCGGTCTTACAGATAGAAGAAACAATCTTCCGAACCAGCTCTCCGGCGGACAGCAGCAGAGAGTTTCTATAGGAAGAGCACTTTATACCCATCCGGCAATCCTTCTTGCTGATGAGCCAACAGGTAATCTGGACAGGAAAACAGGAGAAGAGATCATAGATATTCTCAAAGAATCTAACAGAGTAAATAAGCAGACCCTTATACTTATAACACATGATGAGGGACTTGCAATGCAGGCAGACAGAGTCATCGGTATAGAAGACGGCAGGATCGTTAGAAATGAGAAAGTAAGAAATATTGTATAGAGGATACGGAAATGAATAACAAGAAGATTATATTTCAGGTTACAAAAACCTATATGAAAAAGAATAAGAGAAGAACTGTTATTACATTTGCGGGTATTCTCGTTATGGTAATCCTGATGACTGCTGTCTTTGTCGGAAAAGATACGATAATGAATTTTATGCAGAGAGCAGTGGAAGAAGAGAACGGAAAGTGGCATGTTCAGATATACGGTGTCGGTAAGGAAGCAGCTGAGGAAATCGGAAATCTTGACGGGGTAGAAACCGTGAACGTTTCAAGACCGCTCGGCTATACGGACTTTAAAGAGAGCGGTAATCCCGAAGAGACACCGATGCTGGAGCTTAAAGGATATTCGGGTGAGCTCTTTGACTTGATGAATATGAGCTTAGTAGAAGGACGTTATCCGGAAAACAATCATGAGATTCTTATCAGTGAGAGGGCCATTAAGGAAGGTTCGACAATAAAGGTAGGAGATACTATAGAGGTAAATGCATACAGAAGATATATCCATGCATTTATAAGTGAAACAGAACAGAAAAAACTCGAAAAAGGTGAAGAAATCGGCGGAGTAGGTTTCTTCAGTGGTTTTAATCTTACTCATGGTGAAACTGTAGAGGTTCCGGATCATTTCCCGTATTATGAGAGCAATGAGATATTTGAGATGATCCATGAGCCGACCGGACTGAAGGGAACATACACGGTAGTCGGTATTATGCAGAGTCCGTACTATGAGAAAAAGGGACAGGGCGGATATATAGCCGTTACAAAGACAGATGCCGAAGTTAAGGAAGATGAGACAGTAAATTTAGTTCTTACTATCGATCTTAATTCAAAACATAATCCTGTTGATGATATGTATAGAATTATCGATAAGTACAGAGACCCAGAAGAAAGGGAGGAGCTCCTGAAGAACGGAGGCAGAAGGACCCTTGAAGACGGAACCGAGATCCCTCTGAAGGAGGATGAGATAGTTGAAAATAATATGCTGATGACATTTGGAGCTAAAGGCTCTGACGGAAGCTTCAATTTTCTTATGATATTCTTCCAGGCATTCTTCATTATACTTATTACGGCTGCTTCACTGATCCTTATATATAACGTCTTTGCAATGTCATATAAGGAAAGAAGCAGATATCTGGGAATGCTCTCATCTGTAGGTGCGACACGTAAGCAGAAGAAATGGAGTGTTTATTATGAAGTTTTCTCACTTCTTATGATTGCTATTCCGGTCGGAATTGCTATAGGACTTTTAGCAGTAAAGGGTGTTATGGCACTCCTTTACCCACATTTCAGTCTTCTGATCAACAGCATCGCAACCAATGTTATATCGGGAAAAAGCTGTGAGATTCCGTGTACTCTCGTAGTCAATCCTTTAAATATATTCTTTGTGATCGTATTCTCAATCCTTGCTGTATATATATCAGCACTTATTCCGGCGAGAAAGATTAGTAAGGTCGGACCTATCGAAAGCATAAGAGGAAATGATACGGGAATAAGACGTAGACGCGGCGGATATAAGACTAAACTCGGATTTATGAAAAAAGGTAAGTCAGAGCAGATGCTTGCGGCGGTTTCAGTCGGAAGAAACAGATATTCAACCAGAGGAATCATCAGAAGTATAGTTGCATTTATTACACTGACTCTTATAACAGCATTTGCGGTAAGAAGCTTTGTGGATATCCTGAGGTCTAAGACCGAAAAGGATGTTCTCAGTATTGGGAAGAATTATGAAGGTTACAGCTATATATATTCTATAGATGACGATGAGCGGTTTGCAGAAGGATTAGAGGATATAAGTACCTCGGACGAAGTTGAGGATTATAAAAAAATAGATGCAACATTTTTTACATACAACATTTCGCTTGATTACTACTCACAGGAGTTTAAAGACAGTCTTGAAAAGGTAATATCTTCATATTTCCCGAACGGAATACCGGATGGTTATAAAAAGTGGTATACGGAACCGGAAGACATATATGATAATCCGTCTGCTAATATAATAACCATGAGTGAGGAAGATTTTAAAGATGTAGCAGAAAAGGCAGGAATAGACCTTTCAAAATATGATGAATCCGATACAGCCCTTATATATGATACTATTTCAGTGTCAACCGATGAGTATCGATTCGGAGACAGCGGAGCAGTAAAGCCTGATTATATGATATTTCAGGTAAAGAATCCTATAGATATCACAGAAGGAGAGAAGGTTACACTTCTGGGAGAAAGCTATGATGAAAAAACAGACGAAGTCAGTGACTATGAAGTACCGGTTACTTTCGCAGGTTATATAGATGCGGAAGATATAGGAGACTACTTTACTTTAAGAGGAAGTGATGTATGGATCATCATACCGGAAAAAACCAAAGAAAGAATCAGTAATACTGAATCGGGAGCATATCAAAGAGGAATAAATGATCGTTATGTTCTCTTCAGTGTTAAGAGCGAAGACGCGGGAATAATCGGCAGACTTTCAATGGTTAAGAACGAATTCGGTGACAGTGCGCTTCAATCTGCTGTTCTGATAAGTGGTATGACGGATTTTAAAACAGCTATAACAAGTATAGTAAAGATAGTAGCGGTAAGCTTTACAATCCTTATAGCAATCATCTGCATACTTAACCTTTATAACTCGGTAATGGGAAGGAAACTTACGAGACATCAGGAACTCTCGGTACTTTTCTCAATGGGAATGACAGGGGCTCAGAAGAGACGTATGCTTATCCTGGAAAATGTAAGGCTTATGGTCAGAGCATTAGTATATTCAGGTGTTATTACAAGCATTTTTGTGGTATTCTTACATAAGGTACTAAGTGACAGATTCGGTAGAATGTACTTTACACTTCCTGTATGGATCATGGCTCTTACAGCGGTAGTCAGCATCGGTGCACTTACCCTTTTTACGGTACTCAGCTACAGAGGAACGGGTAAGACTCAGCTGATCGAAGAAGTTCGTACGGAAGCAGTGTAAGAAGAGGACAGGATGAAAGTATTTATAGTTGAGGATGATCCGATAATAGTAGAGGGACTGAAGATAGCGCTCGCACAGGAGAGTTACGAAGTTGAGTCCTATGGAAATATGACAGATGCAATTAATGCTATAACGGGAGAGGCACACTTTGACGTGTGCCTCCTTGACGTTAATCTTCCGGATGGTGACGGCTATCAGGTATGTAAGGTTATAAGAGAGCGTTCAAATGTTCCGATAATCTTCCTTACGGCTTGTGATGATGAGATTCATACGGTTCTTGCGCTTGAACAGGGAGCGGATGACTATATAGCGAAGCCCTTCCGTATAAGGGAGCTTATAGCGAGGATCAAGGCTGTTATGAGAAGAACCGGAAGAGGAGCAGATCTGGGCTCGGGACAGAATACGCAAGATACAGTTGCAGATGGAATTGATCACAGTGGTCAGTCATCGGAAACAGCCGGTGCAGATTCGGATATAATTAAAATAGGTGAGAATGAGCTTGATATAAAGAGCGGCAAGGTAAAACGTGACGGAGAAGAAGTCTTTCTGTCGGCAGTTGAATACAGGCTGCTTCTTACATTTGCCAGATCCCGCGGACAACTTCTCACGCGTCAGCAGATACTGAATGATATGTGGGACAGTGCAGGTGACTTCGTAAATGATAATACGCTCACGGTATATGTAAGACGACTCAGAAAAAAACTTGAACAGGAAGGCGATGAGCCGGTCATTCAGACAGTCCGCGGTATAGGTTACAGAATGGATTAAAGACGACCGGATTTAACACGAATGTCATATGCTCAGGTGATTCATTTGCCGAGTAGTGCACTAATGTCGTAATTTGGTGATAAAATGAAATGGAAACTAATAACAGTATGTATAGCTGCGGCAGCATGTCTGATAATCAGGAGTCCGTGGATCTCGGTTACGGTGCTGGCTGTATGTATAGCTATGATGCTGATCGAAGATATACTTGAAAAGAGAAAAGTAGAAAAGCAGGTTAAAGAGCTTACGGATTATATCACGAAGGTTCAGGATTATGCGGCTCTTCCGGAAATGAGCGAAAGTTCGGAGGGAAGCTTCGGGATTCTGCAGAGTGAGATATATAAGGTGGTTACTATTCTGAGGGAAGAGTATTCATCGGAACATAAGCAGAAGAAATATATGTCGGATATGATGTCTGATATATCACATCAGTTTAAAACTCCGCTTACGGCAATATCCCTTATGACAGAGCTTCTTATGGAGCCGGGAGTTACGGAGGAGCAGAGGCTCGAATATGCTTCCAAAATAGATTCCCAGATAAGCAAGATGACATGGCTTATCAGAAATCTTCTGACGCTCTCTCAGCTTGAAGCGGGAGTTCTTGAAATGAAGAAGGAAGAGGTTAATCTCAGAGCCATGATAGATGAGATATCTGAAGCTCTGGAAGTCATGGCGGAAGTAGCGGAAGTAAGTCTTGAGTGTAATATACCTGAATCAATATCCGTCATGGGAGACAGACACTGGCTCAGGGAAGCGGTATCCAATATTGCGAAGAACTGTATAGAACATACGGGAGCAGGCGGATATGTAAAAATAACGGCTGCCCAGACCAATATCTATACTACACTTACCATAGAAGATAACGGCAAGGGAATCGATAAGGAGCATCTGCCACACATTTTCGAAAGATTTTATAAGGCAGGCAATGCATCACCCAACAGCGTGGGAATCGGTCTTGCCATGGCAAAGCAGATTATAAATAATCATAACGGTAATATAGAAGTTAAGAGCGAAGTTGGTGAAGGAACAGAGTTTAAGATTACGTTATACCATTGATAAAAATTATGTAAACTCGAAAGATGAGTTTGTGATTGAATAAATAAGATAATAGGTACAAGATTATGTAAACTAACGATTGGTTTATGAATTATGTAAACCATGAAAAGGGGATAAAATGAGAAAGGTTCTTATAGTTGAAGATGACAGAGAGATAAGAAAGCTTTTAAAGGATTATCTTACTGATTATGAATATGAGGTGACAGAGGCAAAAGAGGGAAATGAAGCCTCACGCCTTATAGCCTCGGAATGCTATGATGTAATACTTATGGATATGATGCTTCCTTACAGATCGGGAGATATCCTGATACGTGAACTTCGCAGCAGGGCGGATGATCTGAAGGCTGCCAGAACACCGGTCATTGTTATATCTGCAAAGTCAGGTTCAGAGACCAGAATAGAAACGATCAGGATTGGGGCAGATGATTATATCATAAAGCCATTTGATCTGGGCGAAGTACTTGTCAGGATTGAAGCTGTACTCAGGAGAAGTGCAGACGGCGAATATACCGGTGCAAGCGGAAGTACTGACAGCGATTCGGGAAAAGTTATCCGTTATGGTGAAATAGAATACAGTGAAGTCGATAATACGGTTACTTATAAGGAAACGCCGATAAAGCTTACAGCCAAGGAAATGCAGCTGCTTGCCATCATGCTTAAGAATCCGAAGAAAAACTTTACCAAGGCGAATCTGTATGAATCGGTTTGGAATGATACATACATTTATGAGGATAATACGATCAATGTTCATATGAGTAACCTTCGCTCGAAGCTTAAGAAGGCAACGGGGCTGGAATATATCGAGACGGTCTGGGGGATAGGTTATAAACTGAAGCAGGATGTTGAATGAACAGATTGAAAGGTGATAGGGATGCAATATATATTGATCATAGGCTGCCTCACAGCTTTGATAATTATTCTTCTTATATGGCTTTTCATAATCAGGAGAAATATAAATGAAGCGACCGAAGAGTTAAGCAGGATGCGTGATGAGGACTATAACAGGCAGTTAAGGCTGACTCTTATGGACAGAAGTGTCGAAAAACTGGCAGTGGAAATAAATAAGAATATTGATTATCAAAAGAGCCTTAAGCTAGAGACTGAACATTCCAGACAGAACATAAAGCAGTCTGTATCGGATATAGCTCACGATCTGAGAACGCCGCTTACGGTTATAAAGGGAAATCTCCAGATGCTTGAAAAAGAGGAGTTGTCACCTAAAGCGAAGGAGTGTCTCAGAATCAGCGAACAGAAGGCTGATACACTTAAAGAGATGGTTGATGAATTCTTTGAAATGTCAGTTCTGGAGAGCGATTCGGGCGCAGTTAATTCGGAGAAGATAGATATAGTCGGATTCTTAGCAGAGTTTATAATAGAGAATGAAACTCTGATAAGAGAGAAGGGGCTTACACCGGAGATCAACTTCCCTGATAAATCAATATATGTCACAGCAGACAGAAAAATGCTTGGAAGAGTTTTCAGTAATCTTATGACGAACATACTAAAGTATGCCGAAGAACGCTTTTTCCTTATGGTTGAGGATGCTGATGAGGGATGCCGGATCAAACTCGGAAATGAAGTGAATAATCCGGAATCCATCGATGTGGAACGTATCTTCGACAGAACTTACAGAGCGGATAAGGCCAGAAGTATCGGCGGGGCCGGGCTTGGTCTGTATATCGCAAAGCTTCTGGTGGAAAAGCAGAAGGGAACTATAGATGCAAAGCTGGATGGGGATGATCTGGTATTCTGCATCAGGTTGACATAATATGGCAACCGCGGTGTTGAGATAATGGGAAGAAGGCGCGTTCATAATTGAAGATTAGAATTCAGAGCGTTTACAATTGCCGGAATAAATAGAGAAGTTTGTTTTGAAGAATCCGGATCGTACAGAGCAGAGAGATTATATTGAGGGGGAATACAATGAACTATGAAGCACTCAACAATATAATAAAATTAGAATATAAACTGATACTTATTGCAGGTCTTGTGTTTCTGGGATTAATCCTTTTGGCGACTCTCAATGCTGCCATACCTGATAAGAATGAGGGGTTCGGAAGCTGGAGATTTGCTATAGCTATTATAATGATTTACGCAATGCATATTGTTCTTGGTGGAGGCATCATACTCTTCTGTGTGGCTAATCCGATACGTATAATGATACAGCATTTTAAGCTGATAAAGGAAGTTGAACCGTCAGGAAAGATGGCAGAATATATAATTCTTATTCTTCTGCCGCTTCTTCTGGTACTTATTACCGCCCTGTTCGGAAAGAAGATTGCGAAGCTTTACAGATATGTGGTCTATAAAGATGGGAAGGATGCATATGCGGCAGATCCGGAAACTTTTATTACACCTGGAAAATTTGTGGACGAACTGCGTCAGAGGGGACTGTACTTTGAAGCTGAGGATGAAGCACTTATTGACAAACTCAATTCCCCATATCTGGAAGATATAGCAAAACATGGAAAATCGGATTATTATGAAAAGGCATCTATAAAAAGACTTGCTCTGGATGATGAGATCAGAGAAAAGGTAGATAATGAGCATCTCAATGAAAGAAATTCATACATATGTACTCCGGATGAAGATGTAAAAGCTCCGGGATATTATTATAATTCCGTACTTATCCTTCCGAAGGGAGAAGACAGGCTTCGATATGCACCTGTCGGAAGATATGTACATCAGGAGAATCTAAGGGATATACCTACTCCATATAGAGATGATTATTATATCGAATGCAAGATCTTCTGCATAGATTCGAAGATATATGCGCTGATCGGATTGGGAGAAAGCAAGATCATACAAGAGGCTGTAAAGGGATTTAGGAGGCCTTTCTATATAATTCTTGCGGAAGAGAATCATTTAACGACATATTTTAAGGGAACGTATTATCCATACGGTTCCATAGCACATCATTATCATGAAATGGAGATTTATCCGAATGTCCTGGATGGTCCCAAATTGCGAAGATACCCTGTCAGAAAAGTGGACAGAGTTGATCTGGATGCGATAAACAGATACTGCAGAGAACTGCAGGAGGGAATGCTTAAGGATTCGATAGAAGAATATATGGGGAAATAATGACCTTATAAAAGATTATTTAAAAACAAATACGGGTAAAAATGGAAGAGCAGGCACAGCGGAAGAGGCCTGCTTTTCCTATATTCGTGAAGATAGTGCGGCTTCACGGAGGTTCGATAGCATATATTCCGAGTGATAAGACCGGGTGTAAATTCAGTATGGAATTTTCGTTGAATTTAAATTCAATAAAATATTGACATTTTATTTTTATGGTGTTATATTGAATGCAGATTCAATGAAAAACAATTCAACCAAACGGAAATAACTTACAAAACGATTAAAAACAGGAGGAAATAAAAATGAGTAACATGAAAGGTAAAGAAAAGGTTGTAGTGATCGGTGGAGGTATCGCAGGTCTTTCTGCGGGAATATATGCACTTCTTTCGGGCTTTGAAGCTGAGATATATGAAAAGAATGCTATTCCGGGAGGAGAGTGTATCGGATGGAACAGAAAAGGCTATCATATAGATAACTGCATTCACTGGCTTACAGGAACCAAGAAGGGTACAGAAATGTACGATTTATGGAAGACGGTCGGTGCTTTGTCAGATGATATGGAATATGCTAAAATAGATGCATTCTATAAGACAATTAATAACGGACAGGAAGCAACACTCTGGAATGATCTTCAGCGTACGGAGAGAGAGCTTACTAACATATCTCCTGAAGATAAGGATGAGATCAAGAAGTTTATACAGTATGTTGAGTACTCCAAGCAGTGCCTCTTTCCGGCAAAGAAGCCTATGGAAATGTGGAGCGTAAAGGACTATATCAACATGGGTAAGAACATGGCCGATTTCCCAAAGGTTATGAAGGAGTTCGGTAAGATATCACTCGATGAATATTCAAAGAGATTTAAGTCACCTGTACTCCAAAGCCTCATGTGCGATTATCTTCCGAGAGAGTACTCGGCATATTCATTCTTTGTATCTTATGCAACTATGGCAGACGGAAACGGAAAGATACCTATGGGCGCATCACTTCAGATGTCACTTCGTATGGAGAAAAAATTTAAGGACTTAGGCGGAAAGATATACTATAATTCAAGTACGAAGAAAATCAATATAGAGAAGAAAACGGCTACGGGAATTACACTTGATGACGGTAGATTCATTAAGGCTGATTATGTTATTCCGGCAGTGGATACATATGTACTTTTTAATAAGCTGATCCCATCTTCATATATGCCGAAGAAAGTTAAGAAGGCTTATGACGGTCCGAAGGATTATCCTGCTGTAAGCGGATTCCAGATTGCATTTGCTGTAAGCGAGAAATACGATAGAGGTGAGACAGTATTTGTAAATATCGATCCTGTTAAGGTAGGAAACAATACATTTTCAAGAATGTATGTAAAGGCTTACGGATATGATCCGATTTTCGTGAAGGATGGAAAGCAGGTTATTCAGACATGCATAACTCAGAGGGACGATGATTTCGAATTCTGGAAGTCTTTAAGTGAGAAAGAATACAGAGAATATAAGGAAAAACTTATCAAGGAAATTGAGAAGAGAATAGAGGCAGCTTTCCCTGAACTCGCAGGAGATCTGGAATTCCTTGACTGCTGGACACCGCTTACTTATGATAGATATTGCAATGCATATCATGGCAGCTATATGAGCTTTACCACAACACCTCAGGCTAAGCCACTCAGAATGAAGGGAAGAGTAAAGGGTATAGACAATATGTATCTTGCAGGACAGTGGACAAACGCACCGGGAGGACTTCCGGTCGCTGCGGCAAGCGGTAAGTTTGCGGTACAGAGAATTCTTAAGAGCAAGAAGCAGAGCATAGATATTTAATCTGTTTCTTAAGATGGAGAGGTAAATATGACTAGAAAAGAGCAGAAGGAAGAACGAAAACAGAAGATACTTATGACGGCACTTACACTCTTTGTAGAGAGAGGATATTATGATACGAAGATCACGGATATAGCAGCTGCCGTACCTATGAGCACAGGTCTTATGTTTCACTACTTTGAGTCTAAAGAAGAGCTTCTGCTTGAACTTGTGAAAATGGGAGCAGCCGGCACCAAGGCGGCCAGTGGCAGCAGCGCGTCCACGCAGGAAACAACCGGAGGAACCGCACCAGTTGAAATCCCACCTCAGATTTACCTTGAGAAGTTCCTGGAGCAGCTCTTCTCCTATGCGAAGGAACAGCCATGGGTTTTCAATATGTTTGTCCTGATGGGACAGGCAAGACGCAGCGGTATGCCGGAGGAGGCGAGACAGGTTGCCTTATCAGTTGATACAATTGATACAACAGCAGAGATGATCAAAAAGGGTCAGAAAAGTGGAGTATTCCGAAGTGGAGATGCAAAGCTTCTTTCAAAATGCTTCTGGGCATCTGTTCAGGGTATCATGGAAGAAATGGCCATGGATAAGGAAATGAAGGCACCTGATGCCAAGTGGCTGATGGCTTTACTGTTAAAATAATAGAATGATGAAATGTCGAAATGCCGTCCATCACAATTTAAGTGATGGACGGCATTTCGTTTATTAATTGGGAAGTTCTATCTTAGATAAAGCTTCTTCCAGAAGTCTATCAGCTCACGGTAATCCTTCAGAACCTTATCTATATCAATTTTACCGGTGTTCTGCATCTGATACATATAGCCTTCCGAGGCAAGATACATATCCTGATACATAAGGCGAAGATCAATACCTTCTTTATAAACCGAAGGATCAAGCGGTGGAATAGTTGTATTGGTTGAAAGCTTTGTGAAAGGAGCTATTATCTTCTGAATCTCTGCCTTAACTTCTTCGTCTTCTTCATAATATGCTTTAAGAGAAAAGTTACTCATATCCGGATACTGACGCATAAGGCGTATTTTGGCCTCAAGAGCCTTGTACATCATTTCGAAGATATCGGTTTCCTGATAGCAGCCTGACTGTATCAGACATTTCCTTGTCGTATCAGCGGCAGTCTGCATAAGAAAAACATAAAACTCTTTTTTGTTCTTAAAGTAGAAGAAGAGCAGCGACTTACTGATATCCGCTTCAAGTGCAATTTCATTCATCGGACTCTTCTTATAAGAATTCTGTGAGAATACGCGGTATCCCGCATTCAGTATTCTGTCCTGTTTATCCTGTGGAAGTGCGAAAAATTTATCGTTCATATAACCTCCTGGTATGTTACCGCTGCGTTAAAGTCTCTGCAAATATGAGACAGATTATTTTGTCCCGACATCAAATCTACTGCAGATCCTTCTTGGTGTAATGTATATAAGCAAATATAATTCCGATTACCATAATTATCATTCCCGGAATTAAGTATTCGGTTTTGAGTGCTGCATCATTTATTATATCAGAACCTTCGGTATATCCGAAAGGTGTTATATATTTGAGGAACTTTGCATCTTCGGAAATGTTTGCAACGATATTCAGGAAATACATAAGGCATGCGATTCCTATACCGATACCGAGTCCGTTCTTTCTGAGAAATGCGGATATTCCGAAGCATATACCGGCTATCTCAAACTGCATGAGAAGATAAGCCAGATGAAGAAGAATAATAGGAGTCCAGTCCACTTCTTCCTTAATTGCTATTACAGAACATGCCGAACATATAAATACAATAACATTAAGTACTAAGATGATAGCGAAAACGCTTATAAGCTTCTCTGTTATGACACGGGTCCTTGATACCGGGTGAGTCATAAGAAATTCGGCCGTTCTGTCTTTTTCTTCCTTCATGAGAACTGCAATGGCCGTAATGGCTGCGAAGAAAGCTCCGCCGATTCCGAGAATATTTCCGCCTTCAACAGCATAGAATCCAAGTAGAGTACCGAAGTTCAGCTGATCCATTCCGAAGGCCTGAGTAAAACTTCCCATGGATGAAAACATATCGTTAACGCTCTCCATCTGAGACTTCATATCAGGATACATCAGAACGCACATGGCGATGAGAAGTCCTATGGATAAGCTCCAAATACTTATGGAAAGCTTCTGTGATTTTACTTCCTGCATAAAGATTGTCATATCTATTCCTTTCTTAGATTTATAATCAAACAGTTAAACTATAATCAAAAAATGTGTTATGTAAACTACTCGTAATAATTCATAAATATTTCTTCCAGACTCGGTTCCGTTATGGTTATATCCTTTATGGATTCATCGGAGAGAGCTTTTAGAAGAATATTGATATCTCCGTTGTAGAAGAAACTCTGTGAGCCTTCCGATGCGGCATCCGAATCGGCAGGTGTAATACCTTTAAGAGAGGTAAGTCTGCTGATATCAGAAATTCCCGATATCGTAATCTTCTTGGTTCCGGTCTGCTCGAGATTCTCAACTTTATCTGACATAATGATACGTCCGTCCTTTATAAATGCGGCGCTTCTGCAGTAGTTCTGAACTTCCGAAAGTATATGTGATGAGAAGAAGATAGTAGAACCCGCTTCATTCTCTTCAGTCAGTATATTGAAGAATTCGCGCTGCATCAGCGGATCAAGTCCGGAAGTCGGCTCATCGAGGATGAGGAGTTTTGGACTGTGCTGGATAGCACATACGATTCCGACCTTCTTCCTGTTACCGAGAGACAGTTCATCAACCTTTTTGTTAAGATCGAGTCCGAGCCGCGCCGAAAGACTTTCAGCCTTTTTCGAACAGTCGGCATGTCTCAGTTCAGCTGAATATTTAATTACATCTTTAACCTTCATACCGTTGTAGAAATTTATTTCAGAAGGAAGGTATCCAACCTCCTCAAGTATTTTTCTTTTATCAGATACGATATCGTAGCCGAGAACCGAAGCACTTCCCGAAGTCGGACTGATGAGTCCGAGGATCGTTCTGATCGTTGTGGACTTACCGGCACCGTTAGGACCGATGAATCCGAAGAAATCACCGTTTGCCACAGAAAGTTCGAGTTCGTTTATTCCACGGCTTTTGCCGTAGGTTTTTGTAAGTTTTCTGATATCGATTGCATATTTTTCATTTGCATTTTTCATAGATATTCATCCTTTTTCAGATACAAATAAGTTAACAGTTAAGTGATCACTGACCGGGCCGGATTCAGACTTATTCAGTAGAGTGATATAGCAATTCTGTCAAAGACAGCTTTGACAAATCGGTTATATAAAATTCATTGACTGTATCGGTCATTGACCGCCTCGGTTAATTTGATTATATTCCATTGACCGTTTTTGAGAAGACCCCTTTTGAAATATTTTAAAAAATTTTAGAATTGTTCCGAAAACGAAAAAAGCCGGCAAGAACAAGGTCTTACCGGCATAGTTTTACGGATCATTCAGTTTTTGCTCCGGTTATCGAAGCATTTCTGTTCTGATAATTTATCAGATCTTCATTCAGTTTTTTGGACTGAGTCAGTTCAAAGA
The DNA here is from genome assembly GCA_946405625.1 of uncultured Lachnospiraceae bacterium. Lineage (GTDB taxonomy): Bacteria > Bacillota > Clostridia > Lachnospirales > Lachnospiraceae > Eubacterium_Q. Next base: position 64,956 of record CAMJHQ010000006.1, on the reverse strand, counting down.
TATATTCTACAATAAGAGTCAGTATATATACTACAGCAATACCCACGGCGATTCCTATCACAACGCCCTTTCGCTCTGTAGGAATACTTCTGGCGTTAAAGGCGAGTATAAGTATAACGGCTTCTATGAAGAGAAGAGATAGCATATTCTGACATATCAACCTCTTCATGCTGATCTCTTTTTCTTTTTTGAAGAAGAATACGGGGATCACACCGATTGCGGCATATATAAGCGGAGACAGGAATACGCTGTATCCGAGGACTCTGTCACTGTCAAATGCGAGGCCGAGTATCATAAGCAACACAGATATCAGAGTGACAAGGATGAAGTACAATCTAAAGGCCTCTCCGAGTTTTTCTTTTATTTTCATATATCATTTCCTCCGTAGAGATTCTCTTTATGAGCAGATCGGCCGATGTGTTAAGACATCGGTTTCAATTCCCGTCCTTTTAGTATGTCCTTAAGATCGGGAACGTACTTTCTGGATATGATGATCTCTTCACCGTTCTTTAACAGAGCAGTATATCTTCCGCTGAGAGCGGGGCGTATGGAACTGATCTTCATAAGATTAAGCAGTATGCTTTTCTGTACGCGGAGGAATGAACGTCCTCTTGTCAGTTCCTCAAGTTCGTAAAGCTTCAGGCGTACCTCATAGCTTTCATCGGCAGTATATATAAATACATGATTATCCACGGATTCCGCATAGAATATATCTATAAGCGGAATCTCTGTTTGCTGCCCGTCCTTCTCGGCGGATATCTCTCCCTGCCGTGACTTTACGAAGGAGATTATTTCCTGCACATTATCTGTAATTTTATGACACCGTATCTCAAGAATCTCCGGTTCATCGATTGGAATGCGACTTACTTTTAACTGCATTTTCCTTACATCTCGTTTCGTGATTATTCTAACTCACAGCTTCTCTGATAACAGATACAGCCATAAAACAAGTATACCAAGAGGATGGTGTAATTACAATTTTAATCAAGGTTCTGAATTGTCATGAATGCAGTAAAAACTAATTATTCTTCGCTTTTGAAATTATGTAATAGTGCTGCCAGATATAAGAGACATATGACGAGAGAGAAGCCGACGGATATATACAGTTCTTTCTCAACGCTTCCGAAAAACCTGAGAGAAGCTTCATCATTACTGATCGCACTGAGGGAATTATTAATGCTGTGGAAGATGATGCACGGTATAAGGCTCTTACCCTTATGGAACAGCATTACCAGCACGAAGCCGACAGCAGTTGCGAAAACTATCTGAAGCAGCGTTTCGAGAACAGGCTTTCCGTTCAAGAGATTCACGATATGGCCGATTCCGAAGGTGACAGAGGATACAAGTATTGCGGACTTAATATTCTTCTCGGCCATACCGAGGAAGAGAAAACCTCTGAAGATTATTTCTTCCAGAAATCCTACGCATATCATGCTGATCATATAAAATGCGGTTTCGGGTACGGAGTATTTCAAGGTTACCCCGAAATAAATGCTTGAAAAACCGATGAGTATGAGAGGTATAAAAAAACACGCTTTCGAGAGAGGATATTCAGGCTTTTTCAGTCCGTACTTTTCAAAGAGACGGTTCCTCTTAAGCCACAGGATGATTGATATCGTATAAATCAAATGGAATATCATCGAAGGCAGTTTAACTATTCCAAGGGACTCAGCCATTGCTTCAGCGAGGCTGGTTCCGACTACATAGATTACTATGCAGATTATCGCAAAGGTAACTCTGTTCTTTTCATAGATTTTATTCATGGTCTGTCTCCTCTTTCTATAGATCATCGGCATGAGGTTTTATGCCGGATGTACTGTAACTAAGCCGGATGATTTTTGATTTGGCTTGATCCGACTATATATATAATTCCGGGATTAATCCAGCAATTGGGCGGTGAAATGCATTTTTACGATGTAAGATGCATTTTTTATTTATTTAAGAAATTCTTTAAGAATTGGTTTTATATTTATATCAGTGAAAATGATTATATTGCTGTAGAAAGGAATTGGGAAATATGTCTGAGACGATCATTGATGTAAGAAATCTATCCAAGCAGTATGGAAAGCAGATGGCACTGGATAATGTGTCATTCAGTATAAAGAAGGGAAGCATAGTCGGTCTTATAGGACCGAACGGTGCAGGTAAGACGACGATCATGAAGATTCTCGGCGGCCTCGCATTTCCGACGGGCGGAGAGATAAGTATGTACGGCGCATCAGATGAGAAAGGCCTCAATCACGCGAGAACGAGGATGAGCTTCATGATAGAGACGCCTTATGAGAAGGAAAAGATGACAGCTCGTGAAAATCTCGAGAAGCAGAGACTTCAGAAGGGCATTCCGGATAAGGGACGAATCGAAGAGGTTCTGGAGATAGTCAATCTTAAGGATACCGGAAAGAAGATAGTTAAGAACTTTTCGCTTGGTATGAGACAGCGACTCGGACTTGCAAATGCGCTGCTGGGTAAGCCTGAATTTATGGTCCTTGATGAACCGATCAACGGTCTCGATCCGGAAGGAATCGTGGAAGTAAGAGAGCTTTTCAGGAAACTGAATAAAGAAGATGATATTACGATGGTCATATCTTCACACATACTCAGTGAGTTATCGCTTCTTTGTACGGATTATATCTTCATTAATCACGGACAGATTAAGGGTATTTTCACGGCAGATGAGTTAAAGGCCGCCTGCAGTGAGTATTGTCACATAGATACGGATAATAATGAGAAGGCAAGTGCCGTACTTATGAACAGCTGCGGTATCGAGAGAATAGAGGCTCAGGAGGACGGAAGCCTACGAATCTATGACGGACTTGATAACATGCATATGATCTCAAAGACGCTTTATGAAAACGGGATCATTCCGGTGGAATTATCGAAGAATGCAGTTAACCTTGAGGACTATTATTTAAGAATGGTTCAGGCTGACAGGACTGACATTTAAGCTGAAAGGACAGGACAATGATAAATATAATCAGATCATTAAATTATACGATGCGGCGGGATACGGTGAACTGGATAACCATAATCTCCATGCTGGGACTTCCGGCATTTGTAATGTATCTGTCGGGAATTCTGAGCGGTGACACATTAACTAAGATGACCCCGAGTGCATATTTTGCAACTCAGCAGATGGCTACCATGGTTATATTCTTATGTATCGGGATAATGATATTTGCCTGCAAGGCCGTGGCGGGAGATGCAAGCGATAAGACCATCAATTATGAAATGATGGCAGGTCACAGCAGAGGAAGGATCTTCGCCGGAAGAATGATATCAGGCTATATCTGGGGAGCATTACTTATATTCATATTTATGTTACTTCCGCTCGGATATCTGAATATCCTTTACGGATGGGGACCTGAAACGGATATGAAAAATGTGCTGATAAGAAGTCTTCTCTGCATCTTTCCGATCATCAGGATATGTTCTCTCGATATGATGCTTGCGAGTGTATCAAGAAGTGCGGGAAAGGGAATAGCCCTAAGCTACGCAGTTCTTGTGGTTGTAGCAATGGTTACATCAATATTTCAGGATGTTCTGGAAATAGAGGTTATCTATCCTGCGGGTTTCACAAATGCAGCATTCTTACTTGTATCAGAAAATGCAAAGTATGAGGTTATAAACGGCAAGACGGTATCAGTATATGATACGGCGGTTACTTCGGATATGGTGTGGAAGACAATCTGTTATTCAGTGGTTTTCACAGCTGTATATCTGACTATAGCGTATGTAAATTTCAAGAAGAAGGACAGAGACTGATGAAGAATATTATTAAATCTATATGGTATGAAATACTCCGAAGCAAGATGCTTATAAGGATGTATATCTTTTTCGTACTTATCCAGATACTCATAACGTTTCTGAATGTGGGTGATTCTGTGACGTCGGGGCATACAAGCGGAATGCTGGCGGATAATCCCAGTATAACGTATATGATCCAGATCTTTATACTGGGATTTATGGTTGCTATTATATGCGGAGAAGATTATAAGGATAAGGTTGCAAATTATGAAGTCCTTTCGGGTCATTCGCGTATAAGTATATTTATGGCACGGGGACTGATGGCAATACTCGTGGGTGCGGTATTAACAACTATACTCAGTTTCGTTCCGATGATAACGGGAATAATTTTAGACGGATGGGGAGATAAATTGGTTCTCGGAGATATAATTGTGAGACAGCTTTTATTCTTCTTCCCGTATCTGAGGCTTGCGGCTTTCCTGGCGGTACTTACATTTCTCGTAAAGAATCCGTATATCATAATGGGCGTAGCTTTCCTGATATGTGATGCTTCGGTAATCCTCAGCAAAATGTTGAGTCACTCAAAGTCTTTCTTTGTAAGCATATTTAATCTGTCACTTCTCACAAGCTATGACGGATGGAGTATATATAATCTGGATCCGAGTAAAGGAGTAGTGCAGTATTACGCTTATAACAGCAGCGTTTCATCCGAGATGGTTATCGGAACGATAGTAGTTTCGCTCATAATGACTGCAATTTATCTCTTTATGGGATATGCACTTTTCCGTCGTGACGAACTGGGGTAGGATACTTCATCCCAAAGTACACTTCTTCCGGCGCTGCGCGCCACCTTCTCTTCAAGTGGAGAGGCTTGAATGAATTACGAAAGGAACGAATATGGATATATCATTTGCGATAATTGAATTAGGACTTATGATCCTTCTCTTTGTTGTGGCGAAGGTATCGTTTAAGAGACCGTCGAATAAATGGAGACTGTTATATAGTGCACCTGCTTTTCTGGCAGTGGCGGGACTCGTGTTTGTCGGTTTTGATAAATATTTTTTAGGTATATATGTTGCAGCATTTCTGATACTGATATGCCTTTTTATCGAAGACAGGAAGGTTAAACAGAAGCAGATAACTGCGGTGGTTCTTGCAGCAGCTATAGTAGTGAATATGTCTGTGATCGCACTTTCTTCCGGATATAAGAGAAAGTCTTATCTGGAAGACTTTGAAGAAGCTTATTCGGTTCTGAAGGAACACTACGTTCTTACGGAAGAGAAGGGGATAGACTTCGATGCATTGTATGCCAAGTATTGGCCGCTCTTTAAGGCAGTAGATAAGAATCAGGACTGTGTGGAGAATTATAAGGTGTGGCAGCAGTTTACGGGTGAATTCTACGACGGACATGTAGGCTACACAATTAATAACGAGAGTGAGTGGCGTAAAGCAATATGCGAATCTTACGGAAATGATTACGGGCTCTCTCTTATAAGACTTACAACCGGGGAGTTTGCGGCTGTGAATGTGGAAGGCTATGATAATTCCTATTCGATCTTGAGTACGGATCACGATGATTTAGGATTCTTCTCGGTGAAGGATGATTATAAGCCTGACACTGCAGAGGCGGACAGACTGACTCTTAAAAATGCGGGTATAAAAAACGGTACTATAATTACCAAATGGAACGGAAGACCGGTTGAGGAATATTTCGATGAGATTGATTATTACTTCATGCAATATCCGGTGAGGGAAAATGAAATATTTTATAAGCCGATATATGTCGCAGGTATGGGAAGTGACATGAAGTACGGCGATACCTTTATCCCGGGAGACAAAGAAGGAAATACGCTGAATCCATCAGTTGACATAACATTTATCGGCGATGATGGTACTGAAAAGAGCGTATTGGCTCCAAATCTTGGAATATATGCTCCGAGAATGATAGATACTGTTTATAAGCTTGATGATGGAGTTAACATAACAAATCTTAACTGGAAGGAAGTAAATAGAAGTACCTACATGATAAGAATAAGTCAGATGATATATGATCAGCAGACGTATGACGGCGTAGACTATACTGAGATGACAAATGAACTGAGAGATAAAGTGATTGCTCTTAAGGAATCGGGAGTGAAGAATCTGATATTCGATCTGAGAAGAAACGGTGGAGGAAGTCCATACTTTGTTGAAGGTATAGCATGTCTTTTTGCACCGGAGGGTGAACATCTGACATATTACAGTTCCGTTATCAATGAAAATACGGCAACCTTCGAAAGAGGCGCAGACGGACGTTACGAAATGGGACTGCCATCATCCTATACGGGAGAAGATCTCTGGCATGACGGACAGATCATTCTTCTGGTAAATGCAGAAACTGTGAGTGCGGGAGATGATATGACTTATATGATGGGAGATTTCCCGAATGTTAAGGTTATAGGATTTACAAGTTCGAACAGTTCCTGCCAGGCTGTAACACAGGTTAATATGGAAGAAGGAGGTATCAGCTTCTCTGCGGTACCAAACCTCTTCCCTGACGGAGAAATAGCCATAGATACTTACACAGATCATGTGGGAAGAACTCCGTTCGATGAGAAGATCCCGATGGACAAAGAGGCTGTAAAGGCCATATTCGATGAAGGAGAAGATTATCTGATGCAATATGCGGCAGAAAGTCTGGAGTAAAATGAACGAATATGCAGCGAAGCAAAATACGAATGACCGCTTTACCTGCTGATTAAATTCAACCTCGGATCAGCCGATAAAAAGTGTCATAGTAAAAAGAACGATCAGGAATATTATATTTATTACAGTGAAGGCGAGTAGATAATGCTCGCCTTCTTTTTTGATCTTTCCGAAAAATTTAAATGTGATAAGACTTGCCATACTTGCGATAAGTGTACCGAGACCGCCGAGATTGGTTCCGACAACAAGCTGAGCACCCTTATCCGTAAAGGCTGAAAGGAGCATAGCAGCGGGAACGTTGCTGATGATCTGCGATGCAAGTACCGAAGTAAGGACTACATTTTTCTCGATTATTGATGAAAGCGCATTGCTTATAAAGCTTATGCGGCCAAGATTTCCGATAAGGATAAAGAAAAATACAAAGGTCATAAGAAGACCGTAGTCTACATTTTTATAAGCTTTTCTGTCAATTATAAGAACCGTAAGTGCAACAATACAAAGCATTATGACGTAATGAAGCTTATCCGATACGGTAAGGATACATACTATGAAAAGAACAGAATATATGCCAAGCTTTAAAGGCATCGGTGCCGGAGTCTTCTTTGTAACTGCCGTATCAGCTGTCTTGTCGGTTGCATTGAGTATAAAAACACTTACGATAAGCATGATAAGCGAAACTGCACTGTAAGGCATCATAAGAAGAACAAAGTCTGAAAGCTTGAAGCCGAATTTAGAATAAAGAAAAAGATTCTGAGGGTTGCCGATCGGAGTAAGCATACTTCCGAGATTGGCGGACACTGTCATGAGTATCAGTGTATACATCATTCTACGTCTGTCTTTATAGGCTTTAAGAACATTAACTGCGAATGGGACGAGTGTAACCAGAGTTACGTCGTTTGTGAGAAGCATGCTCATAAAGAAGGAGAGAATTACAAGGAGAAGAGAAATGTATTTTTCGCCTGAAATCCTTCCGAGCAGCTTTTCGGTAAGATAGTCAAATGTACCGATGCGGATCAAAGCGCTCACCACAAGCATAAGGGAGAATAGTATCGCAAGCACACGGAAGTTTACATAATCTATATATTTCTTGTCCGGAGTTATAAAAAAACATGAGATAACAGCGAAAATACCCGATATTACAAGGATAGTATCCTCTTTAAAAAACTTTATCATTTTTTCTTTCATCGATGTTCAGCCTCACATTTATTATTTAATGAGTTAATTACCAAATGCGTATTATACATACACAAATATGAGGTTGTCAATCACAGCAAAAAACGGTCAGATTTCTTCTTTTGATCCGAAACAAAAATCGCTTAAAATAAAGGGATTTAGTGAAAAATAAGTATAAAAAAAGCGCAAAAAGTAGTATGATTAATTTGGGTGATTGGGAATTTTTCTCCGAAGGAGTCAGTATGAAGAAAAAATCAATTATATTCGGAATAATATTTGCGATATTCATTATTCTCGCAGTGATCGGGATAAGGTTACTGCAGAAAAAATCCTACAGACTTTTAAAGGTATATGAGTTTTATGGAGACGGCTCCGTAACCAGAGAAAAGAAAGGGGATATTACCCCGTATGCCAATATGGTTCTTGAGTCAGGTGATGAGATAAGACTTGATAAGGGTAAAATGTGTTTGCAGGCAGATGAGGATAAGTACATTTATCTTGAAGAAGATACAGAACTTAAGCTTGTGGCCGAAGGCAATTCCGAAAAAGGAAGAACTTCAATCGAGCTGAGACGCGGTGCGATTACGAATGATATTCAGAATAAGCTTTCCGACGAGTCTTCTTATGACATCAATACTCCGAATTCGACCATGTCAGTCAGAGGAACAATCTTCAGAGTAAATGTTTATAAGATCGGAAATGTAACTTATACCAAGGTTTCGGTATTTGAAGGAAAGGTTACAACCAGACTTGTTTATAAAGACGGAACAGTTTCGGATAAGGAAGTCGAGGTTGAAAAGGGTAAGGAAGTTATTATCTTTGAAGATGGCACAACTACGGATTATCTCTCAGATCCGAGAGATATAGATTTCTCGGCTATCCCGGATGATGTTATCGGAATAGTTAAGGATGCAAAAGATGATGGAAGAGATGTTGCACTTATGGAGGGTGAAGTTGTAACTGTAACATTCATGTATAACGGCACAGTATTCGGAACCCAGAAGATTGCAAAGGGTGACAAAGCAACAGTTCCTTCACTTGCACCGGCAGCAACCGGCGGATGGGACTGGGATTTTGATAAGACTATCGATGAAGATGTGACAATAGAATGGAAGTAAGGAGGATGACTATGGATTATAGAAAATATAATTTGAAAAAAAGAATAATCAGCATCCTGCTTACTCTCGTTATGATAATGGGAACCTATGTATGTGATTATGATCTGAAGACGGTTCATGCCTCATCGGGAAATGCATGGGGTCTGGTGGATGATGAGGATCCGGATATCATATATCTGTCTTCAAGCGACGGTCAGCCGGCTGAATTCATTGTAGATATAGCCGCAGGAAACAGAATGGAATATTATACAGCGGAAGGTTTACAGGTTACGACCCCGGGATATCATCAGCTTGTGATTACGGATCCGCAGGTATTGGTTAAGGTTACAAATGGTAATTATTCCGGCGGTACCCTTGAGATATTAAATGAATACGGCGGAAAGATCTGGATAGATGATGCGATTACTGTTGATGGAAATGTCGCTTTTTATGATTCGACAATTGATTTTTTGGGCGGCGACGCTTATATAACAGGAACAGTTCCTTGGTTCATTCGTGTAACTTCCGGTGATGTGACTATACAGTCAACGGGAAGACTTACCGACTATTTTGATGTTTCAGGCGGTACGCTTACAAATTACGGAACTGTAGCCAGGACAGGTATAGATCGTGATGACCTTGACGGCCTTACAAGTACGGATTCTGCAGTTTATGAAGTTTCTGATAATTTTGAGTGTGACATAAATCTTTTGGGAACTGTAAAAGTTCAGAATGATACTCATCTTGAACTGACAGGCGGTAAATGTAAAGTTGAACTTCCTAATGGTATTTCAAAAACTTTTGAAGCTTCATTCGCAAACAGTGTAACAGGTACAGCGTATGATCTCATTATGGTAGATCCCGAGATAACTCTTGCTGTGGTTGATGATATTTATCTGGGAACAGAGCCTGATTTCAGTGATAAGGTCAGCGTTGCGGCCGGATATGATAAGGAAAATGTTTACTTTGAATATGCAATGGCGGGCTCTTCCGAATTTTCAAGTGATCTTCCGAATTCAATCGGAAACTGGAAAGTCAGGGCTGTGGCTCCGGAAGACGGAGAATATATGTATAAAGAATCGGCTGAAAGAAATTTCAGAGTTAGCTTTCTTCCTCTTACAAGTGTTACGAAAGCGGACGGAGATTCATATCTTAAGGTCAGTGGACTTACAAACGGAAAGTATACTCAGGATTCGGTAACCGTAAGTCCTGCTTCGGATTTTCAAGTCAAAACCTATATGGGTGGTTCGGAGTTTGCCGATTCACAGACATTAACATATGATGATCTGTATGGCTATGGTTATTTCAATACCGATTATGGTTTTTATTTCAAGAGAAAATCAGATGGCGCTGAGACGGATTATGTTTATATAGGTTCAACGGGTGCAGGGCTGGATGAGATAATCTTCGACCTGGAAGATCCGAAGTATATAAATGTAATGCTCGAGGATGAGAATGGCGCTCAGATGGAGACTAATCTCGAAGATAACGACCTCTTTATAGGAGCCCAGCTCACTTTTACGGTATATGATGAGAATCTTGCGAAGATTGTTGCTCCGGATGGGACGTCAATCGAAGGAGTGGATTTTGACGGGGATACCCTGAACTTTGCGTTTGCAGCTGAATGGGGAAATGCTCAGCATGTGACAATGACTGCAACGGATTATTCCGGAAGAAGCTCTGAGGTTTCTTTTGTTTTAAAATATCCGCTTGTATCGACAACTGCTTCGGTTACGGCAAATGATATCTATGTCGGTGATGAACCTGATCTCACGGTTGATACATTATCCGATGGTAAAGCTGATGCAACATTTGAATATAAGCTTTCTACAGCTCCGGATACAGCATATTCGACAGATATTCCATATGAGGCGGGCAGCTATACGGTCAGAGCAACGGTTCCGGAAACCGATAAGTATGAGGAAGTAAGCTGTACCGATACCTTTGAAGTGTTAAAGAGAACACCGGCAACTGCAACTGTAACAGTTCCGAATACAAAGGTCGGAGAGGAATATTCTCCGGAGATTACATCTGATTCTGACGGAGTAGAAGAAGCCGATGTTATGTATAAGCTGAAAACTGCACCGGAAGATGATTATACTTCGGTGATGCCGGAAGAGGCGGGAGAATATGATGTCCGTGCATCCATACCTGAAACAGATGAATATCTCGGAATAGATTGTTACGGTAGCTTCACGATAAGCAAGCATTCTGCAGATGATTCAAAGGTTGATATTCCCGATATGAATATCGGAACAGAGTATGAACCGGTACTTACAACTTCATCCGATGGTGTAGAAGAAGTACTGTATGCGTATAAAAAATCTACTGATAATGACAGTGCGTATACTGATGTAAAGCCTGCAGCAGCAGGAACATACACGGTAAGGGCTACGATACCCGAGACTTATATGTATGAAGAAGTAGTTGTTACTGATAACTTTACGATTAAAAAGCTCATACCTTCTGTCTCGGTTATAGTCCCGGATTCAAAAGTAGGAGACAGCTATTCTCCGAGTGCTGCAACAACTTCAGACGGTGTAGTGAGTTATCAATACAAAAAGGTTGATGAGGCAGATACAGCATATTCATCCGTAAAGCCTACAGCAGGCGGAACATATGTTGTTAAAGCGACCGTTGCCGAAACCGACACTTATTCGTCTGCGGCGGCTACTGCTGAGTTCACGATATCAAGGCTTACACCGTCAAGTGCAAAGGTTACTGTAGCTGATTCTATAATCGGTGATCCGTATGATCCGATAATTACAACGGATTCAGACGGAAAGAGTAGTGTAGTCTATGAATATAAGCCAATTGATGGGGAAGACAGTTTATATACGACAGTAAAGCCTGCAGCTGCAGGTGAATACACCGTGCGTGCTACTGTCCCTGAGACAGATTATTTTGGCAAGATCGTATGTACATGTAATTTCAAGATTTTAAAGAAAACACCATCTTATATAGAAATCAGTGTTGCTGACGTGAGGGAAGGTACGGAGCTTTCACCTGTGCTCAGAACTGATTCGGACGGAATAAATCTTGCAGAGTATTTTTATAAGCCTGCTGATGCTCCTGATGAAGCATACAGCAATGTAATGCCTTCCTTGAAGGGAAAGTATTCGGTAAAAGCAGTCGTTCCTGAAACAGATACTTTCAGCGGAGCTTCGTGCGAGAGTACATTTAATATTTTGATCTTCAAACGAAAAGTTGAATCAATCAAGGTTTCGGTATCCGATACAGTTGTAGGAACCGGGTATGAACCGGTACTTGAGACAGATTCTGACGGAAAGGCTGATGCTTTATTCGAGTATAAGTCGTATGGTTCGGATGATGAGACATATTCCCGTGTTAAGCCGGAAGCAGCGGGAACTTATATGGTAAGGGCTACGGTTCCGGAGACAGATGAATTCGAATCGGCAAGTGCAGAGAGCAGCTTCTCCATAAATAAGCGTGAGGTTACAAAAGCTATTCTGAATCAGAAGAATGCTTATGTCGGACAACCGCTTTATCCGATTCTTGAAACAGATTCGGACGGAAGGGACATTGCAGGATATCTGTACAAACCTTTCGATGCGGATGATTCCGCGTATTCGGCTTATGTACCGATATTACCTGGACGCTATACAGTGAAGGCTGTAATCCCCGAAACATCAGTTTACAAGGCATCAAGCTGTACGGATAATTTCACATTATCATATCTTGATGCACCTGACGAAGTATTCACGATTCAGGGAAAAGAAGGAAAGAATAAGTTTTATATATCGGATGTTTATCTTAAGGCACCGGTGGAATATCTTATCTCAGCGGAATATGGCGGAGAATATACTGACAGTATTCTGTACAGCCGCAGTATAAAAAATGTTTATCTTGTCCGTAAGAGTGACGGTGCACGTACAGGTGCAATCGCTATAAGCGGAGAATATAAGATAGATAAGGAAATGCCGAAGTTTATCGGAAAGACAGAGCCGTTGTCCGGAAGCAATACATTTTTCTCAGATGCTTTTAAATTAAGTGTGTCCGATGAAAATCTGGCTAAGATATTACTTGACGGACTTGAGATGGATACTAATGACAGTAAGGCGGACATCGTACTTGATCCTGCGAACGGAGCAAAGAAATTCAGCATTACAGCTGAGGATGCTGCAGGAAATACAAGCACGGTTGATATAACCGTAAAGGCCGAATGGCTTAAGACAAAGATCATTCCGGCTGACAAGCTTCTTCCGCTTGAGGATAAAGAATCTTACAAGCTAGATTCCGGAAGCTGGACCGTCAGCGGTGACAATACTGTTTATAACGGCGGAGTATCTGTATATGTTAACGAGTCGGGAGAATATGTATTTACCAGGGTTGACTAAATGAAGAAGAAAATAACAATAATCATTGAAATGTTAACAGTAGGCCTGATCGTGTTTCTACTGACTGTCGCAGCCTTATTCGGATCTTTGGATTATATCGTGAGAGATGCGGTGTACCAGAGACCGAGAGGTATAGACAGTGACATTAAGATTATAGGAATTGACGAAAAAACACTTCAGGAGCTGGGACCGATTCAAACCTGGTCCCGTGCTTATTATGCCGATCTGATCTCGAAGCTTAATTCATCTGAAGATTCGAAACCTATCCTGATAGGCTTTGATATCATTTTTTCGGGTGAAGCCGGAGAGGGCGATAAGGAATTTGCAGAAGCAGCCGGGGATAGCGGAAATGTGGTCGTAGTTGATCATCTGATATACGCCGAGCGTCCGGAACAGAGAAGTGACGGGCTTATGTATAACCCTGTGATCAATATGGAAACAGCTTATCCCGCACTTGACAGTGTGACGGTTTCAGGTTACAGCAATGTTGCTCCCGATTCGGACGGAATAATCAGAAAGATCATGCCCGAAGAAGAGTATAACGGTGAAAAGCATTATATGTTTTCGAAGGTACTCTATGACAGATATTGTGAGCTTACGGGAACGGCACCGAATTTAGTAACCAAAGATAAGTATGGCAGATCGCTGATCAATTATTCAGGCAGGGCCGGTGATTACGAATTTATATCAATGTCGGATGTTTTAAACGGAAACATCGATCCGAGAGCGTTCGGTGACAGTATAGTCCTTGTAGGAGCTTATGCACCGGGAATGCAGGACAATTTCAAAGTTCCGATCAGCAGAGATAAAGAAATGTATGGCGTTGAGATTCACGCCAATATACTTCAGTCTTACATGCAGGGCCGATTTTCCATAAACGGTAATGCCTATATATTCGGCCTTATCACTGCAGTAATTGCGATGATACTGCATTTACTCTTCAGAAAACTTAAGGTGTGGCAGGGCGTTATACTTCTTGTGGCAGCTATAGCAGGCTTTGTGGCAGTCTGTGTTATGCTTAACAACGGAGGACGACAGTTTAGTATTATCTATTTCCCAATGGTACTGATCATCTCGTATATCTACAGCGTTGCAATCGGATATATACTTGAACAGGCCAAGCGTAAGAAGGTTCTTGCGGCATTCAGTAAGTATGTTGCGCCTCAGGTGGTTGAAGAGATTGCAAAGAAGGGTGATTTCAACATAAAGCTCGGAGGCGAGAACAGAGATATTGCGGTTCTTTTTGTAGATATCAGAGGATTTACCACAATGTCAGAGGCACTTGAGCCGGAGCAGGTTGTGACAATTCTAAATGAATATCTTGCACTTACGACAGAAGCTATTTTCAAGAACGAAGGAACGCTTGATAAGTTTGTCGGTGATGCGACGATGGCAGTATTCAATTCGCCTTTTGATCTTGAGGATTATGAATATAAGGCAGTATGTGCGGCACTGGACATTGTAGCAGGTGGTGAAAGGATAGAAGAGAAATTCATGAAAGAATATGGCAGAAGCGTCGGCTTCGGAGTCGGTGTAAATGTCGGACCTGCGGTTGTGGGAAATGTCGGCTGTGATTTCAGAATGGATTTTACGGCTATAGGTGACACGGTAAATACTGCAGCACGTCTTGAGGCTAATGCAAAGAAGGGCCAGGTCCTGATAAGCGATGTGCTCTATGAGAGGCTTAAAGACAGGATTGAAGTTAATGAAGTCGGTGAGATACCGCTAAAGGGAAAGAGTAAGGGCGTTTTTGTATATGAGGTTGCAGGCCTCAAATAATTGCGATAGAATAAATCGCTGTCTCACTTTAATATATGAGACTGATTAAATATATTAATTAATGGTAAGAAGATATGAGCAAGGAAAGTTGGAAACCCGGAAATATGCTTTATCCCGTTCCTGCGGTGATGGTAAGCTGCAAAAGACCCGGTGAAAAGGCAAATATAATCACACTTGCATGGGCAGGGACTATCTGTTCCGATCCGGCCATGTTATCTATATCTATTAGACCGGAAAGGCATTCACATGATATAATTGTAGAGACGGGAGAGTTTGTTGTTAATCTTGTTTCTGCGAAACTTGCAAAGGCCTGCGACTGGTGTGGTGTAAAATCAGGCAGGGATATGGATAAGTTTAAAGAGATGAGACTGACTGAGTATAAGTCGGAATATATGGAGACGCCGGCTATAGATGAGAGTCCGGTCAACATTTACTGTAAGGTAAAGAAGATTGAGAAGCTCGGATCGCATGATATGTTTATCGCTGAGGTCATCGGAGTTACCGTAGATGATAAATATATGGATGAGAAAGGAAGATTTCATCTGTCAGACGCAGATCCGATAGCATATTCACACGGAGAGTATTTTTCACTCGGCAAAAAGCTCGGAAGCTTCGGATATTCGGTGAAGAAAGCTTCGAAGAAGGGGAGCGGCAAAGTAAAGAAGTCTGACAGCGATAAAGTCAAGAAACATGACAGGAAGACTGCCGCAGATAAGAATAAAAAGGCAAAAGCCAAAAAATAAATGTAACTATAGATTGAGAGGAAAAATTATACTATGCGCTTTTATCTGGCACTTTATACAGCGAAGTTTATCTTGAAGATGCTTCATATTTTTGCTAAAGACAGGGGAACCTTCTTTCCGGGTAAGATAGCCCTGAAGATAGATCCGAAGTTTATCAAACACATTAAGGGAATCGATACAGCTAAGACAGTATTCATAACCGGTACAAACGGAAAGAGTACAACAGTTAATCTGGTAAATCATATACTTACAAGTTCGGGACTTAAGGTTTCGTCAAATCTTAAAGGTGCCAATATGGTTACGGGAGTAGCTACAGCACTCCTTGAAGATGTAAATATGAGCGGAAAGCTTACGACAGATGCGATCGCCATGGAAGTTGATGAAAGATTCATCAGCCTTGTAATGGAACAGCTGCCTGCAAAATATGTTGGAATAACAAATGTACAGAAGGATCAGGCACAGAGAAACGGAGAGCCTTCATACATTATGGAACGTCTTAAGAAGATAATGAGTAAGGATCTTACGCTCTTCGTAAATAAGAATGAGCCTAATTCATATTCGCTTAAGGACCTTGCCGGTAAGGCAATCAGCTACGGAGTAGCAGAGAACAGCAGTTCATATCATAAAGCAGATGACTTCTTCTCTGTATCAATGCCGTGTCCATGCTGTCATAATCCGCTGGTATTTAAGTCATATAACATTGAAAATATAGGTCAGTTTTCATGTCCGTCCTGTGGCTTCGGAACCGAAGATAAGATCGATTATCTGGTTGAGAAGGTTGATTTCGAAGGAAAGACCTTTACTGCGGACGGAACAGAATATGCCTTTAACTTTAATACTGAGTATTTCCTTTACTGTTACATCCTGGCACTTGCGGTCACTACAGAGCTTGGTGTATCGAAGGAGGACATTTCCAAAGCTCTTAAAGAGTTTAAGGATATAAGAGGAAGACTCGAAACAAAGAAGATTGCGGGTAAGACTCTGCATTATATAAAAATGAAGCAGGAAAATTCAGAAACGACACAGTCTTCGCTTAATCTTATCGCAAAGGATAAGGAAGATAAGATCTTTATGATCGGCTATGATGAATATCTGGATTTCTATCCTCCGCTTGTTATCTCATTTTATCCTTTTGATTACGATCCGAGAGGTATACTCGAGTCGGGAGTCAAGAAATGGATCTGTATGTCAACGGCACTTGGCCGTTCAACGGCACTCAGGTTCCTGTATGACGGATTCAATGAGGATGATATGGTGATTCTTCCGGACGGTTATGAGAAGACCGTAGAAGAAGCACTGAAGAAGATTCCGGGCAAGGAACCGGTTTATCTTGTGGAAGAGATACCATATTACAAGAAATGAGGATAAGAGATTGAGCGACTTTAAATTATTTAACGAGATTCGTTCCGGAAGTCATTATACCGATCCGGAAATAAGCAATCATAAAGCTCTTGGAGTTTCCGAGAATGAAAGAGGGGTACATATTTTATGGATGTATCCTGATGTGCTGAATATGCACGGAAGCAGAGGCGATGCTATGGCACTTCTCAGATTCAGCAATATCATGAAGCTTCCATGTACCATAAGAAGAATAAATAAGCTGACAGATGAAATTCCGTTTGACTGGGCAGACATGATGTTTTTCCCGAGCGGTGACCTTGCAGCGGTAGAGGATATAGTAAAGGCTCTTACACCTGTAAGACAGCAGCTTAAGGAATTCAGAGACAGCGGAAAGGTTATTTTCACAGTCGGAAGTACGGGAGCTGTTTTCGGTAAGGGAGTTAGCTTCCTGGATGGTCGAAAGGTTAGAGGTCTCGGACTTCTTGATACAGTATTCAGACAGAGACAGAGAGTCAGCGGAAATGATCTCTGGATCAATACAACAGACGGAACAGAGCTTGTAGGTGTTCAGATTCAGATGGCTGATGTGAAGCTGGGTAAGGATCAGGAAGCTTTCGGAAAGGTTGTATACGGAAGAGGTAATAACGAGGACGGAACAGAGGGTGCAAGAACAAAGAATCTTATATTCACACATTTACTTGGACCGGTTCTTGTTAAAAACCCGATATTCACAGCAGAGCTTTTAAAGCTGGCGGCAGAGTCTGCGGGACTTAAGACAGACGGTATAGTTCTTGATGAGAAGGATATCAGTCTTGAAACGGCATCTTTGGAGGACATAAAAACTTTTATCGGCAGGAAGATAAGCGGCGAGATCAAATGGTAGACGATTGTACGGAGATATGATCGATGAATTATAAGAAGATTGAAACAAAAGGAATTGCATATATTGACAGAGTTCCCGGAACCGAGAACTGGTACTGGGGAATGGATTATGCCTGTGGTGATCTCTACGAAGCCGAGGAATTGTTCCGCGACGGAAATCGGATCACGCATAACCGCCTGATCTTTGTTTCCTATCCTGATGGAGCGGTATTTGAACCGATGACAGTAAGGGAAGGTCAGTATCTTGGAAGTCCTGTCTGCTGGGAAGGTGAGATTTATTTCATTCTGGTGGACTTTAAGTCAAGGGATATCTTTATCTTTAAATGTGGTGAAGATATGTCGTCAGCTACAATGTTTACGAGGGTTTCACTTGATGAAGTGAGGGATTGTTATAATCTGAAGCTCGAGATAAGTCCTCTTACACTTGTAAGACAGGGAAGTGAGAATCGTTTCCAGGTTGTATGGCCGGATAAAGGAAACTTTGAAATAGATCCGCAGGAATCCTTTGATTCCAGAGACGGAGATAAGCTGATATTCTCCAAGTGGTTTGAGGATCCGGATTACAGGGAAGAAACGGTGATCAGAGAATATCCGACAGGTGAGATAAGAGAGCAGGAAAGAGGTTCAATCTTAGAAATGCCTGACGGCCAGAAGTGGCTTCTGGATTGATTTGTATAAATGTAATTGTATCAATAAATTGAGAAGGCGGGAATCCAATGAATAAGAAAAAAATCGCGGCTGCTTTAATGAGTACATTTATGGTTATAGGTTCTGCGGGATGCGGAGCCGGTGCAGAACCGACAACTCAGGCAGCTACTGAAGCATCTACAGAGGCTGCGGCCAGTGAGACTGTTACAGAAGCACCGAGTACCGAATCTACTGTTACCGATGCTGCGGGTAGTGAGGAAGTTAAGCTTACGGGAACAGGTGCAGCAAAGCCGGAGGATTTTATAGGCGGCGGTGATGATGCCGATGAGTATGCGATAAGTGACGGAGATGTCCTGATAGATCTGAACTTTGATAATAATGATACGGCCGGATTCGGCGAATATATGAACGAAGGCGAATTTTCTACAAAGGCGAAGGACGGAAAGCTGGTTCTCGATATCAAGAAATGCGGTTCGGTGGATTACGCCAACCAGTCATATTATGACGGCTTCAGTCTCAGCAAGGGCTGTGTATATACATATAGTTTTGATATAACCAGTGATATAGAGAGAAAAGTTGAATACAGAATCCAGCTTAATGGTGGTGATTATCATGCATATGTGGGAGACTATATTGAAGTGGGACCGGATGAGCAGAATATTTCGGTTGATTTCGAAATGACCGATGATTCGGACCCTGCACCGAGACTCTGCTTTAATATGGGAAAGATGGATAACATGGATGAGGATCCGGGAGCTCACACAGTAACGGTTGATAATGTAAAGCTGGTTGTTAAGGATGCTTCGAATGCGGAGACGATGTCGTCTCTTCCGGGTTATGTGCCTGTAGCAGTCAATCAGGTAGGTTATAAGCCGGCAGATAAGAAAATCGTAGTTGTTAAGTCAGACAGTTCCGATGATGAGAACTTTATAATCTGCGATTTATCTACAAACGAGACCGTATATACGGGTAAGCTCGGTGATAAAATTACTGACCCGGGAGCCGGTATTGATGTGAGACAGGGAGATTTCTCGGATTTCGCCGAAGCCGGAGATTACTATATAGTCACCGCAGAGGGCGCAAGCTATCCTTTCAAAGTAAGTGAAGATCCGTATAAGGATATTTACAAAGAGGCTGTTCTCATGCTCTACAGACAGCGTTGCGGAATGGCAGTTGAGGGTGATGCGGCAGGTTATGCCGCACATGAGGAGTGTCACCTTGAAGATGCGGTTATATATGGAAATGAGGATGTAACAAAGGATGTTACCGGAGGATGGCATGATGCCGGTGATTACGGAAGATATGTTGTATCCGGAGCGGAAGCAGTTGCAGATCTCATGATCGCATACAGAGACTATCAGATAAAAGATGATGATCTCGGTATTCCGGAGAGTGGAAACGGAATTCCGGATATTCTTGATGAAGCACGTTATGAGCTTGACTGGATGCTTAAGATGCAGGATGACGAGACAGGCGGAGTATATCATAAGGTCACGGGACTTGCGTTCCCTGATACGGTTCCTCCGGAAGAGGAGACTGCCACAATGTATCTGATGCCGATATCCACTACAGCAACAGGGGATTTTGCAGCTGTAATGGCAATGGCATCTGTAATCTATAAGGATATAGATCCTGAATTTGCCGAAAGTGCTTATTCCGCTGCAGAGAAGGCGTGGGATTATGTGAAGGATACGGAAGATACCAAGGGATATAAGAATCCGTCCGATGTAAGTACGGGTGAATATCCGGATTCAAATACGAACGATGAGAAATATTGGGCTGCCGCAGAGCTTTATCTTGCGGGCAGAGATGATCTTGAAGATACGGTAAAAGCATTTATAAAAGATGAGAAGATAGTTGGCGGACTCGGCTGGATAGATATGGGGACCTATGCCGATTACGATCTTGCAAGAAGTGATAAGGCTGTAGCAGAAGATGCAAAGGCCGAACTGATAAAGGATGCCGATGAAGCTGTCGGAAAGATGGCTGAAGCAGGCTACTTCACAAGTATGGGTGATAACTATCCATGGGGAAGTAACATGACGGCGGCAAATCAGTCACAGATGCTGCAGATGGCTTTTAATGTTTCAGGAGATGCAAAGTATAAGGAATATGCTGCACTTCAGCTGGATTATCTCTTCGGAACGAATGCTATGGGATATTGTTTTGTTACGGGATTCGGTACCTACAGTCCGAAGGATCCGCATCACAGACCTTCGCAGATCACCGACGGAGTTATCAGCGGAATGCTTGTCGGAGGACCTAACGGCGGACTGGAAGATCCATATGCGCAGACGGTTCTTGAAGGACAGAGCCCTGCAATGTGTTATATAGACAGCTCACAGAGCTATGCTACAAATGAAGTGGCTATATACTGGAATTCTCCGCTTATTTATGCAATTGCGGCAGAAAGATAGAATACTTGTTACGCGGTTTGAAGAATCGGGGTTGCTATGAAAAAATACGAGTTTATAACAACCGAAAAGCTTTTGTTGGAAATTAGTCCTATCCCGTTTGGCATATTCCAATATGTCGATGAGAGGATAGTTGCGCTCACTTTTTCTGATGGCTTTTATAAATTATATGGCTATTACGATAATATGGCTGCATTTGAAAAAATCAGCAACGATCCTTTCTGTGACATTCATCCCGATGATGTTTCAAAAGTCAGTGATGCAGCTGTCAGATTGATGAGAGATGAAGAAGAGTATGATATGACCTTCAGATTGGCTATCCGTGATGAGTACAGACTTATCCATTCCAAGGGAACGATATTTTCACCTAAGGAAGGAGTAAAACTTGCTTTAGTATGGTATATGGATGAGACCGAATATCTCAGCAGCGGAGATGGCAATGAAAATACGGTTTCGGACCTTATCAGCAGTTCTTTATTCGAAGAAAATTTCAACAGGAAAAGTAATTATGATTATCTGACAGGCATTCCGAATATGAGATATTTCTTCGAGCTTGCACCGGTCAGCAGAGATAATGCACTCGCGGAAGGAAAGACTTGTGTTATCGGTTATTCCAGTATCAACGGAATGAAGTATTTTAACAAGAAGTACGGATTCGTAGAGGGTGATAAGATCCTTCGTGAATTGGCGGGCATTTTGGCTAAATATTTCGGACTTAACAATTCCTGCCGTATGGGACAGGATAATTTTGCATTCTTTGCCATGGCGGATGAGGTTGATGAAAAAATAAACAATGTTATCCGGGAGTTTGATGAACGCTGCGAAGGAAGAGTTTCCTTCAGAGTAGGTATTTATTCGAGTAATCTGGGTATTACAGATGCGAGTCTTGCATGCGACAGAGCAAGATATGCATGTAATCAGATGACTGATAAGAATAGATCGGGTTATATATATTTCAGTAATGATATGCTGGAATATGAAAACAAAAGGCAGTATGTATTAGATAATCTTGACAGAGCATTATCGGAAAACTGGATACAGGCATATTATCAACCGATAATACGTGCGGCAAACGGCAATGTCTGTGATGAGGAGGCTCTTGCAAGGTGGATAGATCCGGAGAAGGGGATGCTTTCTCCGGCGGATTTTATTCCTATACTCGAGGATGAAAAACTTATATATAAGGTTGACCTACATATGGTTGATCAGATAATTAAGAAGATGAAGATTCAGGCAGAGGAGGGAATGTATGTTGTTCCCGCATCTGTAAATCTTTCCAGAACGGATTTCGATGTATGTGATATAGTTCAGGAAATTACGGACAGAGTAGATGCTGCCGGAATCGATAGGGGAATGCTTACAATCGAGATAACCGAAAGCGTTGTCGGCAGTGATTTTGATTTTATCAAGGAACAGGTTGAGAGATTCCAGAGACTCGGTTTCCATGTCTGGATGGATGATTTCGGAAGCGGATATTCATCTCTTGATGTGCTTCAGAGTATTCATTTCGATCTTATTAAACTCGATATGCGTTTTATGAAAGAGTTTGATAACGGAGATAAGAGCCGGGTTATTATTACAGAACTTATGAAAATGGCTCTCGGACTGGGAATCGAAACAGTTACGGAGGGTGTTGAAAGAGCAGATCAGGTTGAGTTCCTAAAAGCGGTCGGATGCACAAAACTTCAGGGATATTATTTCTGCAAGCCGATACCTTTAGATGAGATAATTGACAGACATCGTAACGGAGCACAGATAGGCTTCGAAAATCCTGAGGAATCAGAATATTACACAGCTATCGGTAAGATCAATCTATATGATATGGCGGCAGTAGCAAACGAAGAATCCGATATGGATGATGAGGATGCATTCAGTAAATATTTCAATTCGCTTCCTATGGCAGTTCTCGAATCGGATTCCGAAATTATGAGAGTGGTCCGTTGTAATCAATCTTACAGGAGCTTTGTTTCGGATGCATACAGAGGGATCGATCTTGATAGTCCGATCAGTCTCAGTATATTTGACGGTAAATCGGGAGCTAATCTTGTAAAGGCTCTAAAGATATGTGCAAGTGGTGTTTCCAAGATATTTATTGATGAGAAAAATGGAGATATGGTTATCCATTCTATCATCAGGCGTATAGCTTCAAATCCCGTAACAGGGGTAGTAGCATGCGCAATAGTTGTTTTGGGAGTTACAGAGGACAAAACCAAGGGTATAACTTATGCCGATGTTGCGAACAGTCTTTCGGCTGATTATATTCATTTGTATTATGTAGATATAGTGAGTGATGAATTTGATGAGTATACACCGGATGCGTCAGGAGAAGATCTTTCCGTTGAAAGACACGGAGATGACTTCTTTAATGCCAGCAGTAGGGATGCACTTAAATTCCTTTACAAGGATGATATTGATAGATTTGTCGAATCCTTTAATAAGGAAAATGTTATGAATACCATCGAAGAACAGGGTTCTTATACTATTAATTACAGACTGCTTATAAACGGTGAGCCGAATTATGTAAGTATGAAAGCAATCAAGATGAGCGGAGATGACAGCCATATTATCATTGGAGTTAGTAACGTAAATACTCAGATGAAGCAGCAGGAGGATATGGAGAAGATGAAAGAGGAGCAGATCGCATTTGCGAGAATTGCGGCTCTTTCGGGTAATTATATCTGTATCTATTCGGTTAATCCGGAAACAGACATATATACGGAATATGATGCCACGCGTGAATATGAGGGAATCGGACTTTCTAAATTCGGAGATGATTTCTTCAATGCTGCGATTGAAGAAAGCGGTCGTGCTATCTGGAGTGAAGATCTGGATTATTTCCGGGCAAACTTCAGCAAGGAAAATGTACTCCGAAGTATCAAGGATAACGGATTCTTCATCATGAATTACCGCCTTATGATAGATGGAAAACCTCAGAGTGTCAGCCTTAAAGCGGTTATGCTTGAGGAGAAGGAAGGTCCGCAGCTTATAATCGGAGTAAGCAGGGTGGATGCATAGCAGCAGACCTTAAATAACACATAGTATCAATCTTAAATAATCTTGCATTGATACCTGTTTTATGATAGTATTCTTTTGTTTGGAATGAAGGCGAAGAATACATTTTAGAATACATTTTAGACATAATATTTTGAAGCGCCGCCAAAATATGGCGACGCTTTCTTTATGCAGGAGGAACCCAATGAGATTACCTATTACAGAGTTCTTGAAGGAATATGATGCGGATAAGGAAATCGTAAGACTTCATATGCCCGGCCATAAGGGTAAATTTGCAGACTGCTCGGATGATATAACTGAAGTTCAGGGAGCTGACAGCCTCTATGAAGCCGACGGAATCATCGCTGAAAGTGAGAAGATGACATCAGAGCTTTTTGGTACAAGGCATACTTATTACAGCACAGAAGGATCTTCACAGGTCATTAAGACTATGTGTTATCTTGCTATCAGATATGCGTCGAAGAACAGCGGTGACAGTACAAGAACAGACTATGTGATTGCTGCATCAAGAAATGCGCATAAGTCATTTATCAATGCATCAATGCTCATGCAGTTTGATATTGCATGGCTCCCTTCGGAGGATGATGAGTACAGCATCTGCAAGTGTAATGTAACTCCGGAAGGACTCAGAAGATATCTTACGGAATATAAGAAGAACAGCAACAAGACGCTCGCGGCTGTTTTCATTACAAGCCCGGATTATCTCGGAAATATGCTCGATATCAGAGAACTATCCAAGGTTGCTCATGAGTTTGGGACACTTCTTATCTGTGATAATGCACATGGTTCATATCTTAAGTTTGTAGGCGGAGATATGCACCCTATCTCAATTGGAGCTGATATGACAACGGATTCAGCTCATAAGACACTTCCGGTACTTACGGGTGGTGCTTATCTGCATATATCAAAGAATGCACCGGAAGGCCTGGAAACTCAGGCAAGACAGGGACTTCTTCTTTTCGGATCTACCAGTCCTTCATACAAGATTATGAGATCACTCGATCTTGCTCTTGAAAGAGTTATTCCTGAGGATTATGCAAAATGTGCTGAGCATATGAAGGAACTTAAAAATGATCTGAGAGAAATGGGAATTGAGGTTTACGGTGATGAGCCGTTCAAACTTACAATGGATTTAAGGCACAGTGATATAGACGGAAACAGCCTTAAAAAGGAGCTTCATGAGAAGAAGATAGTATGCGAGTACGGCGAGCCGGATTTTGTGGTAACTATGTGGTCTCCTTTCAATGAATATCCTGTTGAATTCGACAGATTTAAGCAGGCTATAAAAGCTGCGATCGAAGCTGCCGAGAAGGAGCCGGATGAGGCTGCTATTGTAGCAAAGCGCGACAGCAGCAACATAAGACATAAGAAGTTTGTACTTCCGGAGGTTGTATATCAGCCGTATCAGACACTTCTTATGAACAAGAAGATAGTTAAAGTAAGTGCCAATCTCGAGGGCGAGATAGCAGCCGACAATCTTACAGGATGTCCACCTGCAATCACACCTATCATCGCAGGAGAAAGATTCAGCAGAGATGTAATAGATATTCTTGAATTCTACGGAGTTGAAGAGATCGGAATTATCGCCTAGAAACGGATGAGTTAAACGGCATAGATATGCAGGCGGAACACTTGCTTAACAGGCAGGCGAACACTTGCGTAACCTTGACAGTTTATTATATAGGTGTTATCATAAATTGGTTTAAATTTACTGATAAATTTAACTGGAATTTATATTTTTAGATAAGCTTCCGAATATGATATATGTATCGGACAGCCGGAGGATGAGGATAATAAAATGTCAAATATTTTTGAGGAACATGAGTCAGTAGTCCGTTCTTATTGCAGAAAATACCCTGTTGTATTTTCTTCTGCAAAGAATGCGGAGATGTTTGATGAGGATGGAGAAAGATATATAGATTTCCTTGCTGTGGCAGGTTCCATGAACTATGGCCACAATAATCCATATATCAAGAAGGCGGTTCTGGATTATCTTGCCGAGGATCATATCATTAATTCTCTTGATATGTTTACAGAGGCAAAGAGAGAATTTATCGATACATTTTATAATAAGATACTTGTACCGAGAAATCTTGATTATAAGATCATGTGCTGTGGTCCAACGGGAACTAATGCCGTTGAAGCAGCTCTTAAGCTTGCAAGAAAGAATACAAAGAGAAGAAATGTAATCGCATTTGGTGGTGCATTCCATGGAATGACTCTCGGAAGTCTTGCGGTTACAACAGATAGAATAAGCAGAGAGGGTGCAGGTGTATCACTCGATGATGTTACATTTGCTCCTTATGACGGAACGGTCGGAGTTGAAGCTCTGAATTATCTGAAGTGGATCATTGAGGATGATCATTCAGGTGTTGATAAGCCTGCAGCAATCATTCTTGAGACAGTACAGGCAGAGGGCGGTATCAATATCGCAAGCGTTGAATGGCTTCGCGGAATCCGTAAGTACTGTTCTGAGAATGGAATTCTTCTCATAGTAGATGATATCCAGGTAGGTAACGGAAGAAGCGGATGGTTCTTCTCATTCGAAAGAGCGGGAATCGTTCCTGATATGGTTGTTCTTTCAAAGTCGATCAGCGGATTCGGACTTCCTATGGCACTTCTTCTTATCAAGCCTGAGTATGATATATTCCGTCCGGCTGAGCATAACGGAACTTTCAGAGGAAATAACCTTGCATTTGTCGGCGGTAAGGCTGCTATTGAATATTTCACAGAGCATAACATGGATAAGATGGCACAGGAGAGAGGGGCGATCATAGAAGAGACTCTCAAGGAAATCTGTTTCAAGTATGATAACCTCAGCTATAGAGGAATCGGAATGATCTGGGGAATCGACTTCTCGAAGATTGATTCGTCACTTGCTATCAAGTGTGTTCATGATGCATTCGATAAGCATCTGATCCTTGAGGTTGCAGGTCGTAAGGACGCTGTTCTTAAGATCATGCCTCCGCTTACTATAGATATCGAAACCTTAAAGGAAGGACTTGAGATAGTAAAAGAGGTAGTTACAGCTGCTATGGATCAGCAGGCATAACTACCGGATTACATTTGAAATGTACTTTACAGTGCATTCGTATAATTTTGATTTTTTCTGAAGCTGGCAGGAGTTGTTCCTGTCAGCTTTTTAACAAGCTGTGTTTATCGCAATTCATCCCACCACCTGTAGAGTTGGGGATTTCTTGCTCACGGCGTGTAAAATTACAAAAGGAGAAGGAAAACTATGATTCAGAACAATATGGATATATCACACAGGAAGGTGAAGGAAAGCTTCAGAGTCACAGATGCTGAAGGACGTCCCTTGAAGGGTAAGAAGATTTCCGTTAAGCAGACCAATCACAGCTTCCTTTTCGGATGTGGTGCATTTGAATTTCTTCCGTTTGTAAATTCGGGAGATGAAGATAAGAGACAGGTTGTTGAAAGCTGGAAGAAGGTGTTCAATTACGGTACACTTCCTTTCTACTGGGGAAGATACGAGCCTGAAGAGGGTAAGCCTGATTTTGACAGCCTTATGAATACGGCAAAATATATGAGAGACGAGGGAATCCAGGTTAAGGGTCATCCGCTCTGCTGGCATACTGTATGTGCCGACTGGCTTATGAAATATGATAATGAAACTATCCTGAAGAAACAGCTTGAAAGAATAGACCGTGAGGTTACGGGCTTCAAGGGCGTTATCGATATGTGGGATGTCATTAACGAAGTTGTTATCATGCCTATTTTCGATAAGTATGACAATGCAATAACACGTATCTGCAAGGAGAAGGGCAGAGTAGGGCTCATAAAGACCGTCTTCGAAGAAGCTCATAAGATGAATCCGGATGCGGTTCTTCTTCTGAATGATTTTAACACATCGATCAGCTATGAGATTCTTATAGACGGATGTCTTGAGACAGGTGTGCCTATAAGTGCAATCGGTATTCAGTCCCATCAGCATCAGGGTTACTGGGGAGCCGAGAAGCTTAATGAAGTTCTGGAAAGATTTGAACATTTCGGACTTCCGATACATTTTACAGAAAATACTCTTATATCGGGAGATATCATGCCTGCATATATTGAGGATCTGAATGACTGGCAGGTAGAGAGCTGGCCTACAACACCGGAGGGTGAAGAGAGACAGGCACGAGAAATAGAAGAAATGTACCGCATACTCTTCAGTCATCCGCTGGTTCAGGCAATCACAACATGGGATTACAGGGACGGAGCATGGCTCGGAGCACCTAGCGGATTTATCAGAAAGGACAATTCATCTAAACCGTCTTATGATATGCTGAAGAAGCTGACACATGAAGAGTGGTGGACAGATACCGAAATCGTAACAGACGAGAACGGTTATGCTGAAGTAGAAGCCTTCAAGGGTGAGTATGTAATTACCGTAGACGGAGTTGAGAAGAAGATAACAGCGAATGAAGATATCGAGACTGTTATCAGAGTGTGAGATTGTACAGAGATATTTTACGAGTGGTAAAAGTATTTTAGGGAGAACTAATATGATTTTCAAATGTAAAAACTGCGGAGGGGTTATAGAGTATTCCGTAGAGAAAGACAGGATGGTCTGCGGCTATTGCAGAAGTGAGTTCAGGGTTGATGAATTAACTCAAAGCTCTTATTCGGGGGAAACAGAGCTTGAGGAATCTATAGAAGAAGAGGAAATTCAGCAGCCGGTCGAAACAGATTTCATAAAGATGCAGATTGTTCGGTGTACAGCCTGCGGTGCAGAACTTGCAGTAAACGGAGTAGAAACATCTACTTTCTGTGCTTACTGCGGTCAGGCGACTGTCATTAAGGATAGAATTGATAATGTCCTTAAACCAAACTATATAATTCCGTTTAAGGTTACAAAGAATGAGGCAGAAAGAATAATACGTGATGAACTGAATAAAGGATATTATATACCTGAAGCGATCAAGAATTTTGAAGTTGAAAAGATCAGAGGGATTTATGTACCTTTCTGGATGTTTGACATACGTTACAAGGACTTTCAGTACTGGAGTTATGAAAATAAGTATAAGAAAGAAAGAGTTGAGTATGTTGAAGCAGAGGCTTTCTTCGAAAAAATAACGCTCGATGCATCGTCTCAGCTTGATGACGATACTTCTGTCAGACTAGAGCCTTACGATATGAGGGAACTCAGGGGATTTGATATGGCATATCTTTCAGGATATTATTCGGACAGATTCGATGTGAAGGTAAATGACGTCCATGATAAAGCTATATCAAGGGTGAAAGAATACTTTAATAAATTAGCTGAGAAAAGATTAAAACATGAGGGTGGTTGGCTGGCTAAATCTTCGCCTATACATAAAGTTACAAAAACCGAATATGCACTGCTTCCCGTGTGGTTTTTAACGTTTAATTTTGACAATAAACCTTATACAATTCTGGTTAACGGTCAGACGGGTAAAATGGTTGGAGCTGTTCCTGCTGTCAGATCAAAGGTGTATTTAACTATTTTACTTGCTTTTTTAGTTTTATTCGGATTTGGTATGATATCATTTTCTTTACTTTATAAAGTAATTAACGCGTTCCCTTTTGCTATAAATGCTATTATAATACTCATTATGATATTAATTGGCAGACAAAAATACGATGAATTTAAAAAGAGCATATCTCTTACAACAGAGGTAAAGACTAACAGATATATGAAAGAAAGGCAGGACAGATAGTATGTTTTTAGTATACATTGTCATCGTGATTTCATCACTTGCGCTGGCGATTGTCGGAGCGCTTTTTTATACAGTGAGGGTTGTTAAAAAATCAAATGATATCGGAGATTCAAAGGGGGAATCCACTGATTTTTCGCAATTTTTTAAAGCTTCCCGATATTTTCAAGTTTTAAAAGATGAGGATGAGTTATTTAGCTGCAAAGACAGAGATGAGCAGCAACAGGAAAATGACACGAAAGAGTTTTTGTATAATGATTATAAACAATATCGATAAATTGAAGTAAAGCAGAGCCTCGGTCCGATAAGGGCCGGGGCTCTGTTTTTTGTATGCGTTTTTTTCTGTTGACAAGTGTATATACACATGATATATTGTGTATATCAGATATATACAATATATCAAGTTTGGTTGTGCTATATCATTAAAGATCGCATTACTTCAGCATGTGCTGCAAATGAATATAATAAAGCGGTTCGAAATTACAGGAGGATTTCATGGATTACGAAAATGCTATTGAAATAAAGAATCTGACGAAGAAATATGACGGCTTCACACTGGATAACGTAAGCTTTGATGTTCCGAAGGGAAGCATCATGGGTTTCATCGGACAGAACGGTGCCGGTAAGACTACAACGATAAATTCACTGCTGAATATTCTTAACTGGGACAGCGGTGAGATACGTCTCCTGGGTAAGGAGATGCCCGAGCATGAATATGAATTAAAGGAGCAGATTTCGGCCATATTCGATGTGCTTCCTTTCAATGATGACCTGTCGGCTAAGCAGCTTACTCGTATGATGAGAGGAATATGGAAGGAGTGGGATGAGGATACATTTCTCGGTTATCTGGAAAGATTCCAGCTTCCTTTCAAGAAGAAGTTCGGACAGTTCTCCAAAGGTATGAAGATGAAGCTTCAGATAGCTGCAGGGCTTTCCCATAAGGCAAAGCTGCTTATCATGGATGAGGCAACTACGGGACTTGATCCGGTGGTAAGAAATGAGATATTAGATATATTCCTCGAATATCTTCAGGATGAGGATAATTCAATCCTGATGTCTTCGCATATAACATCGGATCTGGAGAAGATAGCGGACAGGGTTACATTTATAGATAAGGGGAAAATTCTTCTTACAGGAGTCAAGGATGAAATCTTAGATAATCACGGTGTTGTTAAGTGTTCAAAGAAGGACTTTAAGGACTTTGAAAGAGAAGACTATATAAGTGCCAGGGTTAACGATTTCGGAGCGGAAATAATGGTGAGCGACAGAGCGAAGGCGGCAAAGAAGTATTCGGGGGCAGTGATCGATAAGACAACGCTTGAGGAAATAATGCTCTTCTACGTTAACAGAGATAAGGATCAGTGGAGATAGACAGATATCGAAGCGGTGCTGTGCACGAATTTGGCAGAAAAGTAAGATCAACGAGGAGTTGAGTTATGAAAGAATTGATCTTGAGAGATATATATTTAATACGGAAAAATCTCCTGATAACTTTTGCAATATTCATTGGTATATTCTTACTGGGTCTTTTGGTGATTATATCGGCAAAGCATGGAAATATTGCAAAGTATGCATTTGACAGTGAACTTATAAATGAGATTCTGACGACATCGTCGGCCTTTGGGATAGTCGCAGGAGTAATTCTGGGAACGGCAGTGGAACATATATATAATCTGATAAACAAGGATTATAACTGCGGGTGGCATGCTTATCTCAAAGCTTCGGGAATACGTCCGGAAGTTGAAGTCGGAGTGAATTATCTGATGGTAGTAATTATAGATATAATATGCTTACTGGCGGGTATAGGCGGATGTCAGATTCTGAAGTTTATATCCGGAACGGGAGAGGGACTGCTCATCAAAGGATCATATGCAGGACAGGAAGGTATGATCATTCTGGTATGGTTTTCGTCTATACTTCTTATTTTTGGGGGATATTTTTCCGTACAGGAATATGCTTATAAGGGGAAGAATAATGCAAAGGTAGATCTAATCAAGCTTATACCGGTTATAGTTGTTATGTTAGCCGGCATGATCGTTTCAATAGTTTTATTACAAAACGAAGAAAGAAGTAAAGAGATTTTGTTAAATCTTTTTGAAAAGATGCAGAATGTGACTGTGTTATATGTATTACCGATTGTAACATCTATAGTGGTTACGGTAGTCAGCTACCTGATTTCTGTAAAAATAGTTAAGAAAGAGGGGAAGCTAGTATGAGGGGACTAATATATAAAGATTTATATCTTATAAAAAGTAAAGTCATTGCTAATTCTTTGTCAATTCTATTTATTATATTATTAATGTATGTAATATATGCAGATATTGCAAATATCGTTCTTTTTCCGACAGAGATGGGCGCTGTAATAACAGATCTCATGATAGTTATGTATATTGGCGCATTAAGCTATGGTTATATAATAAAGGCTGATACTAAAAAACAGTGGGGATTTTATGGCATGGCTCTTCCCGGCAGTGCAAAGCTGATTGTTGGAGCAAAGTATATGACGGTATTCATCATGTATCTTATATCATACATAATATGTGTACTGAATGATCTGATGATTGGCCTTTTCTTCGGGAAAGCAGTTGATATGTCTCTCTTGGTTTTGATGTTTATGCTGTTACAGATGTTTTTAAATGCTGTCGAGATGCCGCTTGCATTTAGATTTGGTACGGATAAGGCGGTAGGAATCAGAATATTTATCACAATAGTAGTAGTTTTAATTATCTCTATTTATCTGCTCTTCGGAAATATAGAGTGGCTTATGGCAGAAGATGGTCTGGTCAAAATCATTATAAGATTAATCGGTGATAATGCGGATTCCGGAGCTGTTTCTGATGAACTGCAGCGGTTTATCAACAGACTTACCTACATAAACTATATCGAGATGGCTGCTTTTACACATCTGATGGTCCTTGCATATTATATATCTTACCATGTGTCCTGCAAGGTTTTCAGGAAGGGGGTGCTGAGAGATGACAACTGATCGTATAGAAACTACTGATATAGCATCTCAAATTAGTAAAGATATTTCAATATATAAAGAAAAACTTCAAAAGAAGAAATACAGAACTTCTGACAGTTTCACTAAGAAAGAGATTCTTATAGAGATAGGTGTATTCCTCCTTATCACCTTTGGCCTAATGCTCACCTTTGGCTGGAAGTTATATTCTGAATCTGGTGAAAAAAATGCTATGACAGGACTTGATAGGTTATTCTATTATCTAACTACTTTCAGTCCTGCAATCGGTTGTATAGCCACAAGATATATCTTTCACGAAGGTTTCAGAGATGATATACTCTTTCCGAAGTTTACGGGACATTTTAAAGGATATTTATTATCGGTTATTCTTTCTATCCTTTTCGGAATCCTGAACTGTATATTTATTACCATAGTTCTGGGTGCAGGATTTACGATTAAAGCGGGAGGTGGATTGCTTGAAGTAATTGCTGCACTTTCGCTATACAGTATGGGAACATATACAGCGGCATTTATTCTGATCGGAGAGGAACTGGGATGGAGAGCCTTCATGTATGATAAACTGGAGAAGCTTACAGGACTTCACGGTTCCATAATAATCGGTGGAATCATATGGGGACTCTGGCATACACCGCCGCTTATTACGATTGGACTGAACTTTGGTAAGGGTGCACCGGGATTTCCGGTTACAAATATTCTTCTCATGTGTGTATTCTGTATAGGAGCAGGAGCTATGCTGCAGATGCTCCGAAAGATGACAGATTCGGTTATAGCACCGATTATCGCTCATGCAGTGATAGATACCATATGTAATCCGCTTGCGAGTGTATTTCTGGCACAGGAGCATGTACTCGGAAATCAGTTCCGGATAGGACTATGCATGATAATATCATCAGTCATCATAGGGCTTCCGTGCTGGATATATATGGCGCGCCGGAGAAGCGTCTCATAGGATTTACAACATGGCACAGAATGGTTTACTTTGAAGGCGCTTGGTAAATGTCTCAATGCTGAGTCCGGTTGAAAACAGAAAATAAGGAATTAATCTATGGATATAATAATTTCGAATTCATCTAACGATCCGATCTATCTTCAGATCGTTAATCAGATAAAAGCAATGATAATGAGTGGAGAGCTTGCCCCCGGGGAGGCTCTCCCTTCGATGCGTAATCTGGCCATGCAGATGAGGATAAGTCTCATCACCACCAAGCGTGCCTATGAGGAGCTGGAGCGAGACGGCTTTATAGAAACCTATACAGGTAAGGGAAGCTTTGTCAAAGCACAGAATGCGGAGTTTCTGAAGGAGGAAAATCTCCGACAGATTGAGGCACTTCTTTCGGAGGCCGCAGATAAGGCAAAAATGAACGGTATTACATTTGACGAATTAAGTGATATAATGAAAATGCTATTCTAAAAATATGAATTGACGATAATTTATACGGATTTACGTTTGAGTCAATTACCGAAATCAAAATCGGAATAAGGTGAAGGATTCCGTGAAACAAAAGGGGATTAAGTGAAGGAAATCCAATTAGTAAAAGAAGTGAATATATTCGGTAAGTCGGTAAGGCTTAAGAATTACGGATGCTCCCAGGACGGAGGACCGTATCCTGAGAAGGAGATGCCTTTAAAGATGAAGCTGTCGATATGCCCTACGCAGTTCTGTGCGGGAGGGTGTCCTTTTTGTGTTGCGGCAAAGACAATCTCCCGGAAAGGGTTTCTCGATATAGAGAAGCTCAGAACTGCACTTCTCGAGCTGAAGAGAAGTGAAATAGTCAGTAACATTTCAATAACAGGCGGAGAACCTTTTACGGATGTGATGCTGCTTAATGAGATTGTTGAGATGATCTTCGAGATATTCGGACTTGAAATACAGCTCAGCATAAATACAAACGGAATCGGTCTCGGAGAGCTGAGTAAGATTAAAAAATATCTTTTTATTGACACTATACATATAAGCAGGCATCATTATGATGATGATATAAACAGAAGGCTGTTTAATCTGGATGTCCCGACAGAGGAGGAATTGACTGAAATTGTCGGAGGAGTTAAGGATAAGAGATTATTCGTATTTAATTGTCTTCTTCTGAAGGACGGAATCGGAACCAAAGAAGAAGCAAAGAAATTCATGGAATTTGCTGATAGGGTAAGAGTCCCGAAGGTCGGTTTTGTAACGGTCATGCCGATAAATCCATATACCGAGATGAACCGTGTATCATATAGAGAGGTGCTTGACCCGGAAGATCCGGAAATCTTATTCAGAAAATGTTTCACGGATTTTGAATATTGCCACTGTACGGATGGTATCTATGCGGCAGAAAGCGGACGGATAGTACACTTTTACGGACGTGAAACCGAGTTTGGCGGTCCGGACTATGCGAGAGGGCTTATATATACACCGGATAATGCGCTCAGAACGGGATTCGGAGAAGATGCGGAAATAATTAAACAGTTTTAACACAATCCCGGAGTTCGTCGGAAGGGTATGTGATTTACAATATAAGAAAGCGATATTGATGTTAAGGAAAGGAGCAGATTATGACGGCAGAGGAAATTCGTATATTTATTTCAAAGATAATTTCCAGCGGATATGAAGAGAACATAAAGTGTTCGCTGGCTGAACTTATAAATATCCTGACTTATGATCAAGTGGATGAAGAACTTATCAAACCTGTCAGAGAGCTCCTTGATACAGCAAAAGAAGCTGCGGAATTGGGTATAAAGAAAAACGGTGGAATTGTGACGGAAGAGGAACTGAGTACAGCTATACGTGACGGACGTGCAAGGATTGAAAGGGAGGCATGGAGATGCTGACAACAGATACCTATAGCGATGACAAGTATTTGATAATGAACGGAACGCTTGTTTTCTTGAAAAAGGAAAACTCAGATACGCTCGTTATTCCGCCTGAGGTTAACGGTCATAGAATCGTAAGAGTCGGTGGTGGTGTATTTGCCGGTGATGCGGTAAAAACCATATTGATATCCGAGGGTATTGAAAGTATTGGAGCGATGTCCTTTGCGAACAGCAGACATCTGGAGAAGGTGATCCTTCCTGAAAGTCTGAAGAGTCTTGAAAGCGGTTCTTTTAATACATTAGGAGATAAAGAACTGAATCCTCCATCAATACTGCTCAAAAGGTCACTTGATAAAGATGATTATGAGATAATACAAAGTAACAGTATTCCTCTTTCCGATGGAAGAAGGCTTCTGACTTCGGGGTATGCTTCGCTTGAAGATTTTGCGGATATCTGTTCCTGCCTTGGACATTATAATATTCCGAGGACTATCAGCAGAGAAATGGGGTCACTGTATTTAACAACGGATACGGAAGCGTATATCAGGAAGGAATTGAAATCATCCGTCGGAGACGGTACATTTGAGGAATTACCATTTGAAGGAACTCCGTATATCAGAAAGATCGAAGCTGATTGGAATAAAGATTTCAGAGAAATGTATGTAAGTATGCTGCTTAAATCAGATCATAAGGGGTATACCGACCGGAACAGCGAAGATGCCTTTGAGCGAGCTCTCAGGATTGAAGGCAGAAGAAAGCCGGATAAAATAGTACTCGCGGTTTACGATGAAAAAGCGGCTTTAGAGAATAACGGAAGGATCAGCGTTACAGTTCGGTTGATGCTCGGTTATGCATTTTTCGGTGAGCTTAATAAGGTTATTTACCAGGGGAAAGATTATTATATTTACAGAGAAAAACATCTGAATCCGGTAATTTATGATTATGATTATTTAACGTATGTACATCAGAAATATATAGTTGATGCTGAAGGAAACAGACCAAGTCGTGATATCAGCAATATGGTAGCGGTGAAGTACAGGCTTCCGTTGATGTTTTGTTAACAGATTAATTCGTATTAGATGATAGATAAGGCGAAAAATGTTTGGAGACATTTTCAAAAAAATAATAGAACAGACTGAGGAATGCCTGATAAAGGGTATTGATGAGATAGCCAAAACCATGGAGGAAGCGTCGAAACCCATGGCAGAAAGGAATGATCAGGTAAAAGTATCCGATCCGGCTGATGAAAGAAGAAATCGTAGCAATGCTGTAAAGGAAAAGGCGTACTTCAAGGATTCTGATGAGAATATAAGACGCGGTATTTCGAAGTTTAAAGTGGAAATGATGCGTGCGAAACCTTTCTACGGAGATATCCTGATGAAAATCCCTATCATCGAGGATAAGAGTATTCCCACGGCATGCACCAACGGAAAGTGCATACGTTATAATCCGAATTTTCTTCGAACTCTTAATGAGGGCCAGAGAAATTATGTTATTCTTCATGAGGTTTACCATATATTACTGCTTCACTGGAAGAGGGGCATAGGCAGAGACCACGAGGTATGGAATATAGCAGCTGATGGTGTTGTGAACCATAGTTTGGACAGACTGAAGCATCAGCTGCCCCGAGGTATGAAATTCGAAAGACCTGACAAGGGAGTATTCGTTGATCAGATATATTGGTATGATTATACAGAAGAATTGTATAAAAAATTACTTTCGGACAAAAAGAATAATAAAGGCGTATTAAGAGGGATTAATAAAAAGAAATTGCATCTTACGATGATGGATCTGGATGCACCGGATTCGCTCGGTGAGGAAGAATCAAAAATCTGTGATGCACAGATAAGAGAGCTCCTGAGAAATACGATCAAAAAAAGGGGAACCGGGGACAGTAAATTCCTGCCATCGGAAGTACTCACACTCGTAGAAACCAAGAAACTTCCGTGGCATAAGCTTCTATACGATTTTCTTCAGGAAAGAGAAGATGAGGAAAGCTCTTACTTCACGCCGGAAAGAAAATATATACATATGGATCTGATCGTTCCGGGGCTCGGTAAAATAGACGATGAGCTGGGGGATATATGGGCATTTGTTGACTCTTCGGGTTCAATAAACGGAGACGAAATGAATCAGTTCATGACACAGCTATACCGGATATCGAAACAGTTCAATTGTAATTTTAATATTGCATTCTGGGACACGGAGGTAACCGATATATATAAAGACATACGTCATAAAGAGGATATACTGAAGTGTCTGGCAAATCATACGGGAGGAACGGATATAAACTGTGTATATAAGTATATTCGGGAACATCGTATAAAACCGGAGGTGATGATAATTCTTACCGACGGATATTATGGCACAGTCAGTGAGCAGGTAGGAAAACTAAAGAAAAAAACCATTCTTGTCATAAGTGAAAATGGTGCAAAGATAGAAGAAAATAATGAAATAGGAAGGTTGGCAAGATTATGAATCTCAGGGAATTTAAAGAATGTGTTAAGTTTAATATAGAAAACGGACTGAGACATGCAGTTCTTGGCCTCGGAGCTCCGGGAGTCGGAAAATCGCAGGTTATAAAACAGATCGGAGATGAGCTCGGATATAAGGTTATCGACCTCAGACTTGCACAGATGTCAGAAGTTGAAATCGGCGGACTTATCTATCCTAACGAGGACCGTACCAAAACCAGGTGGCTGTCACCTGAAGTTCTTCCGGATGAAGAACGTGACGGTAAAAAGACAATCCTTCTTCTGGATGAGATAACATCCTGCCCGAAGAGAGTTCAGGTTGCGGCTTATCAGCTTATACTTGACCGCCGTGTGGGTCAGTATACACTGCCGGAGGGAACCTTTGTAATAGGCCTAGGAAACAGAGAGGATGATGATGGAGTCTATATCCGTCTTGCCGGACCACTCGCTGACAGATTTGAGATTCATTATATCGATGTTGATTTCAGAACATGGAAAAATGATTTTGCGATACCGTTCGGTATACATCCGTATGTTATAAATTATCTGAATTTTAAGCCGACAGCCCTGCATACTCAGAGTGTTGATTCGGAGAGTATGGTATTTGCTACTCCTCGTTCATGGGAAAGAGTAAGCGATATCCTGAAGAAGAACAGCGATCTTACAAATCCTGTTATTGTTAACAAAATCGCCGGAAATATCGGTGAAGCAGAGGCTACACAGTTTGTATCCTTTATAAACAGCAGTGATAATGGTATTTCCGTAGATGATTATCTGGATAACAAAGTGGCTGCACCAACTGACCCTGAGAGGGTTGCGATTCTGACCAACGGCATGGTGGACAGAGTATCATTCCTGAAAGATGTAAATGATGTTGACAGCCTTTCGGAAGAAAATCGTAATGAAGTTGCGAAGGTAATAGATGGTATATTCCGGCTCAGCACAGCTGAATTTACCATAGTCGGAGTAAGAGATCTTCTTGAACTCAATCGAAGTGTTGTTACTCAGCTTATCCATGAGTCGGAAAATCCGAGGGTGGATGAATTCCTGAAGTATAACACCTACCTACTAGGTGAATAAAATTTATTGTTTTTTGAAAAAAATGTTGCTATACTCCTTGAATGTAATAATGATTTTATATCGAAAGGAATCAGGTAATACAAGTGATTAAGGTAAATGAAGATTATTTAAAGCTTCCGGGAAGCTATCTTTTCTCGACAATTGCAAAGAAGGTAGCTGCATTCAGCGAAGCGAATCCCGATAAAAAGATTATAAGACTCGGAATCGGCGATGTAACACAGCCACTCTGTCCTGCAGTTATCAAGGCTCTTCACAGTGCTGTTGATGAGATGGCAGCTGCCGAAACCTTCCGCGGATATGCACCGGATCTCGGATATGCATTTCTCAGAGATACTATAGCAGAGAAGGTTTATAAGCCGCTCGGAGCAGATGTTGCTGCAGATGAAATATTTATCAGCGACGGTGCAAAGAGTGATTCGGGAAATATTCAAGAGATATTCGGAAATGATGTAAAGGTTGCAGTATGCGATCCCGTATATCCTGTATATGTAGATACAAATGTAATGGCAGGAAGAACAGGTACATATGATGAGACAACAGGTCTCTGGAGCAATGTTATCTATATGCCATGTACAGCAGATAACGGTTTTGCACCTGAGTTCCCGGAAACTGTTCCGGATCTCATCTATCTCTGCTTCCCTAACAATCCTACGGGAGCTACGATTACAAAGGATCAGCTTCAGGGATGGGTTGACTATGCGGTAAAGAACAAGGCTGTTATCATTTATGATGCGGCATATGAAGCATATATCAGTGAAGAAGGCGTTCCTCACTCAATCTATGAATGTGAAGGAGCAAGAGAGTGTGCTATCGAGATCAGAAGCTTCTCAAAGAATGCGGGATTCACGGGTCTCAGACTCGGCTATACTGTAATTCCAAAGAACCTTAAGTCTGAAGATGGAGCCGCACTTCATTCACTCTGGGCAAGACGTCACGGAACAAAGTTTAACGGCGCTCCATACATTGTTCAGAGAGCGGGCGAAGCTGTTTATTCCGAAGAAGGACAGCGTGAGACACGTGAGCAGATAGCTTATTATATGAATAATGCAAAGGTTATTTACGAAGGACTTAAGTCAGCAGGATATTCAGTATCCGGTGGTGTTAATGCACCTTATATCTGGCTCAAGACTCCGGACAATATGACATCATGGGAGTTCTTCGATCACCTTCTTGAGACTGCAAATGTAGTAGGTACACCGGGTTCGGGATTCGGTCCGAGCGGAGAAGGATATTTCAGACTTACTGCATTTGGCTCGTATGAAAATACGGTTGAAGCGATAAAGAGAATTAAAGAAATATAAGATATATAAGAATTATACGGCGCTGTACATTTGGTGAAAAACCATATGTACAGCGCTTTTTTTGTACCTTTGAAATCAGTGGTATAGTTTTTTGCTATTAACAGAACTCGGTTTTAGGTATTAACACTTTTGAATCACATCTGCATATAATGGTCAAAGTTCATAGCTGTGAAATAAATATTTCGGAGGTGATGTGAGTGAGCGCAGGCAGGATAAGGATTGCTGTTGCAACTGAAGACGGAATCACAAGTGATGTGAATTTCGGAAAGGCAAACAGATTTGTGCTTGCTGAAATAGATGAAGGTAAGATTACACGAAAGGGTGAGATCCTATCAGACAGCATAAC
This sequence comes from uncultured Lachnospiraceae bacterium, assembly GCA_946405625.1. Lineage (GTDB taxonomy): Bacteria > Bacillota > Clostridia > Lachnospirales > Lachnospiraceae > Eubacterium_Q. The sequence continues at coordinate 24,425 of CAMJHQ010000006.1, read as the reverse complement.
GAAGGAAGACTTGGGAAGCGGATGTCACGGACATGATAAGACGTACCTGGAAAACCTGGCAAAGGAACTGACAGATTGCAGTTACCTGATAGTGAGGCATATAGGAAACTTTCCATTCAGAGTACTTAAGTCCAACGGAATAAATGTTCTCGAACAGACAGGAGAGATAGATGAGCTGCTCATAAAGATTGCAGCTTACGTATCAAAATAGAAATTAAGACAAAAGAAATTAAGAAAATAGTAAATGTAATTAAGGAAATCTACGGAGGAATTAAATTATGAGAATCAATAAGAATATTAAGAAGACAGCAGCAATTGTTTTATCGACAGCACTTGGTATATCAGCACTTACAGGATGCGGTACTTCAAAGGAAGGCGAAGCTGATAAGAATACACAGGCTTCAGCAAATACACAGTCTTCCGAAACGGCAGCTTCTGAAGCACCTTCCGAAGCACCTTCTGAGGCACCTGCCGAAGAAAAAGCAGAGCAGCCGGCAGACGGACAGGTAACAGTAATTCAGGTAGGAACATTACAGAATTACAAGCCATGGTCATATCACGATGAGAACGACAAGCTTGTAGGTTATGAGGTTGAAGTGATCCAGGCAGTTGATGAACTTCTTCCACAGTATGAGTTCGAATTTAATGAAGGCGCTCAGGATGCCAATTATACAGCTCTTGAAACGGGAGTATATCAGCTGGTTCTTTCAAATGCGTTCTATACAGACAAGAGAGCCGAGAATTACAACATTCCGTCAAATCCTCTTGGAGCTTCACCGAGTGGTTATTATGTAGCTGCTGAGAATGCTGAAAAATATGACACACTTGAAAAGATTGCAACTGCCGGAGCAGAAGGAATTCCACTCATGGTAGGAGACGGAATGACATTCCAGTATGACAAGTATAACGAAGAGCATGCTGATAATCCACTGAAGTTTGAATATACAAACAGTGATGCATTTCAGTCAGATCAGTATCAGTTCATAGCTGAAGGAAGATATCAGTGGTCACCGCTTCCGTATACGGTATGGACATCGGTAGTTGAAGCAGAGGATGGTCCATATCATGAATATGCAGATAAGCTTAAGTTCTTCTACTCATTCTCAGTACCAACCTATGCGATCATCGAGAAAGGAAATGATGACCTTACCGCAGCAGTTGACGGAGCACTTAAGGAATTAAACGATAACGGAAAGCTTCTTGAGCTTTCACTTAAATATTACGGATACGATCAGTTCAATCCGGAAGTCGGTGAATAAGCTGATCAACAGAGAGTTTTAGATTACATGAGGGAGTTATGAGAGAAATCCATTTTAAGAAAATCATAGAATATTTACTTGCAGGGTTACCGTATCTGAGGATTACCGTCGCATATGTTGCGGCTTCGCTGTTCTTTGGTTTCCTGATCGGAATAGTAATAGCGAAACTCAATATGTCGAAGCATAAGCTGCCAAGAGTTTTGGGACATCTGTATATAACACTTACAAGATGTACACCGCCGCTGGTACTTCTGTTTCTGACATATTACGGACTCCCGACTGTACTTCGTAACAGCGGTTTTAAGATAGGAAAAGTTGAGCCACTCGCATTTGTGTGCCTGACCTTTTCAATCTTCGTAGGAAGCTCATCATCAGAGATAATAAGAAGCGCTATAAAAGTTGTCGGAAACTCTCAGAAGGAAGCGGCAGTGGCAGTCGGACTCAGTGATTTTCAGGCTTTCAGGATCATTATCCTGCCGCAGGTATTTAAGGTTGCACTTCCGAACATAGGCAACACGATCATATATCTGTTTAAAGAAGGTTCACTGGCATACACTATCGGCTTACATGATGTTCTCGGACATGTTCTCTTTACTGCATCAGGTGAGAGAAATCTGTATCTGCTTGAAGCGTATCTCGCACTGACGGTAATTTACTGGCCGATAAGCGTTCTGATCCAGAAGCTTTTCGCATCGCTTGAAAAGAAGATGCAGTATAAGAGACGTATATCCGAAAAGGAAAGTAAGAAGGAAAAAATTGTTAAATCAGTTAAAGAAGTAAAAGAAGTAAAAGAAATTAAAGAGAAAGAAAGGAAAGAGGAAGATGAAAATAGATTGGGGCTTCGTACGAGAAGCATTTCCTGAAGTAATTAAATACATCCCGGTCACATTACAGCTGACTTTTATAACCTTTCTGATCTCTTTCCCAATGGGAGTTCTGATGGCTCTTTTAAATCATCATAATGTTAAGGGAATATCAAAAGTTATCAGGGTTTATATCTCAATAATCAGAGGAACACCGGTTCTTCTGCAGATATATGTAGTCTATAACATTCTTCCGATGGTACTCACAGATTTTATGAAGAGTATCGGAAGTGATTTCAAGGTATACAGCATAAACGCAAAGATATTCGCTTATATAGCACTTTCGATATCGACGACAGTTACAATTTCGGAAGCTGTAAGATCGGGACTGGTTACAGTAAATAAGGGACAGCGTGAAGCGGCGAAGGCAGTTGGTCTGAACAATGTTGAGACATTCTTCCATGTTGTATTTCCACAGGCTTTCTCAGCTGCATTTCCGGTAATAGTAAATGGATTTGTGGATCTGATAAAGGTAACGTCACTTGCTTTCCTTATGACGGTTGTTGAAATAACCGGTAAGGCACAGCTTCTCGGAGGAATGGAACTGAGATATCTGGAGGCTTATGTAACGGTTGCACTCGTTTATATCATTCTCATCGTAACAGTTGAGCTGATAGCTAAACCGTTTGAGAAAAAGCTTAACGTATTTCGCGGAGGTAGGATAAGAAATGCTGCAAGTTAAAAACATAAAAAAATCCTTTGGAGATAATGAAGTACTTAAGGGGATAAGCTTTGATATAGATCAGGGTGATGTAGTAGTAATACTCGGATCAAGCGGTTCGGGTAAGACAACGCTTCTCAGATGTATTGAAATGTTTGAGAAGGCGGATTCAGGAGAGGTATCGATCGGAGATAAAACAGTTAATCTGAAGAAGCCGAGCAAGCAGGAAAAGAAGGAACTGAGAGAAAGCCTCGGATTTGTTTTTCAGAATTATAACTTATTTAATAACAAAACTGCTTTGGAAAATGTAATGCTCGGACTTACAGTTGCAAGACATGTTCCGAAGAAAGAGGCCGAAGCAAAAGCCAAGGAAGCACTTGATAAGGTAGGCCTTCAGGACAGATATGATTATTATGCAAGCGAATTATCAGGCGGACAGCAGCAGAGAGTGGGAATAGCCAGAGCAATGGTTTATAACCCGGATGTAATACTCTTTGATGAACCGACTTCCGCACTGGATCCAGAGCTTGTTGGCGAGGTTCTTTCAACTATCAAATCACTCGCAGAGAGTGGAACAACCATGATCATTGTTACACACGAGATAAAGTTTGCAAAGGATGTTGCAACCAAGGTTATCTATATGGATCAGGGTGTGGTTGTAGAGACGGGAACCCCGGATGTGATATTTACCAGACCTAAAGAGGATAGAACAAGACAATTCCTCAGACGATATCTGGAATACGATGATTACATTATTTAGTACAGAAATAAGTATTTGAAAGAGGAATTATTATGGCAGAAAAAATATTTTATCCGGACTTTTTCAATGATGTATTCGGTCCGATAATGCAGCCGGGTTCAAGCGGAGGCTTCGCAGGAACATCAAGAGCTGCAAGAGTAGCGAGATATAGTGTACTTTCTGAACCTGAAGAGGTGACATTCATTTTTACTCCTGGATCACATTCGATAGACAGTCTCGGTACATTTATGGAGGACAGAGCTTATCTCGGAGGAATACTTGATTATGATACTGAGGATGAGCGGCTTTTTACATCACATGAAGAAGCAAGGAAAATCGGACTTTCATATGAATTTAAAGAAGGAAATGAAGCAGATAACATACCGCCGTTTTCAGTGTATGTAGTTCTGAAAGGTAGAGAAGGTGACACGGGAACAGCAGTTGTAAGCTCAATCGGCGGCGGCATGGTGAGAGCGTACAGACTCAATGATTTTGAAGTCAATTATCAGGCAGATACATATGCTCTTCTGGTCTGGAAAGAAGAGGGAAGCATCAGTGCGGATGTAAATGAGCTCCTGAAGAGTAAGCTCGGCGATACATTCGTTGATGTAAAAACAGTTAAGGATTCCAAGGATAAGACAGGTGCCTTTGCAGAAGCAGACAGCCCTATAGATGATGAATTGATAAAACTGCTTAGGGAAGAAGGATACAGCTACAGAGTTTATCCGGCACTGCTTCCGGTAGTAACAACTCTGAAGAGAAAGCCGCAGCTGTTTGATACGGTTACGGAATGGAAGAAGATAGCCGAGGAAAGAGGAATATCCTTTGTAGATGCGGCAATCGAGTATGAAAAGGATTTCTCCGGATGGACAAAGGAACAGATCATCGCAAGATTCGAGAAGATAGCCGATATCCTCTATCATCAGGTTCATGCACTTGAGGAACTCGGAGTCAACAATGTAAAGGATACACCGGTGCTTCCGGTATACGGAAAGCATTGGGACAGATATAAGAAGGAGAAGGGACCGCTTACAGATCCTCTGACACAGAGAATCATAGAAAATGCACTTTCAACAAATGCAAAGGTTCCCGGTGTAAAGATAGTTCCCGGACCAATGGGAACAGGCGGAGGATATCTCTTCAGTGCACTTGATGCAGTAAGAGAAAAGGGCGGCTACAGCCATGAGAAGGTGATCGAAGCTCTGATAGTAGCTGCAGCCTTCGGAGCTATAGCATATACACGTTCAAATCCGAGCGGAGAAAGAGGATGTGTCGGAGAATCCGGAGTATGTAATGCCATGGCATCTGCCGCAGTAGCACAGCTCACGGGAGCAACACCTGATCAGGTTGAAAATGCTGCGTCGATGGCACTTCAGGCAAACCTCGGTCTGGTATGTGATGTAATACCGGGAGGCAAGGAATTCCCTTGTATCACAAGAACAGTCAGAGCTGCTGTAACAGCTCCGCTTTACGCAGATCTCGCCAGAGCCGGAATTGATCCGATAATTCCATATCATGAAGTTATAGATGCTATGGAAGAGCATTATAAGAAAACACCTCAGGAAATGCTCTGCGGATATACATGCGGAATCAACTGTTCTCCGGCAGCACATAAATGTCATCTGTTCCAGCAGACGGAATATATGGACGGCAAACTGAAATATGAAGCATCAAAGGAGAGATGAGTAAGATGAGAGAGAATACAAGACTGGCGAGAGGTTCGGGTCCGGATCCCGTTACCGGAAGCCTGAGTGTACCGATATACAGATCGGCAACTTATCATCATCCGGAGATAAGCTATGATCCGGATAAGTATTATTATTCAAGGTGTGATACACCGACGAGAAGGGCTTTTGAGAAGGAGCTTGCTTATCTCGAGCATGGTGAGGATGCGGTTGCGACAACCAGCGGAATGTCAGCTATAGCACTTGTGCTGAAGCTTTTCGGTCCGGGAGATCATGTTATCGTAACAAGCGACCTTTACGGTGGAAGCTACAGACTTCTCACAAATCTGTATGCGAGATACGGGATAGAGTTTCAGTTCGTAAATACCTGGAATCTAGAGGATGTAAAGAAAAGCATAAAGCCGAATACAAAGGGTTTCCTGATAGAAACACCTTCAAATCCTGCAATGCATGTAACGGATATTGAAGCACTCAGCAGACTCGTTAAGGAGATCAATACTGAAAGAGGTATTGAAACAGGTAAACAGGTCAGCGAGTCAGCGGATGCTCATCCGGATATAAATGCGGTACTCGAAAGTAAGAGAGCATATCTGATAGTTGATAATACACTGCTTTCTCCGTATTTCCAGAAGCCGCTTACACATGGAGCAGACATAGTAGTTCACAGTGCTACGAAATATATAGCCGGACATAATGATGTTCTTGCGGGTGCAGTTGTGGTAAAGGAGAAAGCACTCAGAGAATTCTTCTACTTCTTCGCAATGAGCGAAGGCGGAGTTCTTTCTGCAGATGACAGCTGGCTTGCACTGAGAGGTCTTCAGACATTGTCAGTAAGACTTGACAGGGAACAGGAAAATGCATTCGAAGTAGTAAAGTTCCTGAAGCAGAATCCGGCAGTTGAAAAAGTTATATATGCAGGAGATCCGGAGCATCCGGATTACGAACTGTCTAAGAAACAGACGACGGGTTTCGGAGCACTCGTATCATTCTATGTTAAAGAGCCGGAGAAAATACCGGAGATACTTGAAAGACTGAAGGTGATAAATGTTGCGGGAAGTCTGGGAGGAACGCAGAGCCTGATAACATATCCTTCATCGGGAATACAGCTTCCGATACCGGAAGAGCAGAGACTTGAGACAGGAGTTACCGATAAGCTTCTCAGAATCTCAATCGGAATTGAAGATGCGCGAGATCTTATAGATGATCTGGATCAGGCACTCAGCATATACGGAAGCAATATAAATGCTGATAAGAAGGTAAGCTGATAAATAACAACACAGTTATTGATCAAATAAAAAAAGATAAAACAAAACCATGATAAAAAATAAGATAAAACAAAAAACAATATATAAAACAAAAAGCAAAAAATAAAGCAATTAATTGAACAAAAGCAAATCTAAAAATTAAAAAATGGAAGGAAAAATTATAATGAGACAGATAGCAATTTACGGAAAAGGCGGAATCGGAAAATCAACAACAACACAGAATCTTACTGCAGGACTTGCAGAACTCGGTAAGAAGATAATGATAGTCGGATGTGATCCGAAGGCGGATGCAACAAGACTTCTTCTCGGAGGACTTGCTCAGAAGACAGTTCTTGATACACTTCGTGAAGAGGGTGAGGTTGATGACCTCGACCTTATCAGAAAGACCGGCTTCGGTGGAATTAAATGTGTCGAGTCAGGTGGACCTGAACCGGGAGTAGGATGTGCCGGAAGAGGTATCATCACTTCAATCGGAATGCTTGAAGAGCTCGGCGCTTATGATGAGGATCTGGATTATGTATTCTATGATGTCCTCGGAGACGTAGTTTGCGGTGGATTTGCAATGCCTATCAGGGAAGGCAAAGCACAGGAGATTTATATCGTTGCATCAGGTGAAATGATGGCTCTCTATGCTGCAAATAACATTTGTAAGGGTATTCAGAAGTATGCTCTTAACGGTGGTGTTCGTCTCGGCGGTATCATCTGTAACAGCCGTAGAGTTGACAGAGAAGAGGAGCTTCTCAGAGCATTCGCAAACGAACTAGGAAGTCAGCTTATTTATTTTGTTCCAAGAGATAATGAGGTGCAGAGAGCAGAGATCAAGAAGAAGACTGTTATTGAACATAATCCAAATCATCCTCAGGCACAGGAATACAGAAATCTCGCACAGGCAATAGAGAATAACAAGAAACTTGTTATTCCGAAGCCAATGACTCAGGAAAGACTTGAGGAGATTCTGTTTGAGTTCGGACTTATGGACAATATCAAGGACAGTTACCATATTTAAGTAAGGCAGGTAATGAAATATGTTCATAAGAGCGGCTTTTGCCACAAGTAGTGGGACAAAGGTAGACAGACATTTTGGTGCAACCTCAAGATTTGATATCTATGAGGTTGATACTGAAGTGCATAAGATCACATTTGTTGCAACCAGAGAGGTTGATAAGGCATGCCTCAATCATGAGCATCATGATGAACGAATGAACAGGGTTGTTGAAACGATAAATGATTCTCATGTCGTTTATGCGGAAGCAATCGGACCGGGAGCATACAGTGTTCTAGAGAAGAATATGATCCAGGCTGTGGAAGCTGAGGAAAATATCCCGGAGCTTTTAAACAGGCTTCTGAATGAGGAGGAGGATATAAATCAGGTAAAGCTCCTTATCAACAGAACCAGACATTCGTCGAATGATAAGGCATACAGCTCATACTGTAATCTGCAGACAAAGCATCCATGTATGAGCGGCGAAGCAAATGTGAGAAGAGGAAGAATACATCTTCCTGTCAGTCCATCCTGCAATATCCAGTGTAAATTCTGTTCCAGAAGACTGGATAAGACCGAGATAAAACCGGGACTTACATCTCTGATAATAAAACCGGACGAAGCTATAGATGCTATTAAAAAGGCAAAGGAGCTTTGCCCTGAGATCACGGTTGCGGGAATTGCGGGACCGGGAGATACACTTGCAACACCGTTTGCACTTGATACCTTTGAAAAAGTAAAAGAGAATTTTCCGGATATGGTCTGCTGTCTGTCGACAAACGGATTCTGTCTCCCGAAGCAGATAGACAGGATAACGGAGCTCGGACTTGAAACGATCACCGTTACGGTCAATGCGGTAGATCCGGAAATTGAAGCGAAAATAAATGATTTTGTAATAGATGAAAACGGAGTGAAGCATGAAGGAGTTGAAGGTGCTGAACTTCTTATAAAGAATCAGCTTGAAGGAATACGAAAAGCTGCAGACAGAGGAATAGTTGTTAAGGTCAACAGTGTAATGTGCCCGGGAATAAATGATGAGCATATCCCGGAGGTCGCAAGAACCGTTGCAGAGCTGGGAGCCCAGCTGCTTAACATTATCCCGCTTATACCACAGAACGAAATGGCAGATGTTCCCGCACCTAACTGTGATGATCTCGAGAGAGTCAGAACAGAAGCGGGAAGATATATCAAGGTATTCAGACACTGTATGCATTGCCGTGCGGATTCAGTAGGAATACCGGGTACGGGAAAGGATATCCATTCCGAGATATATAAATCGGAGGTTGCGGAGACATTCAGTCATGGTTGATGTAAAAGGATTTAAGCTAAAAGGATTAAAGCTGAATAAAAATATAATAACCGCAAGGCTAATTGAGAACAGTATATCTGCAGATGATCTGAGCAGTTGTGACTATTACGGTGACGGAACGCTGCTCGGAGGAATAGTCGGAAGAAGAATATCGATAAGACTAAAGGACGGGACAGAGATAGTTCCCGCATATGAAGCTGCGGATGTAAGAAAAAAATTCAGAAACAGTATTGAGTATTACCGCTCGGGACGCGTGCGAAGTCTTTATCTTCAGGACGCGATCGAGGTTGAAACGGTAGTAGGCAAGGTTCAGGCGGAGCTTATTACATTTCATGAAAACGGACTGATCAAGAAGATATTTCCTTTATACGGACAGATCAGCGCTTACTGGAGTGAGGAAGAGGAATCCGAGAATTCTCCGGTGGCAGAGATCGGTTTTTCAGGGAAGACATTTAATCTGAAGGTTGAAAGCCTGACCTTCTTTGAAGACGGAAATATCAAAAGTATAGATTTCTGGAGAAATACGAATATCAAGAGGAGTGATAAAGATGAGCACTAATTTTAAATCCGGTAATGTAGAGATAAGAGAGAAGAGACTAAAGACAGTACTTACATTTCAGGGTAAAGCAAGTGAGCTGGCAGAGCAGGGAAGCCAGGGAAAACTCAAGATCGGTAAATTCTGTTATGGACAGTGCGGTGACTGTCAGGAAGGCTGCGGCAAGATGCTGGTATACGGCATAAGAGATGCAGCAGTTATATCTCATGCACCTATCGGATGTTTTGCAACTATATCAGGAAATTATAAGGAATGTCAGGGTGTTGCAGATAACAGAAAAAAGGGTAAATTCAATCATCATGCTATATGCACCAATATTCAGGAGAAGGATACAATATACGGAGCCGGCGAGAAGCTGAGAACAGCTATCAGACAGGCTAAAGAGAGATATAACCCGAAGGTTATCTTCATAACATCATCATGTGCTTCCGGAATCATAGGAGATGATATTCCGGGTATTGCATCAGAGATGCAGGACGAGGTCGGAGTACCTGTTGTATCGATCGCATGCGAAGGCTTTAAGTCAAAGATCTGGTCAACCGGATGGGATGTAGGATTTAATGCAATTCTCCGCGCGGTAGTTAAGCCGCCTGAAAAGAAAGATGAGGATGTCATAAACATTTTCAACTTTGCCGGAACTGACAGATTTACAAGACTTCTCGGAGTGATAGGTCTCAGACCTCATTACCTTCCGTCAGTAACAACAACAGAGGAGCTCTCACACATTTCAGAGGCTGCTGCATCGGCTACTATCTGTGAGACACTCGCTTCATATATCGGTGAAGGACTTGAGAGCCTTTACGGTGTACCTCAGGTTAAGGCTGCTGCTCCGTTCGGAATCAGAGCTACAGATAAATGGCTCCGCGAGGTTGCAAAGCTTACCGGCAGAGAAGATCAGGTAGAAGCGGCTATAGAGTCAGAGCATGAAAGGATCGGCGAAAAGCTCGAGAGCCTGAAGGCACAGCTTAAGGGTAAGAGAGTATATGTATTTGCCGGTGACGCTTATGCTCATAACGTAATCAGCATGGCAAGAGATTTCGAGATGGATGTTGTGGGAACGACCACTTATCATCATGACGGAGTATCTGATTCAGAAGAGATCAATACACTTAAATTCCTTGTTGAAAATGTGGGAGATGTCGAGAATTACAATGTATGTAACAAACAGCCATATCAGGTTATAAAATTCCTGAAGAATCTTAAGCCTGAGCTGCTTATAGTAAGACATCCGGCACTTGCCGCACTCGGTTATAAATCAGGAGTTCCGACAATATTTGATGCGGATTCGAATCTCGGTGTAGGTTATGACGGACAGATAGAGTTCGGTGAGAGAATACTTCGTTCATTCAGAACACATAAGCTGGTAGATAATATCGCGGGACATACGAAGTTCCCATATACGGACTGGTGGATGAACCAGGATACAGATCCGTTCTACTTCGTAAATGACGGTAAGAAAAAAGAGGTAAATGCATAATGGCTAATACAATATCACAACCAAGATATACATGTGCACTCGGTGCGCAGCAGACAGTACTTGCAATTCCGGGAGGAATCCCAATAGTTCATGCAGGTCCGGGATGTTCTTCAAAAGCTTTCGGATTCCTTGCAACAGGTGCAGGACAGCAGGGTGAGGGCTATGCGGGAGGAAATCAGATTTCCTGTACAAATGCAAGTGAGACAGAAGTCGTATTCGGTGGAGAGAAGAAGCTCAGACAGCTTGTAGAGAGTACATTTAAAGTGCTGAACGGAGATCTCTTCGTTATTCTTTCAGGATGTACTGCAGGAATAATCGGCGATGATGTTGTAGCTATCGCCAAGGAATTCAGAGATCAGGGCTTCCCTATTACAGGTGTAGATACACCGGGATTCAGAGGATCGAATTATTACGGACATGAAGCAGTTATCAAGTCGATCATTCAGCAGTATATCGGCGACCGCAACCCGGTTGTTAAGAAGAGGCTTGTAAATGTATTTGCTGATGTTCCATTTCAAGATCCGTACTGGAGAGGAGACCTCGAAGAGATAAAGAGACTCCTTGAGGATATTGGACTTGAGGTGAATGTTCTTTTCGGAGTTGCGTCAGAAGGCATAAAGGAGTGGAACAGGATTCCCGATGCAGAGTTCAACCTTCTTATTTCACCATGGGTAGGTCTTGATATCGTAGAACTTCTTAAAGAAAAATACGGAACACCATATCTTCAGTATCCGGTACTTCCTATCGGAGCAGTCGAGACAAGCAGATTTCTGAAGAAAGTCGGAAAGTTTGCAGGTCTTAACGGACTTGATGTTCAGAGAGTAATATCAAGAGAGGAGAAGAGATATTATCAGTATTTCGAAGGGATAGTTGACTTCCTTGCAGAGTATCAGACAAATCTTCCTTATAAGCTCTATACTGCAGCAGACAGTCTCTATGCTCTCTCGTATACTAAGTATCTTGAACAGGAACTCGGATTTATCCCGGAGAGAGTCTATATAACAGATGATCCGACTCCTGAGAAGGAAGAGATCGTGAGAAGCTTTATAGAGAAGGAGCTTTCGGAGTATAAGGATATATTCGTTATCAATAAAGATAATGAGCAGAACCTTATCGACCTTAAGAACAGAGTGAAGTATGAAAACAGAGCTCTCATACTCGGAAGTGACTGGGAGAGAGATATAGCTAAGGAGACAGGAAATCTGTTTAAGTATATAAGTATCCCGATAGGACAGGATCTTATCATCCAGAATACACATGTTGGTTATCGCGGAGGACTTAACCTGATAGAGGATATATATCATAATCTGTTCTCAGGTAATCAGATTAATTCAAGCACATATAATGATTCCGTTGTTGTATAATCCTTCCATACAACAAATTTTTCCGAAGAGTCGATATGGTGGGGCATTAAATGCTTCATCGTATCGGCTTATTTTAATGCTTCATTGTATTGGCATACTTTTATGCTTCATCGTATCGGCTAATTTTGTGCTTCACGTATTGGCTTATTTTTATGTTAAATGCGTTAAATATTTGGTATACTGAAACTTGGATTTATTAAGAGCAGATCTGCCTCGGATGATAGATTTCCCAGCGGATATTCTGCAAAGATATTAAGTATAGGGGAGGTATTGATATGCTTGATAATGTTAAATGAGGAGTTCTCGGAACTGCAGGAATAGCTGCCGGTTGTACGATTCCGGGAATGAAAAAGGCAGAAGGGTGTGAGCTATATGCAATAGCCGGAAGAAGTTTGAAAAAGACAGAAGAGTTTAAAGAACGCTTCGGTTTCGTAAAGGCGTATGAAGGATATGATGCACTTCTTGCTGACCCGGAAATTGAAGCGGTTTATATTCCTCTTCCGAACAATATACATTCTGAATGGGTGATAAAAGCTCTGAATGCCGGAAAGCATGTACTCTGTGAGAAGCCTATTGCGATGAATGAAACAGAGCTGAGGAAAATGTTTGCCGCAGCTAAAAAGAATGACCGTATACTTGCGGAAGCCTTCGCTTATCTTCACAGTCCTTATATTGAGGACTTGAAAGAGGTTATAAACAGCGGTGAGATCGGTGAGATAGATTATATAGATACAGCATTCCTTACACAGGATTATTCGGAGGACTTCAGGCTTCATAAGGAGCTCGGAGGCGGCGGTATCTATGATATAGGATGCTACTGCACGTCGATGATCCTTACATTGGTTGATTCAGAGATAGAATATATAAAGGCGGATGCCGAACTTGATAAGACAGGAGTCGATCATATGGCATCGGTTCTTCTGAAGTTTAAGAACGGAGTCAGAGCTTCCTTTAATGCGGGGATGATGCTCGGAGTTGATACATGTGACAGATATGACAGGCTCTTTATACATGGTTCGAAGGGATATATCCGTTCAGATGTGGAATATAATGAAGAAGGTGGACTTGAATTCACCGTTACCGTAAAGGATGAAGAAGGAAACAGAATCGAAAGTAAGAGGAAGATAAATTCTGATTCAAACTACAGACTGGAAATTGAAAGATTCAGCAGGGCTGTTAGAGGAGAGATAAAGCCGCTGATCACAGAAGAGTTTTCGATTAAGAATATGCGTCTTCTTGACAGGATTCTTGATGCATCACTTTATACCGAAAGCCGCAAGGAGTTTATATTGGATAACGGCGTTGTGATACCGGCCGTCGGATATGGATCCTTCTTGGCGACAGAAGGCGGAGAAACTGATACGATCAAGGCTGCACTCGATGCTGGCTATAGATATATAGATACTGCAAAATTCTATAATAATGAAGATGCGATAGGCTGTGCTATAGCCGAATCGGGAATTCCGAGGGAAGAGTTGTTCCTCTGCAGTAAGGTGTGGCCTGCAGATCTCGGAAGTGAGTGGACACTTAAATCTTTTGAGGAGTCTTGTGCAAAGCTTAAGACCACATATCTCGATATGTATCTTATTCATTGGCCGAAGGAAGATCCTAAGGATCCGGACTGGTTTTCAAAGGTTGCGGAGTCCTGGAAGGTAATGGAAGATTTATATCTCGAAGGAAGAATACGTGCGATAGGACTCTCGAATTTCCTTCCTCATCATATAAAGCCACTACTTGATGTGGCACGTATACGTCCTATGGTGGATCAGCTTGAGCTGCATGTCGGATATATGCAGGAATATGCTCTTGCATATCTGAGGCGTGAAGGAATACTTCCACAGGCATGGAGTCCGCTTGGAAGAGCAAGAGTTCTGAATGATGAAAGAGTGTCGGTGCTTGCCGATAAGTATAAGGTGACAAATGCACAGCTGCTTCTCAGATATCTGATACAGAGGGGAATACCTGTTATTCCGAAGGCATCTTCGAAGGAGCGCATGCTTGAGAACAAGGATATTTTCGGATTTAAGATTTCCGAGGAGGATATATCATATCTTTCATGTCTGCCGGAATTCGGATATTCGGGAGAGCATCCGGATTTTTAATGTCAGAAGAAATTCCGGGTTTTTATGTCAGCAGAGCATCCGGATTTTTAACTGACATGATATATTTCATGTGATATAATATATCAGTACTTTTATGCCGCTTATCTTATGGCGGAGAGGCATCGGAAAGATGAAGAATTCGGAAGTTAAATGATTGTTTATTAGGGGTTTATTATTGTGGGATTATGGGACGTTATAAACAAGGACGTCAAAGCGGAGAACGAGAATAAAAGAGTTATCGTTACTTTGAGAATCCTTTATATTGTCGGAATTATAGCCTTTATCCTGGACTTATGTTTTGCCGGGATAGAGGTTATTCGTGTTTTTCCATACAGGATTATCGGATTTTTGGTGGGAAACCTGATACTTTTTGTTCTGACTTATTTTCTGAAGACACTTCCGTCACTTATCCTTTTTATGATGTATTTCTTTGCATGGACGCTTCTCATGATACCGTGTTTCGGATGGAGTGCCGGAATGCAGAATTATTTCATCATAATTCTCATGCTCTGTTTCTTTGCGGCACATGGCAAGCCACGTTTTAAATTTATGCTTGCGATATTTGTACTTGCAATAAGAATAATGACGATCGGGCTTTTCGGCGGCATGAAGTCTCTGGTCGCAATAGATCAGGTTTCGGATAAGCTGCTCCAGATAACAAACATTTCGGCTGTATTCTTATCTATAATTCTCATTTCCTACAGATTCAGTCAGAGAGAGAATGAAGAAGAAGACAAGCTGATGAAGTATAATGACAGGCTTAAGAAGGAAGCCAGCACCGATCAGCTTACGGGACTGTTCAACAGACGTAAAGCGGAGGAATGTCTTAGCACTATAGAAAAGTCAAAGGACTTTCCATCGGGCAGTATTGCGATGGGAGATATAGATTTCTTTAAGAAGGTAAATGATACCTATGGCCATGATGCAGGTGACGAGGTCCTCAAATTCGTGGCGGATACCATGGTATCCAACTGTCCGGAAGACTCCATAGTTTCAAGGTGGGGCGGGGAAGAGTTTCTCATTATTTTTCCGAATGTCAACGGAGATGATGCATTTATTATTCTTGAGAAACTCAGACATAAGATAAAGAAGGATGAGATCAGGGTAAAGGGTGATATCATCAAGATTACCATGACCTTCGGTCTTACAGAGTATGGTTTTAATTCGGATATTGAAACAGCTATCAAGGAAGCTGACAACAAGCTGTATCATGGAAAGGAAAACGGAAGAAATCAGGTAGTCTATTAAAGACAGACCCGGAATGATAATCTTTTCAAAAATATAGCTAAATATTGCTTAATTAACAAGAATATGATAAAGTATACAATGTTGTATAAAAACATACAACATTCGTAAACGAACGGTAAAGGTCGTATATGATTGAAAATGCAAGAAGTATAAGTAGTGAAAAATTTGACAAGGCAAAATTCGGTTCGCGTGACGGAGAATTTATTTACAGGGAGAAGATCAGAAACCTGAATATGGAAGTCCTGTATGATGAAACCGGACGAAGATTCTTTCTTAAGATGACATTTGAATCTGCGGAAGATGACATTTCCGGACATCCCCGTCTGAATCCTCCGACCAAAGAATCGTCAGAGGGCAGTCTGCCTGAGATGGATTCCGAGGATGATGGAAATTTACAGAAGGAAAATACCGAGATATTACTTGATATCAGAAACTGCAAGGTGACTCATAAAGCAGAACGCAGGATGCATGTTATTAAAGATGACATTTCCGCCAGGGAATATGTCTTTGCAACTGAAACTGCAGAGGATTTTCTGAGACTCGACAGATTTCTTTCGATAAATGTATTGAAGAAGAGAAATACCGAAAATCGAAAGAGTACGGGAATTATGTCTGTTCTTCAGTTCAGAAAGAATCCTTATGAAAGACTCGACAGGCTTGTAGGTCTTGAAGGTATCAAGAAGGATATCAAGGATACTGCAAGCTTTGCGCTTGTTCAGAAAAAGAGAAGAGAACTCGGACTTCATAATGTTCCTGTTTCGCTGCACCTTGTATTTACGGGTAATCCGGGTACAGGCAAGACTACTATTGCGCGAATGCTTGCAGCAATTTATAAGGATATAGGGGTTCTTTCGAAGGGACATCTTGTAGAGGTTGACAGATCAGCACTTGTTGCGGGATATGTCGGTCAGACAGCAATCAAGACTCAAAAGAAGATTCAGGAGGCGATGGGCGGAATACTCTTTATCGATGAAGCATATTCGCTTGTCAGCTCGGGAAATGATTTCGGTCAGGAAGCTATCAACACGATCCTTAAAGCTATGGAGGATTACAGAGAAGATCTGATCGTTATTGTTGCAGGATATCCGGATCTTATGGAGAACTTTATTGAGAGTAATCCCGGACTTAAGTCTAGGTTCAATAAGTATATCAATTTCCCTGATTACAGTACCGATGAACTTGTAAGGATTTTTCGAACATTTTGCAAGGAATATGACTACAGACTTGATCGTGATGCGGAGAGAAAGCTTAAAGAGCTTATAGAGAAGATAGAAGAAGATAAGGAAGATGATTTTGCAAATGCGAGAACCATCAGAAATCTTTTTGAGAAAGTAGTAACCGGTCAGGCGAGAAGGATTGCATTCGAGGATCCCGACAAGGATGAGCTGACCCGCATTTCGGCCGAGGATATCAGTAGAGGGGAATATGAATAAAGATGTTGTAAATTTGCCAAAGAAAAAGCCGCCGGTATTGCAGTTGGTATTGGGAATAATCATTGCAGCTGTCTTTTGGAAGCTTTTTAAACTTATTGCACTTACGTGGAGTCTTGCTTTTCTCTGGTACTTTTTGTTATTTGTTTTAATGTTTTATTGTATTGATTTTTTTTCTTTAACCGTAAGCTATTATACCGATCCGGAAAAAATAGTGGATGTAAGAAAAAAATCTCTTGAAAATACAGCGGCTAAGGACTTGATTGCATATAAGCATAAGCTTTTTAACGGAGCTACGCTGGCACGGAATGTTATAAATGCGCTTGTCGCAGCGCTGGTTTGTATTCTTGTCACTTATTATAAGGTTGATAAAGGTTCTCAGTGGCAAGCCATAATGCTTATGGCTTTTATAATGCTATTTATTTCCTCGCAGATTGATAAATTAAGAAATTCAAAAATCAAAAAAAAGTATACGATATTTTCCGAAGAATGTGACTATGAGACATTGTTTGATTATATTGAGCTGTATAGACTTGATATAGTCAGGGCTGGCGATAGAAGAATGATTAATTTTCTTGGAATTACGTCCTGCTTTCATTTGGAAGATTATGAAACGATGTTTTTAAAAGGCCAGAAACTCGGTGAGTTTAAGCATTATGATTCATTGGAGATTTATAAATTCATGTTTGAGGGAGCTGCCTGTATCAAATCAGATAATATCGATGGCTTTAATCTCATATCAGATAAGCTTGGCAGAATCGAAAAACGTGTAGCTAAAAAATCACTCATAGTCAGGGAGTGTGCAAAAGCAAGGCTGTTTTGGAATCTTATGATTGCATGGAAGAAAAATGACCTTGAAGGATTTAAATTAATTGATAATACTATTGATGAATCTATTGATTCAATAAAAAAAGATAAAGGCCTTAGAATGGAAAGATTATATATGCTTGCGGATCTGCAGGAAAAGAACGGCCTTATTCAATTAGCGGAGCAGAACTATAAAATTGTAGCGGAAGAACCCAAAACCATGGCAGTGAAAGATCATGCCATTGAAAGGCTGAACAGGATTGCGAAAGTAAATGAGTAGCGGTATTGAGAATAAGAATTGTATTATGCTCGGAACGTGGAGCTGGGGAGATGAGAGTTTCTTCGGAGAGAGTTTATCTTCGGAGGAACTCTTCTCTGTATTTAAGAAGGCGGTTATGTCGGGCTTTACGCTATGGGACACGGCGTATGTATATGGTAAGAGTGAAAGGATTCTTTCGGATTTTATGAAGAGAATACCTGAAGACACGTTTACTGTATCGGATAAGTTTACGCCTTACCATGCCCGGGAATTCCCGGGGGATTCAGTAAAGCTGATGATGGAAGAAAGCCTGATGAATCTTGGCAGAGATCATATAGATATCTATTGGATACATAATCCCATAGATTATAAGAAATGGCTTCCGCGTATGGCGGAACTTCTGAACGAGGGATACATTTCCCAAATAGGACTTTCGAACTTCGGGTTGGAAGAGATTAAAAACTCCGAAGAAATCCTGTCGGAATACGGTATCCGTCCTTACGGGGTTCAGAATCATTTCAGCCTGTTATCGAGGTCATCTGAGAAATCCGGGATAATAGAATATTGCAAAGAGAAGAATATGAAGTTTTTCTCTTATATGGTTCTCGAACAGGGAGCGCTTACCGGGAAATATAATTCTTCCAGGAAGTTTGCAGACTCTTCGGGCAGAGCGAAAAATTATAACAAGGTTTTGGACAGGTATGAAATACTGAATGACAGGCTTCAGTGTATAGCGGACGGGTATAATGTTTCAATAGCGGCACTGTCGATTGCGTGGGCGATGTCAAAGGGAACGATTCCGATAATCGGAGTTACGAAGGAAAGCCATATCGATGATATAAGGGCGGCGCGGGATATATCGTTAAGTGAAGAGGATATCCGAAAAATGGAGACGGCAGCGGACGAATCCGGCCTAAGAACTATACGGATGTGGGAGCGGGAGTATAGCTGATCAGGCTCTGGTCATATGTCGAAAAAATAATTAAACTTCTGCTTGCAAAGATTATTTCTCTATGATATTATGCAATGGTTACTGGTATGGAATCGAGGTACAGCATAGCCGTATTTTCGGAATTCGCCTAAGGCTGTATAGTGTTTCATATACGTTAATATTAAAGGAGAATATAGAGATGAGAGAAGGAATCCATCCGGATTATTACCAGGCAAAGGTTGTTTGCAACTGTGGTAATGAGTTCGTTACAGGATCTACAAAGCAGGAGATCCATGTTGAAATCTGTTCAAAGTGCCATTCATTCTATACAGGCCAGCAGAAAGCACTGAAGGCTCGTGGACGTATAGATAAGTTCAACAAGAAGTATGGCGTAAAGACAGAAGATTAGTTAATTCAATAAGACATACTATGAAACAGATAAGCTGTGTTTTTTTCACGTGCTTATCTGTTTTTGTGTTACAGTAACTGAAAAGCATACTGAAGCATGTGTATACACACCGCGAAAGCTTGCTTTCAAAGGTGTGTATACACATGCTTCAAACCCTGCTTAGCAGGGTCACATGATAAACATGAAATAACGCGCCTCCGTAAGGAGGCGGCAAGGTGCGAAGCACCGCCGTTATGAATGATTATCATGTGAGTATGCGAATGGATCAAGCCCTGCGCAGCAGGGTCACGAGCGAGTCATGAAATAACGCGCCTCCGCAAGGAGGCGGCAAGGTGCGAAGCACCGTCGTTATGAATGATTTACTCGTAATCCACTCAGAAGTTACGTGCGTCTTATATCATGTGAGTATGCGTAAGTACGTGAACCGCTTTGCAGTTACGTGCGTCCTTTATTTAATAGGTATTTATTATGAAAAAAGTCAACATCGGTGGCCAGGCGGTCCTTGAAGGCGTTATGATGAAAGGACCTGAATCATATGCACTGGCAGTCAGAACACCGGAAAAGGAAATCGATGTTCAGGTTACCGAATATAAATCGGTAGGAGAAAAACATAAGATAGCACGCATCCCGATAATCAGGGGTGTCATAAATTTCATAGAATCTCTTTATATAGGAATCGGAACACTTATGAAATCCTCGGAATATTATGATGAAGAGGAAGAAGAGAAGACTTCCGATGAGAAACCTAAGAAGGAAAAGAGAGAAAAGACAGAAAAAGAGAAAGCAGTTGCAGAGAAAGCCTATATGATAGGAACACTGATTATGTCACTGGTCATTGCAATCGGTATCTTCATGCTTATCCCTGTTTTTCTGGCTAACTTTATGAAGCATGTTACAGAAAACCAGCTTATCATTAATCTGACAGAGGGTGTTCTGAGACTGCTGCTGTTCCTTGGATATGTGGCTCTTATATCACTTATGAAGGATATCAAGAGAACATTTATGTATCATGGAGCAGAACATAAAACAATCAACTGTCTTGAGGCCGGAGATGATCTTACTGTTGAAAATGTTAAAAAGCATACAAGATTCCATAAGAGATGCGGAACCAGCTTTGTTTTCATTGTAATGTTCATCAGTATAATAGTCTTCATGTTTGTAAAGACAGATGTACTTTGGATGAAAATGGTTTCAAGAATTCTTCTTATTCCTTTTATCGCCGGTATATCATATGAATTTATCAGATATGCGGGAAGACATGAGAATGCATTTGCAAATATACTCTCAAAGCCGGGACTCTGGGTTCAGCGTCTCACAACGAGAGAACCTGATGATGATATGATCGAGGTTGCGATCGCATCAGTAGATGCAGTAATCGACTGGCATGAATATGTTGATTGCGTAAGAAACGATTCCTTTGAGAAACCGGAGAAATGACCTTAAGTGAAATGATAAAAAGCGGGGCTGACATGCTCCGGGATGCGGGGATAGATAACTATTCGGGCGAAGCGAAGGATATCTGTATATATCTGACAGGCTACAGCTCTGCTGAGCTGTTTATGCATGGGAATGATGAAGCATCACCTGAGATGAGTGCCCGCTATATGGATATAGTCAGGAAGCGAAGCACACATTATCCGCTGCAGTACATTTTCGGAGAAACATGCTTCATGGGATATACATTTAAATGCATGGAAAATGTGCTTATCCCGAGATATGACACGGAGAATCTCGTAGCGGCGGCAGTGGAGAGCGTTAAGGATAGGGATAGTATCAGAGTTCTCGATATGTGTACCGGAACCGGATGCATCGGTATATCCTTCTATCTGGAAAGGGCAAAAAGCGGAGTCCGCGATAAGGTGACTCTTGCCGACATTTCCGATTATGCGATAGAGGCTTCTTCAGAAAACAGGAAAAACTTCGGAGAGAAATGCGAAGAAGATATAGAGATTATAAAGACGGATCTTTTCAGTGAGTTAGGCGGCATGAAATATGATATGCTTCTCACTAATCCGCCGTATATTCCGACAGAGGAGTGCGACAGGCTTGAGACAGATGTCAGAGAGTTTGAGCCGCGGCTTGCACTGGACGGAGACTCGGACGGACTCACATTTTACAGACGGATCATTTCCGAAATGGGCGCTTATTTATATGATGGCGCGTACATTTTTATGGAAATCGGCTTTGATCAGTATGAGGACGTACGGAAACTTATGGAAGCTGAAGGGTACGATGACATTTCCCTGATCAAGGATCTTTCGGGACTCGACAGGGTTGTATCGTGCAGGAATTTAAATAGATAAGGAGACTTAAAAATGTTTGATAAGCTTGAAGAATTGGTTGAAAAGCTCGAACAGATAATGAAGGAACTGTCTCAACCGGATGTTGTTAACGATCAGGCGAGATTTAAGAAGCTCATGAAGGAGCAGAGTGACCTTACACCGATCGTTGAAAAGTATAATGAATATAAGAAAGCAAAGCAGGACGAAGAAGACAGCCTGATGCTTCTTGATGAAGAATCTGATGAAGAAATGAAGGAGATGGCGAAGGAAGAGCTTGCAGAGGCTAAGAAGGCCATCGAGAGATGCGAGAATGAGCTTAAAGTTCTGCTTCTCCCTAAGGATGCAAACGATGATAAGAACGTTATTGTCGAGATCAGAGCCGGAGTAGGTGGAGAAGAGGCTGCTCTTTTTGCGGGAGAACTCTTCAGAATGTATCAGCATTATGCAGATAAGAAGAGATGGCAGATAGAAATGCTTTCAATGGATGATACAGGTATCGGTGGAATTAAGGATGCAACATTCATGATCAAGGGTAAGGGTGCATTCTCTAAGCTTAAGTACGAGAGTGGTGTACACCGCGTACAGAGAGTACCTGATACAGAGTCGGGCGGAAGAATCCATACTTCTGCTGCTTCGGTTGCAATCATGCCGGAAGCGGAGGAAGTGGATATTACAATCGATGAGAAGGATATCCGTATTGACGTAATGAGAGCTTCCGGAAACGGTGGTCAGTGCGTAAATACAACCGACTCGGCAGTTCGTCTTACACATTATCCGACAGGAATAGTTATCTACAGCCAGACAGAGAAGTCACAGATTCAGAATAAGGCTAAAGCTTTTGCACTCCTCAGAACAAAGCTTTACGATATGGAGCTTCAGAAGGCTCATGATGCTGAAGCATCTGCAAGAAGAAGCCAGATCGGTTCAGGTGACAGATCTGAGAAGGTCAGAACCTACAATTTCCCTCAGGGACGTGTTACGGATCATAGAATTAAGCTTACATCCTACAGGCTAAATGAAGTTCTGAATGGAGATATAGACGAATTTATAGACGGACTTACAGCTGCAGATCAGGCAGCTAAGCTTGCAAGCATGGAGGAAAATGCAGAATGAGTATGTTATTTGCTATCCTTGCGGTATTTGCCGGAACTCTCGGAACCTGGTTTTTCGGATTATACGGCTTGTTTACTACGTTAGGACTTAGCGCGATTTCCATCATCTTTATCATTCGTAAGAAGAAAAAGTCTAATGAGATCGCTATAGTGCCTGCTATTTTCCTGTTTATGGGACTTCTTTTTTCCGGTTTCCTGACTGCTGCACTTTTCTATGTAAGTGCTCAGGTTAAAACAGATGCAGAAAAATTCGGCGGTACAAAGGTAATAAAGTATGCGGATGATTTTAAGTACGGAACTTATACAGTTATCCTGAATGCGGAAAAAGACGGAGTTGACGCTGAGACATTGACGAAGGAACTGGAAGCTATTTCCAAATAGTATTTGAGTTCTGAATGCTATTGATATGTGAAGGTGGATACAATGGAGAATTTTAAGGAAAAAATATTAAATAAAATCCGTAAAGAGGGACGGAACCTGATGATTGCGGGAATAGTTCTCGCGGTTCTGTTTCTGGGAATAGTTGCAATTTTAACATTTATGTTTATTATGGCAGGCATAGATGAAGGCTTTGGAGAAGCAGCATCCGAGGGTGTTCCGGTATTTATCTTAGAAGGAATATTGCTTGTTTTTGGTATGCTTGGTATCCTGATGATAGCAAAGGGCCGCAAGAAAATGAAAAACCCACAGGATGCAAAGGTGTTAAAGGCTAATCCTGATCTGCTCTTTATGGCAAATGAGCTTTCACAAGGTCTGAATTATCAGGATGATTATTTTCTGATGTCCGATCGAGTAGTGGCCAACAAGAAGAATCTTTATCAGATGGCATTCTATAATGAGATTTTTATGGTATACGTATATACTGCTTCTACAAACGGCATCACGACCACAAAGCAGCTGGTTCTGGCTACCGCACGTGATGAGATTACTATCGGCATATACGGAAAGAAGGAAGAACAGGTTAACGCTATGGCGCAGACTATTGCTGAAAAGTGTCCTTACGCCAGATTTGGATATAACCAGGAGAATCTGCGTTACCTTGAAGAAATGAGAAAGGTATGGCAGAGGGCTAAGCTCGACCAGAAGATGGGTATATCACAGAAACAGGTAGAGAAAGAAGCTCAGCAGAGAGAACAGGCGATTGCGACCGGCCAGAAGACTTATTACGATCCGGATTCGACCATTAAATAGGAAAATTATCAAAAAAGTTTTTGATTAATATCAATCAAAATGGTAGAATAAAAATGCGGTTACGGATAACATGAATAATGTTATCGAAAGTATTTATAAGATAATTTCAAGGAGGTATTGGTTATGCCAGGAATCGGTGGTTCAGTAGCAGGAACATTTGGAAATTTAGGCGGTGAAAAGTGGATCACATATACTATTCAGAGCGGTGATACACTTACAGCAATCGGAAGAAAATACAACGTATCGGTTAACGATCTCGTTGCTTGGAACAACATCAAGAATCCTGACTTGATCTATGCAGGTGATACACTCAAGATCAAGCAGTAATTTTCCGGACGGAAAAGATACAGAAGATGAAATCAGGAGCCTTGAAAGTTTCTTTTCAAGGCTCTTTTTTCGACAAAATTTAGTGTCGAAATTTTTTCAAAAAATTTTTTTGAAAAATTTCAAAAAAGTTGTTGACATTACAAAACTAAAGTAGTATTATGAACAAG
>CAMJHQ010000005.1 GCA_946405625.1 uncultured Lachnospiraceae bacterium | reverse complement strand
TGGTGTAGCTGCGGTATCCCGTTTTTTCCTTAAAAGTATTCTTCCATTATTTCATATCCGTTTTTGATGTATTCTCCCATATCTTCTTGCGATAGATGACCGTGAACAACACGCCGCAGCCCAGTCCGAGCAGGTGGACAATCATCGACCAGATCCCGGCAACACCGCCGGCATTCGGGCTCAGCGCAAACACGAGCGTTGCAATCGCAATCGGCAGCAGCAGATAGAACGATACCTGCTTCAGCAGCTTCTTAAATCCGTATTTCTTACCCAAAACAAACAGGATATACATCCCGATCGGCATAAACGAAAACACG
Organism: uncultured Lachnospiraceae bacterium; assembly: GCA_946405625.1. Lineage (GTDB taxonomy): Bacteria > Bacillota > Clostridia > Lachnospirales > Lachnospiraceae > Eubacterium_Q. The sequence goes on along the minus strand of CAMJHQ010000005.1, from coordinate 135,996 downwards.
AGCCCGGATGCGCCGCAGCTCACGGTTTCTTCACCGGCCGGTGTCGTAAAATATGCGGCCGTAAAGATTAATATGATATCGACAACCCACGCTGCCACAGCCATTACCAGGAACCTCCGGCTCCCGATTACCTTCTCAACCAGGATTCCGAACGGAATAGCCAGCAGCAGGTTAAAGATTAAGTGCCCGATAGTAAGCTGCGCAGCTGAATAAGGAAAATCCGCAGGAAGCAGCTCCGTAGTCATTCCATGCTGGAACTGATAAGTGATAAGCTGCCATGGATATTTCACCGGATATGTAAATGCAAATACCTTATATATAGACGGTACCAGTTGCGAGATCGTGGTGACCGCAACACACAGCAGCACAATCACGGCCGAAACAATAAAACTACCTTTTCTTAAATAGATGTCTCTGATCCTCATTTTGAGTCCCCCCTCTTTTAACCTTACATATGCATAATACATTAGCCTCAATCCATTTGCATTAATCAATTATTAAAATCACATTAAAACGAGCAAACTAAGTCAATATGACAGCTTCTAGATTCACGTGGTTACGAAACGTAACCGCGGCTATTGATAATTATATCGTCGAAGAAGTATAATCATACCAATCAGAGTCGACGCTGATACGAAACCCGAAGGAAACCCAATACGGATATACCGGAGGATGCTTATGTTTATTGATGATACGAATAAGGGCATACTCAGGCTGCTGAGAGATAACGGGCGCATGACATTTGCGGAGATAGGAGAGAGGCTCGGCCTTTCCAGAGTTGCCGTGAAGAAGCGTGCCGTGTAAATATATATTAAAAAATGAACCTACCACGAGTTCGGTACAACAAAACACAACCTACCTTTGGTAGTATTGATTATACTTTTTCCCCAGTGGGGAATTAGTGAAAAATCGAATCAAAATAATTGTTGAGAATTGACGGGCTGTGTGCTATATTACAGTTAGAAGGTTGCAGTGATGCAACTGTGGGCTGGTCGTAAGACCCAGGTCCTACCTAATCGGCGGGGAGACTCCCCGCCATTTGTTTTTTGTAGAAGAGGAGAGTTCGTGTATTGAAACAAAACATAAGTATTTTTGTTGATGAATCAGGGGATTTAGGTTTAAAAGATAAAGGTAAAACATATTATATAATCACTCTTGTATTTCATGAGCAAGAAAATGATATCAGTAACGAACTAAATAAGCTGGATAAAGCACTTGCTGAATTAAAGTGTCCTCAGGGTGCTGTTCATACAGAGACATTAATAAGAAGAGAAGCTCCATATGAGGCATTCACGCCAAATGAAAGAAGAGCTATTTTTACAAAGTTGTTCTTCTTTGCAAAAAACTGCAATATCTCATATAAGACATTTGTCTTTGAAAAACGGCAATTTAATGATGAAATGAAACTTGAAGCTAGAATAGCACGAGATATATCTCAGTTTATTCGTGAGAATCTTACTTATTTTCAATCGTTTAGTAATGTCATATTATATTATGATAACGGGCAGAAACAATTGAGCCGAATACTAAATACTATTCTTGCAACAGAGATTGTAGAATATGATGTGCGTAAAGTTAAGCCGAGTGACTACAGACTATTTCAAGTTGCGGATTTAATATGCACTATAGAGTTGATGAACAAAAAATTCGAAGAAGGAGAGAATATATCAAAGTCAGAACAATATATCTTTCATAACAAGAGAGACTTCAGAAAAGACTTCTCTAAGAAGATTATTGTAAAGCGTTTTGATAGTATATGAATATATATTTTGGGCTGACCGAGAGGTCTTTGGTCCACCGTCTGGCGGGGATTTACCCCGCCATCTTTTTTTCGAGGATTAATATGAAAAAGTGATTCATAGCTGCCTTATATTTTTAAGAATATAAAGTCCGAAGCAGGGGACTGGGTACTCCCAGGAATATGGAAAAAACCAAGGTTTTTCCGTTGCTTGCAAGTTTTTGGACATAATAGTAATGTGTCGGTAGACGGTTTTTGTTATAATGGAATTTACACATGTGTCTAAATTGTTATATTAATATACAGATGTGTGGAGTGGAGAGATAAGAATATGGAATTTAACATGAATACTCCGGCTTATTTTAAAGATATATACGGTGTGGATGACGATGTATATAGATATTGTCAAAGGCTGCATGATTTTTTTAAAACCAAAAAATATAGTGATACTCTTTCTACTATTGGGATTATACCCGTAGCAGCACCAAAAGAATTATATGAACAAGGCTTATGGAAAGAATATAAAAGATTTATAGGATATGGAGCATGCGCTAGTATTTGTATAAGAATGGACTATGAAGAATATCTTCAAGCTGATAGTTATGAAAAGACTAAGATAATAAGAGATACTGTGATTCAAGCTGTTAAAAAAATCAAATCCAAGCTTGATTATAATTCATTCATCGAGGATTTGATGTCGATAGAATTAGAACAATAGTATAGGTAAGAGGTAAAGGCAATATAGGATGTGAGGATGATTTAATGACACGTGAACAGCAGAGACAATTAAAAGAATTAAATACGCAATTATCTAGAACAATAAAAGAATTGTGCGCGCAATACAAAATAAAGAAAAAAGACGGTAGATTATTCTATAAAAAAGAGAATATGTTCTACAAGGCTATCATATCAATAACAACTCCGAGTGACGATGTTTGGTATTGTGAAACTGAAGAGTTAATAAAACCACCCTATTTAGATGATATTCTTTGGAAACTCCTTGATATGGAAAGCAATATTAATGAAGCTGATTCTTTGAGGGCTGTTGGTGCATTTGCTTTGCGTGGTGTAAGAATTTATAAGAATAGGATCATATTGAAATCAAGAACTATAGATGAGTTAAGAGAAATACTAGAATCATATGTAAAGCATTTTGCTGACAGTATTAATGATGCCACAATAGATGATTTTATCAATAATATTGATGTAAATTCCTATCATGGGGTTGAAATGAAATCAATATATTTGATTCATGAAGGATGTTATCGAGAAGCTCTTGATACGGTTGGAAATAAGAGAGGGTGTTTTAATAATAAAGGCATTGATATAAATGATGCGATACGAGAATATTGCAGAAATCATATAATTTAATGAGCCGTGCTAGACATAAATAGAAGTGACAAGAATATAAAAATGTGAAACTATTGAGATATAAAGGTCGGGATGATATAATACACCCGTTATGCGCTGAGTGGCGTAAAACATTCAGGGCAGTAAAAGCCAAAATGGCGTAAAAATGGTGTACAATTCCGGGGGTATCTTCGGAATGCCTTACAAATAAAGGAAAGAGGAAAATATTATGAAACTAGGTATAGTCGGTTTGCCGAACGTAGGTAAATCTACATTATTTAATTCACTTACAAAGGCAGGAGCACTTGCTGCAAATTATCCTTTTGCAACTATCGATCCGAATGTCGGTATAGTAGCCGTTCCGGATGAGCGTCTGGATGTACTTACCAAGATGTATAATTCAGCTAAGACAACACCGGCCGTAATAGAGTTCGTAGATATAGCAGGTCTTGTTAAGGGAGCAAGTAAAGGCGAAGGTCTGGGAAATCAGTTCCTTGCAAATATCAGAGAATGTGATGCTATAGTACATGTAGTAAGATGCTTTGAAGATCCTGATGTAGTTCATGTTGACGGTTCAGTAGATCCAATCAGAGATATTGAAACTATCAACATTGAGCTTATCTTCTCAGATCTTGAAGTTCTCGAGAGAAGGATTTCAAAAACAGTTAAGCTTTCAAGAAATGATAAGCAGGCTGCAAAGGAGCTTGAATTCCAGAATCGTATCAAGGCTCATCTTGAAGCCGGAAAACCGGTAAGAACCTTTGAAATTAACGAAACAGATGATGATGAGAAGTTATGGATCAAGGATTATTGTCTCCTTACAGAAAAGAAGGTTATCTATGCCGCAAATGTAAGTGAAGACGATATGGCTGATGACGGAGCCAACAATGATTTTGTAAAGAAGGTTCGTGATTATGCGGCTGAGACAGAAGCACAGGTATTTACGGTATGTGCTCAGATGGAAGCTGAAATATCAGAACTTGATGATGAAGAGAGGAAAATGTTCCTCGAAGATATGGGACTTAAGGAGTCGGGACTTGATAAGCTTGTCAGAGCCAGTTACTCACTTCTCGGACTTATCAGTTACCTTACTGCGGGTGAGACTGAGTCAAGAGCCTGGACTATTACCGAAGGCACAAAGGCCCCTCAGGCTGCCGGAAAGATTCACTCGGATTTCGAGAGAGGATTTATCAAGGCTGAAGTTATCGCATATGATGATCTGATCCGAGAAGGCAGTATGGCAGCGGCTAAGGAGAAGGGTCTTGTACGTCAGGAAGGCAAGGAATATGTAATGAAGGACGGAGATGTAGTTCTGTTCAAGTTTAACGTGTGATATAAGGTTTCAAAAGACATAGCATTCTGCTTGCAGAAAAAGCTATGTCTTTATGAAACCTGAACGTACATGAGGATGAAGCACGAAGTGCGGGAATCCGAATGGACGAAGGATTGAGGGAGCGGAGCGTAGCAATCCGTATATCACTAGATATAAGGTTTCAAAAGACATAGCATTCTGCTTGCAGAAAATGCTATGTCTTTATGAAACCTGAACTTACATGAGGATGAAGCACGAAGTGCGGGAATCCGAATGAACGAAGGATTGCGGGAGCGAAGCGTAGCAATCCGTATATCACTAGATATAAGGTTTCAAAAGACATAATCTGTATATCACAAGATATAAGGAGTAGTATTTAATGGATGGCATTTATTTTCCGGGTTTTGGCTTCGGGTTTCCGAATGTTCCCTCCGGAATAAAGATATTTGGATTTGAGATAAAATTCTATGCGATAGTTATAACAATCGGTTTTATTCTTGCAGGAGCTATAGCACAGAGAGAAGCAAGACTTACAGGGCAGAAGGATGAGGATTATCTGGATTTCCTGCTGGTGCTTGTTCTTCCTATTATAGTAGGAGCAAGGCTGTATTATATTATATTTAATCCCGATAGATTTTTCGTTAAGGGAAAAGGCTTTGTACAGACGCTGATCGATCTTGTAAATATCCGTAACGGTGGCCTTGCAATATACGGAGGACTTATCGCAGGAACTATCACCGCGATCATTTTCGCAAAGAAGAAGGGGCTGACCCTTCCTCTTATGTGGGATACGGTTGCAATGGGCGTGCTTGTCGGACAGATACTTGGACGTTGGGGTAACTTCTTTAATAGAGAAGTATTCGGGGCGTATACAGATTCACCGGTCAGAATGGCTATACCTATTCAGTATTTCGGACAGAACATCAATCATCTGAATTACCTTTTGGACAGTGGGATAATAACCGATGAAATGATGCAGAATCCTGAAGTGGTGAACGGCATTCAATGTATAACGGTGCATCCTACATTCTTATATGAAGGATTTCTCAATCTGCTTGTACTTATATTTATATTCTTCTTCAGAAAACATAAAAAGTTTGACGGTGAAATAGGACTTATATATATGACGGGATACGGAATCTGCAGATTCCTGGTTGAGGCCATAAGAACAGATTCCCTTATGATGGGATCACTGAAAGCAAGTCAGGTAGTTGCTTTGATATGTGTAGTACTCGGATTATTCCTGATTCTGTTGAATAAGAAATGGCTTCATGACGGAAAAGAGTTGAAACTGCATTCTTACATAAAGAAAGAAGAAAAATAGTTTACATAAATCAATAATACTAAATGTGGTATGGGATTACACACCCCACCACTAGATTTTGAAAAACCACCCTGATGGGTGGTTTTTTATTGTGCAAAATGTATAAAAGTAAGTCCTAAAATTTGACAAAATTTACGAAAAAGAGTTCTGATTCTTCCTTGCATTACAAAAAAAATTAGTTTATTATATACATGTGGTGTCACGAAGTGGGTGGTTTTTACCATGTGGTGTCACGAAATGGAGATTTTTATGGAGGGAACCCTGTGTCAGAGAGCATGAAGGGAAAATATTTTCATAACCTGGATGCTAAAGGAAGACTTATTATTCCTGCAAAGCTCAGAGACAGTATCGGACACAAGTTTGTCATTACTCAGGGTTTCGATAATTGCCTCAGTGCATATTCTCAGGAGGAGTGGGAGAAGTTTACAGCAAAGCTGGACGGACTCGGTAACTCCAAGAAGAATGCAAGAATGATCAAAATGTTCTTCCGTGAGAATGCATATGATGTTGAATTTGACTCACAGGGAAGAATTGTCATTCCGGCAGATCTTAGAGAAATGGCTGAGATAGTTAAGGAAGTTGCGATAGTCGGCAGCGGCGAGAAAATCGATATCTGGAGCAAGGAGAATTACGACGAGCTTCATAAGCAGAAGGAATTCTCGAAGGAGTACATCATGGATCTCCTTGAAGAATCGGACTTTGATTTCTAGGCCACAGAACTGGAGATAGTATGGAGTTTAAACACATACCAATAATGCTGAATCAAGTTCTGGACGGCCTTCAAATAAAACCTGAAGGTGTTTATGTAGACGGGACACTCGGTGGAGCGGGTCATTCCTACGAAATTGTTAAAAAGCTTTCCGGTGGGGGAAGGCTGGTGGGTATAGATCAGGATGGCGACGCGATATATTCCGCCGGGGCCCGCCTTCAAAAATACAAGGACAGGGTAGACATAGTTAAAAGCAACTATGTAAATATGCCTGCAGTCCTGGACAACCTCGGTATAGAAAAGGTCGACGGTATACTGCTCGACCTCGGGGTTTCGTCATATCAGTTTGATAATGCAGAAAGAGGTTTCTCTTACAGATACGATGCTCCTCTTGATATGAGAATGGACAGGGACAGCGATTATACGGCTGAGGACATTGTAAATGATTATTCAGAAGAAGATCTCAGAAGGATAATCAAGGAATATGGTGAAGAGAAATTTGCAGGTCGTATAGCGGCAGAGATTGTGAGGTCACGAGGTAATAAGAGGATCAAAACTACATTTGATCTGAATGACATCATTACCGAAGCAATCCCGGCAGCTGCAAGAAGGCATGGAGGACATCCGGCAAAGAAAACATATCAGGCAATAAGAATAGAGCTTAACCGTGAGCTTACGGTTCTATCGGATTCAATCGAAAATATGATAGACAGGCTTAAGCCGGAGGGAAGGCTTTGTATAATAACATTTCACTCGCTTGAAGACAGAATAGTTAAAAATGCATTTAAGACAGCTGAGAATCCATGCATATGTCCACCGGAGTTTCCGGTCTGCGTATGCGGACGAAAGTCAAAAGGCAGAGTGATAACCAAGAAGCCGATTGAGGCAGATGAAAATGAAAGGGAAGAAAATCCTCGAAGCACCAGCGCCAAGCTGAGAATATTCGAGAGAATATAATCCCGACAAGCTTTCGGATATAAGAAAGCTGAAGAATGGAAGGGTTGACGAGTATGGCATCAAGAAGAACAATGTATTACACTGACGGAAGCGTAGTCAGAAAAAGAGAAGTTGCTGAACCTGTAAGACACGGGAACAGACGCGAAAGAGATTATCATGTCACAACATATCCGCGCGCAGCGGCTAAGGCTGAGAGATCTCTTGGTTTTGATGGAAGATACATGTTCGCAATTACATTTATGACAGTGGTTATGCTCGTTTCATGTTTCGTAATGTTGAAGATTCAGAATGACGTTTCTACTTATGAGAGACAGATACTGTCACTGCAGAATCAGCTTCAGACAGTACAGTCAGACAACATAGCGTTTGAGAATACGCTTAATAATATGTATTCTCTGGAGGAAATCTATAAGGTGGCTACAGGCGAGCTCGGAATGATCTATTCACAGGAAGGACAGATTGTTTATTACGAGAGTGCAAAGGATGATTATGTAACACAGTATAAGGATGTTCCGGCAACAGGAAAATAGCCTGACCGAATACGGGAATTGGGTATTATAAATGAAGAAGAAAAAGGTATTTGTAAAGAGGATGCGACAGCATCTTCTTTGTTTGCTTATACTATTTACCATTGCTTTTGTCGGTTTGGTGGGCAGGCTTATCTATATAAATATAGATAAAGGTAAGAAGTATTCGCAGAGAGTTTTGAATCAGAAAAACTTTGAAAGTATTGCGGTTCCATTTAAGAGAGGCGATATTTTCGACAGAAACGGTTCTATACTTGCGACAAGCAACAAGGTTTATAACCTTGTTATCGAACCGAAGAATATTCTGAAGGATGAAGATAAAAGAATAGCTACTACAAATGCACTTTCAACTTATTTTGGAGTTACTGCGGAAGAAATGGGAGGCTATCTTGCTGATTCGGAATCATTATATAAGGTTATCCGCAAGAGGCTGCCTTATGAAGATGTCAAGAGATTTCAGGATTTCACCAACTCTAAAGAAGGTGAAGATGTTATCGGCATATGGTTTGAGGATCAGTATATCAGAAGCTATCCGAACGAAGAACTTGCATGTCATCTTTTGGGATTTGTTGTAAGCGGTAACGAAGGAATCGGCGGTATCGAAGGAAGTTACAATTCTTACCTTAACGGTCAGGATGGAAGAATATATGCTTATCTTTCGGAGGATTACAGCCTGCAGAAGAAGGTTGAACCTGCAGCTGACGGATGTAGTCTGGTTACGACTATAGATACGGAAATACAGAGGATTGTTCAGAAATACTGTGATGCCTACATGGAAAATGTAGGAGCAAAGAATGTATCTGTCCTTGTTATGAATCCGAAAAACTGTGAGGTGCTCGCACTTTACAACAGTCATCAGTATGATCCGAATGATGCTTATGACATCAGTGCATGCAAATACCAGTATGAGAATTCAAAGTCATTTATGTCGGATGAAGAGTTCAAGGCTATGGTCGATAAAATGAGTGATGACGAAAAACTGGAGGCACTTAATAATCTTTGGAGAAATTTCGTGGTTTCCGACTCGTTCGAACCGGGCTCCACATTTAAGACATTTACAATAGCAGGTGCAATCGAAGACGGAGTACTCTCCGGAGAAGAGAACTTTGTATGTGATGGTCACCAGCAGGTTTATGATTATGATATAAGCTGTGTAAACAGAGATGGCCACGGAACACTGTCAGTAGATGAGGCACTTTCGTATTCGTGTAATGACTGCCTTATGCAGATCGCAGCACTTGAAGGACCTACAGTCTTTGATAAATACCAGCAGCTGTTCGGATTCGGACAGAGAACAAATATCGATATTCCCGGTGAGGCGAGTAGTGCGGACCTTGCGTACATGATCTATCACAGGGATACACTTAATCCGGTAGAGCTTGCAACATCATCTTTCGGACAGGGTGTTACGGTTACGATGATGCAGCTTGGAACAGCATTCTGTTCAGCTATAAACGGCGGATATTATTATCAGCCTCATGTTGTTAAACAGATAATAGATGATGACGGAAATGTAATAGAAAATTACGACAAGATGCTTGTAAGACGTACGATCTCAGAAGAGACTTCTGCAAGAATGAGAGATATGCTTTTCTCGGTTGTTGAAGAAGGATCAGGTAGCAGAGCATTTATTCCGGGATATAAGATAGGCGGAAAAACAGGAACTGCCGAGAAGCTTCCGAGAGGAGAAGGAAGATATATCCTTTCTTTTATAGGATTTGCACCGGCGGATGATCCGCAGGTAGTTGTATATTGTGTGGTTGATGAGCCGTATCTTGAAGATCAGGCAACGAGTGGTGCCGGAGCGGTACTGTTTAACGGAATCGCACAGGAACTTCTGCCATATATGAATATTTATAAAACAGGTACATATGAAGAGCCTGAAGAAAATGATGCTGAATATGCAGCAGCACCGATTTTCGAGGGAGATGCACCGGAAATCAGCGTTGCCGGACAGGAACTTGAAGAAGAACCTGAGGATGACGAAGAAGACGGTGAAGAAGATTATGAAGAGTCATACGAGGAAGATTATTACGAAGAGGATTATTACGAAGAATCATATGAAGAAGATTATTCGGAATATGAAGATGACTCGGATTGGTAGCGATTATCTCACATTTTCGTGTCTTGTTCATAGTACCGGCACAGCATTATCATTATGCAGTGCCGGTACCCTCCTTTTCCAAGGTGAAAAGATATATCGGACAGGATCGTAAGGTTAGAATATAGGAGACTGATGATGGATATTAATAAAGTAATAGTAGCGGGCGCAGGAAAAAGCGGAATCTCAGCAATGGGACTTCTTCTGAGACATGGTGCAAGCGTTATCCTTTTTGATCAGAACAAGGAACTTGATACAGATAAGGTCCTTGGAGAATTTGAAGAGAAAGACAGAATAAGTATAGAGCTTGGAGAATTAAGAGAAGAGACAATTAAGTCGAGTGACCTTTTTGTTATCAGTCCGGGAATTCCGACAGATGCGGAATTTGTAAAGAAGGTTGAAGCTGCAGGTCTTCCTGTATGGGGAGAAATTGAACTTGCGTATTATTATACAAAGGGAACTATTGCAGCTATTACAGGCACAAACGGTAAAACAACAACAACGACTCTGGTGGGTGAGATTTTCAAGGCTCATACAGATAATACTCTTGTTGTCGGTAATATCGGTCTTCCGTATACAAAATATGCGGATACTACAGATGATAAAACACTTATCGCTGCAGAGATCAGTTCTTTCCAGCTGGAAACCGTACATGAGTTTAAACCACATGTATCTGCAGTTCTGAATCTTACTCCGGATCATCTGAACAGACATTATACACTCGATAATTACTATAATGCTAAGCTTAGAATTGCTGAGAATCAGGACAGTAATGATTATATAATCCTGAATTATGATGATCCTGAGACTAAAGTCAGATGTGCGTCAATAGAAAATACTAACAAGGTTTGGTTCAGCAGAATAGAGGAACTTTCTGAGGGCGTCTTTGTTTCAAATGGAAAGATCGTTATCAGACAGGGTTCAGAAAGCATAGAAGTAATGGATGTAAGTGACATCAAGATTCTCGGAACTCATAATCTGGAAAATGTACTTGCGGCTGTAGGAATTACATTTTATATGGGAATCCCGGTTGATACTATCAGAGAGACTGTAAAGAACTTCCAGGGAGTTGAACACAGGATTGAGTTTGTAAGAGAATTAAACGGAGTCAAGTATTATAACGATTCCAAGGGAACTAATCCGGATGCCGCAATCAAGGCTATACAGGCAATGGATACAACCACCGTACTTATTGCGGGTGGATATGATAAGAAATCAACATACGATGAATGGATAGAAGCTTTTGACGGAAAGGTAAGATACCTTATCCTTATTGGAGCTACAGCAGGTGATATTACCAAGTGTGCCGAGGCTCACGGATTTAATGACATCATCAGAGTGGATTCTCTGAAGGATGCGGTTATCACGGCTTATGAGAAAGCTCAGCCCGGAGACAACGTTCTTCTTTCGCCTGCTTGTGCAAGCTGGGATATGTTTAAGAGTTATGAAGAAAGAGGAACTCTCTTCAAGGAGTATGTGAATGAGATAGAGGGATAATATAGTGGCCGTACGGAAACCTAAATTTTCAAAAGGAACATATTTTGATTATCCGACACTTTTTCTCACACTATTTCTGGCACTGTTCGGACTTGTCATGATATACAGCACCAGCAGTTATATGGCGAATATCGAATACGGAGACGGTGCCTACTATTTTAAAAGACAGTTTATCTTTATGCTTATCGGTCTGGTATTTATGTATCTGCTTTCGAGATACAGGTATCAGAGATTCAAAAGATTTGCATTATTGATAGCTATCCTGCAGATTGTACTGCTTGTACTCGTTCTTATAGTCGGAACTTCGGTTAACGGCTCGACGAGATGGATTTATATCGGACCTATAGGATTTCAGCCTTCGGAGATAGCTAAACTTACGCTGATAATCTATTCGGCGGCGATGTGTTCGGATCATCCGGAGCTTACGAAAAACCTGAAAGGTTTTGGAATCCTGATGATCATTCCGGCAATTGTTTGCGGACTTATCGTTAAGGATAACCTGAGTACAGCAATAATATGTGCCGGAATAGTAGTGTGCGTGTGGTTTATAGCGACTACAAGACCAACACTTATAGTTCCGATAGTGATACTCGGAATACTGGCTGTAATACTTTTTATAAGTTTGAAAGGATATAGAAGTGCCAGAATAGAAGCCTGGCTGAACCCGGAAACAACAGAAAACGGATATCAGACAATGCAGGCTCTGTATGCGATAGGCTCGGGCGGAATGTTCGGAAGAGGACTTGGACAGAGTATTCAGAAAATGGGTTATATACCTTTTGCACAGAATGATATGATCTTCTCTGTTGTATGTGAAGAACTGGGTATCGTCGGTGCGGTAGGACTCCTTGCGGTGTTTGTAATGCTGCTCTGGAGATTCAGATTTATAGCAGAAGGAGCGCCGGATAAATTCGGTGCATTTATAGTAATAGGTGTTTTATCACATATCGGAATACAGGTCGTGATCAATGTGGCGGTTGTAACGAACGTTGTTCCGAATACAGGTGTGCCGCTGCCGTTTATCAGCTACGGTGGTTCATCACTTACATTCCTATTATTGGAAATAGGAATTGCGCTTTCGGTTTCAAGACAGATTAAACCGACAAGTGTTCAGGAACAGGAAAAATTGGAGGCAATGGGATGAAAAAGTTCATTATCACATTTTTAATAGCACTGCTTCTCATCGGCGGAGGGGTATTCTATCTGTCTACCTTCAAGCTGAAGGAGATAGAAGTGGTTGGATGTGATATGGCTGATGCAGACCAGGTCAAGAAGGATTATGAAGCTCGCCTGAAGATGGGAAATACACTTGAGATGATGGTGAGATCTAAGTTTGATAACGAATGTAATGTTCCTTTCGTTGCAAAAACGGGAGTTGAATATGTAGATAAGAATAAAGTACGAATTCAGGTTTATGAGAAATCTGTTGCCGGCTGTATCCAGTATATGGAGAATTACATTTACTTTGATAAAGACGGAATAGTACTTGAAACCTCACCTGAGAGATTTGAAAATGTACCGTATATCAAGGGACTGAAAGTTAAAAGCTGGGAGTACGGTGAAGAACTTCCGCTTGAAGATAAGAAGAAATTCAATCTGATCCTCAATATAACACAGCTTATATATAAGTACGGACTTGTGATCGATGGAATTCAGTTTACTCAGGAAGATGAGATAATTCTTCATTATAACAACATAGAAGTGCTGCTCGGAGACGGTTCTAATCTGGCGGTACAGATGATGAATCTGGGAAGTATCCTTGAGGGGCTTGACGGCAAAAAGGGAGTCCTCTATATGAAGGAATTCAGTGAGGATAATTCGACAGCAAGTTTTAAAGTGTCGAAGTAAGCGTACTATATATGGCTTTGGAAAACATGAATAGTTTATTAGGATTACATAAAGTAGTTGATATTTTAAAAGAAAACATATATTATATAGTAAGTTGAAAATGCCCTATTATGTGCATTTTATATATGAGAGGAATAATAAGGAGGATAAAACCTTGCTCGAGATTAAATCAAATGACGAGAAGACACCTGCAAGAATACTTGTAATCGGTGTAGGTGGAGCCGGAAACAATGCTGTTAACCGTATGATCGACGAGAATGTTGAGGGCGTTGAGCTTATTGCAATAAATACAGATAAGCAGGCACTTTCGCTCAGCCGTGCAACTACCAAGATTCAGATTGGTGAGAAGCTCACCAAGGGACTTGGCGCAGGAGCAAAGCCTGAGATCGGTGCAAGCGCTGTTGAAGAAAACAGAGAAGAGATAAATGATATAATCAAGGATGCAGACATGGTGTTCGTTACCTGCGGTATGGGTGGCGGAACAGGTACAGGTGCTGCTCCGATAGTTGCAGAGATTGCGCGTAATCTCGGTATCCTCACAGTCGGTGTTGTTACAAAGCCTTTCACATTTGAAGGAAAGCCTCGTATGAACAATGCTGTAAACGGAATTGCTAAACTTAGCGAGAACGTTGATACTCTTATTGTTATTCCAAACGACAAGCTTCTTCAGATCTGTGATAAGAGAACAAGTATTCCGGATGCACTCAAGAAAGCAGATGAAGTACTCCAGCAGGGTGTTCAGGGTGTCACAGACCTTATAAATAAGCCGGGACTTATCAATCTCGACTTCGCAGATATTCAGACAGTAATGCGTGACAAGGGTATCGCTCATATCGGTATCGGTCGCGGAAGCGGAGATAATAAAGCGGTTGATGCAATCAAGGCTGCTATGGATTCACCACTTCTTGAAACAACGGTTAACGGTGCTTCAGATATCATTGTTAACTTCTCAGGAAATGTCGGAATTGTTGAAGCATACGATGCTATTACATATCTTACAGAAGTTGCGGGTGAGGATGCTAACATCATCTTCGGTACAGTTGATAATGATGTAGTTGGTGAAGATGTAAGCATTACTATCATTGCAACAGGCCTTGAAGAAGGAAAGGTTAGTGCAGTATCTGCACCGAGAAGCAAGGTTTCAGTTCCTGTTTCACAGGGTATCAAGACTCCTGCTTCATCAAGCTTTGTGGAGGCTCCGGTTAAGACAACTTCATTCGGTACACAGAAGGCTAAGGCTCAGCCTGTTCCGCTTAATCTCGGACAGTCACAGCAGCCGGCTCAGGATGCTGCTCCTGCAGCAGGTGCGGCTGATACAGCGGCAGTAAAGCCTACTGGCAGTTCGCAGAGCATCAAGATACCTGATTTCCTCAAGAGAGGATAATTAAATAAGATCATAAACCGGTGGCACATTTGTGTTACCGGTTTTTTGTTTCATATGGTGGATAGAATAGTGGAGTTGTGATATAATACTATCCTGTACAATCATGTGCATTTATATAAACGCGGATTCGGAGAGAATATATGATAAGCGTGATTATTCCCTGTTATAAGGGCAATGACACAATCAGGCGTGCTGTGATGTCTGCACTTAATCAGACTTATCAGGATGTCGAAGTGATTGTGATAGATAATAACAGAACACTTGACCGAAAGCTGCTTAAAACATTTAATGAGAATATTCCGAATGTAAGAGTTTATTCTTTTGATGAAAAGCTGAGTGCGGCAGCGGGAAGGAATTTCGGCATCAGTGCGGCACGAGGTGAATATGTGGCATTTCTTGATGCTGATGATTACTGGAGAGAAGATAAGCTTGAGAAACAGCTTAAGGTCATGAAAAAGTATAAATACAAAGGAATCGCACCGGTTATATGTTTTTCGGGAAGGGCTATAGTTGATTCGGCGAACAGGTTTACCGGGAAATATTTCGGATGTGATAAAATTGTTACTTATGAAAGGCTTCTGAGAGGCAATCAGATCAACTGTTCATCAGTTATTATGAGAAAAGACGTTGCTGAGCGGTTTGAATTTCCGGAAGGCGATATGCATGAGGATTTTGCAATGTGGCTGGATATTCTTCGCCATGGAAGTTTTGCGGTTGGTATAGATCAGCCTCTTCTCAGATACAGAATGAGTGCCGGAAGTAAGTCGGGAAACAAGCTGAAGTCTTTTATTATGACCTTTAAAGTATATATGTATGAAGGCCTCAGTGTTTTTGAAACATTATATTACATGTGTATGTATGTTATGAATGGGATAAAAAAGTATTTCTTTTAAAGGATTATTTGATATATGGAAAGCAGAGTTAATGACAGAGCAGGTATTCTGATCGACAGAATGCGAAGCGAGATAATGAATGCAAGACCTACCGCTTCAAAGGATAAGGTGGCGGTGGATAAGACAGTTATGATAAACCTTCTGGATAGACTCAGCGAGGTTGTCAGTACTGAATTTGCAGAGTATAGAGCGGTAACGGATAAGAGAGCGAAGATAATAAATGAAGCAAAGCTTCTCTCGGATAAGATCCAGTATGAGGCACAGAAGAGTGCAAGCAGAATAAGAGTTACAAAGAGAGCTCCGTGGGAGACTTCGTCTTTCAGAGTTGCTGAATTGAACGATGATGAAAAGGCTGCTCTCAGAACAGCAAATGATATATATGCCGCATCACTTATTTATACGGATGAGATGCTTACGGAAGTGGATCATCTGGTAAATGATGCATACGGAAAGATAGAGCAGGAATATAAAAGGATTCTTGAAACTCTCAAGAAAAAGATAGACGAAGTGAGTGACAGTAAAGCCGAGCTTATGGGAAATCTCGAAGAGCTCAGCAAGATGGACAGATATACTCAGATTATGGAACTCGGAAGTCTTCTGTCACAGGAACTTTATCAGGAAAAAATGAAAGCGGCATCTGAAGAGAAAGTCAGAGAACAGCAGCTTTCAATTGAATTTGATGATAAGAGCGGAGCAGAAGAGGGATTGACTAAGGAAATAATCAATCCTGACAGGACCGGTGTCAAAATCGAGAGGCCTGTAAAGAAAGAGCCGATCATCAAAACTATGGACAGAAGTGCTGAGGTTGCCGGCGTAAAGAAGGACGAGGAATAAGTAATAATAGGAAGTGTGACATGACAGTACCTTACAGAAGAAAAGTAAATTATTATGAAACAGACAGGATGAATATAGTTCATCATTCTAATTATGCCAGATATCTTGAAGAAGCAAGACTTGATTATATGATACAGGTAGGTATTGCATATGATGAGCTGGAGAAGAAAGGAATCATAATCCCGGTTCTTGAGCTTCATGATGAATATATCAGGAGTGTTGGATTCGGTGATACCATCGAAGTTCATATTCATCTTATAAAGCTGACTGCAGTAAGGTTCCGTATGAAGTATGAGATATATAATGCCGGAACTGGAGAGCTTGTTCACAAGGCTGAAACAGCACATGCTTTCGTGAATGATAAGTTTACTCCGCTTAACCTGAAAAAGCATTTTCCGGAGGAATATGCTGTATTTGAAAAATGTCTTGAAATAGACTATAATAGCGAAGCGTAACTGTTTGGCAGATGTCATGAATCGGAAATCCATTGTGAAAACTTGTTTTCTAAAATGGATTTTCGATTCATGACAACCCTGCGAAGCAGGGTCACATAAACGGTATGAAATAATGCGTCTCCGCAGGAGACAGTAAGGTGCGAAGCACCGTCATTATGAATAGCGTTTATGTGGTCTGCCAAAGTTCTTGCAGGGATAAAAAATAAACGGTATGAAATAATGCGTCTCCGCAGGAGACAGCAAGGTGCGAAGCACCGTCATTATGAATAGCGTTTATGCGCCTGCTAACAGTTCACATATAACTTAATGATTTATTATTTTACACCCATACCAAGGAGGAAGAAGGAATGGATTACAAGAATTCAGGAGTTGATATTGAAGCAGGCTACAGATCAGTTGAACTCATGAAGGAACATATTAAGAATACTATGCGCAGTGAGGTGCTGACAAACATCGGCGGTTTCTCCGGCGCATTTTCTATGGAAAAATTTAAGAATATGGAAAAGCCGACATTGGTGTCCGGTACGGACGGAGTCGGAACAAAGATTAAACTTGCATTCCTTATGGATAAGCATGACACAGTCGGAATAGATTGTGTTGCAATGTGTGTAAATGATATTGCTTGTGCAGGCGGTGAGCCACTTTTCTTCCTTGATTATATAGCTTGCGGAAAGAACATTCCTGAGAAGATTGCCACTATAGTAAGTGGTGTTGCAGAAGGCTGTGTACAGTCTGATTGTGCACTTATCGGTGGTGAGACAGCTGAGCATCCGGGACTTATGCCTGAGGACGAGTACGATCTTGCCGGATTTGCAGTAGGAATCGTAGATGAGAAGGATCTTATCACAGGTAAGGATATTAAGCCGGGTGATACACTTATAGGAATCAAGTCAAGTGGAGTTCACAGTAATGGATTTTCGCTTGTAAGAAGTATATTTGATATGACTGAAGAGTCACTTAATACATATTATGATGAGCTTGGAGCTACACTTGGTGAAGTTCTTATTACACCTACCAGAATATATGTAAAGGGACTCAGAGCTGTTAAAGAAGCCGGTGTCAGAATCAAGGGAGCAAGCCATATAACAGGTGGCGGATTCTACGAGAATATCCCAAGAATGCTTCCTGACGGTACTACAGCAAAGATTGATAAGTCTTCTTACGAAGTTCCTGCTATTTTCAAGCTTATGGCTGCAAAGGGAAATGTTGAAGAGCACGTAATGTATAATACATATAATATGGGTATCGGTATGGTGCTTGCTGTTGACAGCGCTGATGCAGATAAGGTAATCAAGGCACTTGAAAGTGCTGGTGACAGCGCAGTTGTAATCGGTGAGGTTGTTGAAGGAACAGAAGGAGTAATCATATGCTAAGAGTTCTTGTGCTCGTATCAGGTGGAGGAACCAATCTTCAGGCTATCATCGATAAGGTAAAGTCGGGTGAGATTTCTAATACAGAGATAATCGGAGTTATAAGCAACAACAGAGGAGTATATGCTCTCGAAAGAGCTGCTGCGGCGGGGATACCTGCAGAGGTTGTTTCAGCTAAGGATTATGCTGAGAGAAAGGACTTTAACGAAGCGCTTCTTGCGGCAATTGATAAGTATGCTCCGGATCTCGTGGTACTTGCGGGATGTCTGGTTGTTATACCTCAAATCGTGATCGATAAATATGAGGGAAGAATTATCAACATACATCCGGCTCTTATACCGTCTTTCTGTGGTAAGGGTTATTATGGACTTAAAGTACATGAAGCAGTTCTTGCAAGAGGAGTAAAGATTACAGGAGCTACGGTACATTTTGTTGATGCAGGAACAGATACAGGCCCGATAATTCTTCAGAAGGCAGTAGAAGTTCTTCCGGGAGATACACCTGAAGTACTCCAGAGAAGAGTTATGGAACAGGCTGAATGGATCATACTTCCGAAAGCAATTGATATGATTGCAAAAGGTGAAGTTAAATACGGAGAATAAGATTATATATATAAAGGAGAAACTATGAAAGTACTTATAGTTGGCGGCGGTGGAAGAGAACATGCGATTACCTGGGCAGTTGCGAAGAGTCCCAGAGTAGATAAGATTTATGCTGCACCGGGAAATGCCGGAATTGCAGAGCTTGCTGAGTGCGTAGATATTTCAGCTATGGACAGTGAGAAGCTTGTTGCTTTTGCTAAAGAAAAGGAAATAGATTTCGTAGTTGTAGGACCGGATGATCCTCTTGCAGCAGGTGTTGCTGATGCATTTCTTGATGCGGGATTTAAGACATTCGGACCTAGAAAGAATGCTGCTATCATAGAAGCTTCTAAGGCATTCTCCAAGGATCTTATGAAGAAGTACAACATTCCTTCGGCTGCGTACGAGACATTCACAGATGCGGATGAAGCTATGAAGTACCTTGAGACAATTGATGCACCTTATGTTCTTAAGGCTGACGGACTTGCTCTCGGAAAGGGAGTTCTTATCTGCCAGACACTTGAAGAGGCTAAGGAAGGCATTAAGGAAATGATGATCGACTCTAAATTCGGTTCTGCCGGAAACAAGGTTGTCATCGAAGAGTTTATGACAGGAAGAGAAGTATCGGTTCTGTGCTTCAGCGATGGAAAGACGATCCGTCCTATGACTTCTGCACAGGATCATAAGCGTGCAGGAGACGGAGATACAGGTCTTAACACAGGAGGTATGGGTACATTTTCTCCAAGTCCGTTCTATACAAAGGATATTGATGAGTTCTGCTTTAAGAATATCTATCAGCCAACGATAGATGCAATGGCTGCAGAAGGACGTCCTTTCAAGGGAGTTCTTTACTGCGGACTCATGCTTACACCAAACGGACCGAAGGTAGTTGAGTACAATGCACGTTTCGGTGATCCTGAGGCTCAGGTTGTTATCCCAAGACTTAAGAATGATATCATGGATGTTTTTGAAGCTTGTGCTGACGGAACACTCGATCAGATCGAGCTTGAGTTTGAGGACAATGCAGCTGTCTGCGTTATGCTTGCATCAGACGGTTATCCTGTAAGCTATGAGAAGGGCTTTGAGATGAAGGGCCTTGAGAACTTCAAGGATAAGGACGGATATTTCGCGTTCCACTCAGGTTCAAAGTTCAATGATGAAGGTAAGATTGTTACTAACGGCGGACGCGTTATCGGTATCACAGCTCTCGGAAAGGATCTTTTCGAAGCAAGAGCGAATGCATATAAGGCAACCGAATGGGTTGATTTTGAAAACAAATACATGCGACATGATATAGGAAAGGCTATAGATGAGCAATAAAGAATACAAGTTTTCCGACGTTCTGGTCAAGGTTCTTTATGAGGCAGAAGCTGCTGCAAAGAAAATGAAGAACAGAAATGTCGAATCCCAGCATCTTCTGTTTGCACTCAGCACCTATCATAAGGGTGTAGCCTACAGGATTCTTACAGGGGCCGGTATGAAGCCGGATAATCTTATGGATATGATAAGACTCGTGTATGATCCTGAAGACAGGGATGTAAAGGACGGGAATAAGAAGTACTCCTCAAAGCTCGAGAAGATAATTGAGGATGCATATACAGAATCCAAGAGGCTCGGTGCGACAGTGGTCGGTACCGGGCATATTCTGCTTGCAATTCTGAAGAATAAGGACTGCGCTGCTTATAAGCTTATAGAATCCATAAATCTTGATACAGAGAAAATGTATAAGGATATTATAAGAAGCTGCGGCCTTGGCCGACGTTTTGCAGAACAGGATTTTAAGCTCTTTAAATCCGGTAAAGCAAACGGAGCAACAGCAACCCCTATGCTGGACAGATATGCAAGAAACATGTCCAGAGAAGCTGAGAGGGGCAAGCTGGACCCTGTTATCGGAAGGCGTGATGAGATTCTCAGAGTGATGCAGATTCTGTCGAGACGTATGAAGAATAATGTATGTCTTGTAGGTGAACCGGGTGTCGGAAAGACCGCAGTTGTTGAAGGACTTGCACTTCTTATTGCAGACGGAAATGTACCTGAGGATATGAGAAATAAGAAAATCTATCAGCTTGACATATCCGGAATGGTAGCAGGTTCCAGATACAGAGGAGATTTCGAAGAAAGAATAAGAAATCTCATTAATGAAGTTAAGAGAAATGATAATATAATTATCTTTATAGATGAGCTGCATTCAATAATCGGTGCAGGAGGAGCAGAGGGAACGACAGATGCTTCCAATATCCTTAAGCCTGCGCTTTCAAGAGGTGAAATCCGCGTTATCGGAGCAACAACTCTTGCTGAGTACAGAAAGCATATAGAGAAGGATGCGGCACTTGAAAGAAGATTTCAGCCGGTTAATATAGATGAACCGACCAGAGAAGAGACCACAGCGATTCTTCGCGGCATTGTGAACCGATATGAGGAATTTCATGAGGTTAAGATATCCGATGAGGCAATAGTTGCTGCAGTTGATTATTCAACGAGATATATCAATGACAGGTTCCAGCCTGATAAAGCGATCGATCTTATTGATGAAGCAGCTTCTAAGAAGAAACTCAGAGTTTTCTCCGGTGCATTTAAGAAGTTTAAGGATGGAGAAAAGATCGAGCCGGATTATGAGAAGCTTATTACCGATGCACTCGCTGACGGCGACTATGAGGCAGCAAATGAGCTGAGGCATGAGATGCTGAAGAAGGCTGCAGCGAATGAACGGAAAAAGAAGAAGTTAAAGGAAGCTGAGGTGCTTACTGTTGAGCCTGAGGATGTGGCCGAAATAGTATCCGTATGGACAAAAGTTCCTGTTGCTAAAATATCGCAGAGTGAGCAGCAGAAGCTCCTTAAGATGGAAGATATACTTCATAAGAGGATAGTAGGTCAGGATGAGGCTGTTTCGGCGGTTTCAAAGTCTATAAAGAGAAGCCGTGTCGGACTTAAGGATCCGAAGAGACCTATTGGATCTTTCCTGTTTCTGGGACCTACCGGTGTCGGTAAGACAGAGCTCTCAAAGGCTCTTGCCGAGGCTCTTTTCGGAGATGAGAAGAACATGATCCGTGTGGATATGTCGGAATATATGGAGAAGCACAGCGTATCCAAAATGATCGGATCCCCTCCGGGTTATGTCGGTTATGACGAGGGAGGACAGCTTTCGGACAGAGTCAGACAGAATCCATACAGTGTTATTCTCTTTGATGAGATTGAGAAGGCACATCCGGATGTTTTCAATGTTCTGCTTCAGGTGCTTGATGACGGTGTTATCACGGATTCAAAGGGAAGACGTGTAGACTTCAAGAATACGATCATCATTATGACTTCAAACATTGGAGCACAGAAGATAGTTGAACCGAAGACTCTCGGTTTTTCAACAGGTGAAGATAATCTCGAGAATGAGCATAGTAAAATGAAGGACAGTGTTATGGAAGAGGTTAAACGTCTCTTTAAACCTGAATTCCTTAACAGACTTGATGAGATAATAGTATTCAGATCGCTTACCGATAAGAATGTCAAAGATATAGCAGGTCTTCTTCTTAAAGAAATGAAGCAGAGAGCTGCTAAGAATATGGACATCCATATCAGCTTCGGAGCGAAGGTGAAGGATTACATTTTCAAGAAGGGATACGACAGAAAATTCGGTGCACGTCCGCTTAAGAGGGCGATTCAGACTTATATCGAGGATCCGATGTCAGAGAAGATTCTCGAAGGTGAATTTGGCGAAGGTGATAATGTTACAATATCAGTAAAAAATGAAGAAGTGGTTTTTGCAAAGAAATAATAATGTGTAAATGCTTTAGGAGGTATTAAAAAATGGCAGTAATTGAGGAGCTTATCCGTGAGGAAGAAAATGGATCACTTAGTTTCGGTAACTATGAGCTTACCACTAAGACTAAGAAGGATGGTTTTGACTATAACGGAGACAGCTATAAGATAAAGACCTTTAATGAAATTACAAAGCTTGAGAAGAATGGACTTTTCGTTTATGAGTCTGTTCCGGGAACAGCTGTTCACGGCTTTATGACAAACGGTGAGAAGGTTGTGATGAGTGTAGAGGGTGACAGAGATGCACAGATAACACTCGAGCTTGAACCTGAAACAGAATATAAGGTTTTTGTTAATGACGTTAATGTCGGCAAGATGAAGACAAATCTCGGCGGAAAGCTTGTTCTTTCTGTAGAGCTTGAGAATAAGGAAGCGGTTGATATCACTGTAGAGAAAAACTAAATTATGGCAAAAGAGAAGAAAATCTTTTTCTGCAAGGAATGTGGATATGAATCCGGCAGATGGCTTGGTCAGTGTCCCGGATGTAAAGAGTGGAATACCTTTGTTGAGCAGGAGGTTAAACCTGTCAGAGGCTCCAAAACAGTCAGTGTTATGGAACGACCGAAGCCTTCAAGTATAAAGGAAATTTCTTCGGCAGAAGAAACACGTATAATGACAGGAATCGGAGAATTGGACAGAGTGCTTGGCGGCGGAATAGTCAAGGGCTCACTGGTTCTTGTAGGCGGCGCTCCGGGAATAGGAAAGTCGACACTGCTTCTGGAAATGTGCCGCAATCTGGTAGAGAAGAATGCGGGAGTTCTGTATGTTTCAGGTGAAGAATCCCTGTCACAGATAAAGATGAGAGGCGTCAGGCTCGGTGCTTATGATGACAGACTTCTCATTATGAGCGATAACGATATCGACAACATAGAGGCTGCTATAGAGGAATGTAAATCTGATGTGGTGATAATCGATTCCATACAGACTATGGAAGCACCGGGTGTAGATTCTGCACCGGGAACCATAACTCAGGTAAGAGAAGTGACCTCGAGGATGCTTCAGCTGTCTAAAAGACTCGGTGTAGCTGTCTTTATAGTCGGTCATGTTACAAAAGAGGGAACGGTTGCAGGACCGAGAACTCTTGAACATATGGTTGACTGCGTGCTTTACTTTGAGGGCGATGACAGTGCGGGCTTCAGACTTCTGCGTGCCGAGAAGAACAGATTCGGTTCGACGAATGAGGTCGGTGTATTCAATATGACCGACAAGGGACTTGAGGGCGTTTCAAACCCGTCGCAGATGTTCCTGAACGGAAGACCTGCAGGTGCTTCGGGATCTGTGGTAGTAAGTACTATTGAAGGCACCAGAGCAATTCTCGTAGAGCTTCAGGCACTTTGTGCCGATTCCAGCTTTAATATGCCGAGACGTACTGCTGTCGGAGTGGACTATAACAGAGTTAATCTTTTGATAGCTGTGCTTGAGAAAAGAGGCGGAATATCACTTTCGGGATGTGACTGCTATGTGAATATAGCAGGTGGAATGAAGGTTGCAGAGCCTTCGACAGATCTTGGTATAATATGTGCGATTACTTCGAGTTTTCGTGACAGAGCTGTGGGAGATGATCTTGTGATTATAGG
This sequence comes from uncultured Lachnospiraceae bacterium, assembly GCA_946405625.1. Classification (GTDB taxonomy): domain Bacteria; phylum Bacillota; class Clostridia; order Lachnospirales; family Lachnospiraceae; genus Eubacterium_Q. The sequence continues at coordinate 111,729 of CAMJHQ010000005.1, read as the reverse complement.
TGAGGTTGGTCTTGCCGGAGAAATCAGAGGAGTGAGATCCTGCGGACAGAGAGTTCGCGAGGCGGCGAAGATGGGATATAAGAGAGCGATGATCCCGAAATCAAATATGAATTCCGAGCTCGAAAGCATCAGTGATATAGAGATAATCCCGGTTTCTACAATTCGGGAAGCGATGGACATTATTTAATCTGATAAAATTTGAAAATAACAGCTTAGAAATACAATACCCCCAAGAAACGAATTTAGTATTTCCGTTATGTTTCTTAATGAATGAACGGATATTTTTCGAAAAAGCAGCTCACTGTCTGAGCGCAGCGAGTTTGAGTGCTTTTTCAGAAAAATACCGTGAATGAATTCTAGAAACATAGGAAATACGGTTCTGAGTTTCTGGGGGTATTGTATTTCTAAGCATTCGCTTAATGTATTCAGATTAAATAATTACAGAGCTCCTTTGAATGCAGCCAGCAGTTCATCATATGTTTCATAAGCAGGAAACTGTGAATAGTCTTTCTTGATGGCTTCGGTTGTTCTGAAAAGGAAGCCGGCCTTGCTTGCTTCGATCATTGCAAGATCGTTGAAGCTGTCGCCCGTAGCGATAGTATCAAAACCACAGCTCTGAAGTGCACGTACAGTTGTAAGCTTTGACTTTTCGCAGCGCATCTTATAGCCTGTGATCGTTCCGTCTTCAGCAACCTCAAGTGTATTGCAGAAAAGTGTAGGCATTCCAAGCTTTACCATAAGAGGTTTAGCAAACTGTTCAAATGTATCGCTGATGATGATTGTCTGAGTAACACTCCTTAATTCATCAAGGAATTCCTTTGCACCCGGAAGCGGATCTACAGTTGCGATAGTATCCTGAATCTCCTTAAGTCCGAGTCCGTGCTCCTTGAGAATTCCGATTCTCCAATTCATTAATTTATCATAGTCGGGTTCATCTCTTGTAGTCTTCCTTAATTCCGGAATACCGCTTGCTTCGGAAAAAGCTATCCAGATTTCCGGAACAAGAACTCCCTCGAGATCGAGACATGCAACATTCATACCCATTGATCATTCCTCCTGTATATATGTAATAGATATAAGCTTCCGTATCATTGATCATTACAGAATATCTGACTGTAACAAGACAGGAATTTATATCCGGTTTTCAGCCCGTAACAGTATAACAGAATGAACATATAGTGGCAACACTTTTAAATTCTACAATACTGGTTTACTTGACTAATCGGGGTAAAATGATTATCCTTGTGTAATTGGTGAAAGAGGTTCGGAAATGATGCTTGTTATGTGGTAAATAACAGCTATAAAAGAAAGAAGCATTATATGAAAGAAATACGTACGAATAATCATGTAAAAGGAATAATGTATATAATCGCAGCGGCAATAGGCTTCTCGTTTATGACATTTTTTGTAAAACTGTCGGGGGACCTTCCGACTATGCAGAAGGTATTCTTCAGAAATGCGGTTGCTCTTGTTATAGCGGCGTTGACAATGATAAAAAATAAAGACAGGTTTTATGTTGCGAAGGGGAACCGATTTGATATTCTTATGAGGTGTGTCTTTGGTACATCGGGTGTGATCGCTAATTTCTATGCAATCGGAAGGCTTGATCTATCCGATGCAAATATGCTAAACAAGCTTTCACCTTTTTTCGCAATAATTCTCTCAATACCGATTCTTAAAGAAAAACCTACGAAGACGGACGTATGGGCAACGATAATAGCATTTATCGGAGCACTCTTTATCATCAGACCATCAGGAACGAATCTTCAGCTTATACCGGCACTTTCGGGATTATATGGTGGATTTGGTGCGGGAACAGCTTATGTATTTGTCAGAAAACTCGGAAAAAAGGGAGAAAAGACTGCCATAATAGTATTATGCTTTTCTCTTTTCTCATGTCTTGTTTCACTTCCGGCGCTTATCTTCGATTATCATCATATGGAGCCGAAACAGCTTATCTTTCTTATTCTGGCAGGACTTTCGGCTGCAGTCGGACAATTCGGGATCACATCGGCTTATAAATGTGCACCGGCGAAGGATATTTCTGTGTTTGACTATACTCAGGTCCTTTTCGCAGCTTTGTGGGGAATCCTTTTCCTTGGAGAAATACCGGTTACACTCAGTATAATAGGATATATTATTATAATCGGAGTAGCGGTATTCAGATGGCATAAGGCGAGAAAAGAATCCAATTTGCAGTGATTTGATTGATTTTGATTATCCGATTATGGTATTATTTTAAATGTGTGAAGTGCAATTGGGGCTTTAAAGAATTTTAAATTGTGTGGAGGTAAAAAAATGATTTGTCCATCATGTGGAAGTGAAATTCCGGACGGTTCGGAAAGCTGTTTTATATGCGGAGAACAGATTAAAAAGATTCAGCCTTCTTATGGAGGCGGACAGTATGGAGGTGGTGCTGCCCCGTCATACTATGCTGACAGATACGGTGATCCTAATAACAATGCAACGATATTGGAGAACAGTGGCAGAAGTCTTGATAAGAAGACATATAGACTTATAATAGGCGGACTTCTGGCACTGGTAGTAGTTATAATCTGTATGATTATGGCCAGAACAGGATTCTTTGCCAACAAGGACGGAGTTTACAGGTCAGATGACCTGGAGAGAGCATTTAATGATTATATTGATTCAATGGGACTCGGTGGTAGTCCTCAGGTTTCCGGGATGAAGTGTGAATGTACACTCACAGTAACCGGCGGAACCTATACAATATATATGGCTGTGGCTCTTAAGGGTGAAATGATTTATGAGGATTCAGGAAGTGGATCCATAAGCTTTTTCGGCTCCAGTGTAACATTCGATTCAGGTATGCACGACGGAGAACGTGGTACTTATGATCATAGCAACAAGACCATAACCATCAGTATTGATGATCCGGAGATGAAATCTATCGGACTTGATAAAATAGTATTTACACGTGAATAATAAAATCATTGTGCTGAATTGTCTGATCTATTGCCAATGTTACATCTGATCCATTGCGGAACAGAGCCCGATTTACCATCGTTAAGAAGAGCCCGATTTATCTTGACAAGGGAATGGGCCTATGATAATATCATGGCATATAAGTTAGGGAGTAGCGAACGTGATTAAGAACAGTGGTTCAGATCATGGTCACATATTCGTCAGTACGATCGGAAACAGCCGATCCGGAGTGTGAATAATAAGCGAGACTAATTTGTGGTTTAAACGGCTGCAAATGGGTTTCGCTTTTTTTTGTAGGAAACAGAGGTTTCAAAAAAAGCTCCGTAATGACCTTTGTTCCTTAACATGTTGCTGAGAAAGGAGGTGAGAAGGTTGGGTGTTCAGGGATTTAACGGTTCAAATAATAATGATCCTTTGCTGTATAAAAAGATGGATGAGTTTGATTTAGGCAGATCAAGAGCTATTACAGGTACAATACTTATAATCGGCGGACTGGTTTTGTTTATATTTATGTTTAGTATGGTTACGAGAAGTGGCTCAGGATTCGGAGGATTTGTTCTGTTTTTAGCATTTCTCGCAGCAGGCGCCGGAGCAGTTTTGATCTGTAATGCGACTTGGAACTTTAAGAAAAAATACAAGGAGCTTTTTGTTAAGAGAAAGCTTGTTGAGAATTTTGCTAATGTTCAATATGACTGGAAAAGTGGTTTTTACGAGCATGCAGTTAAAAGCTTTGGACTATGTATGATGGGAAACAGATTCCATTCCGAAGATTATCTCAGAGCTACGTTTGACGGAATTCCGTTTGAATCGGCTGATGTAACTGTTCAGATGGTTGTAAGTACCGGAAAGTCGACACATACTATTACATATTTCAGAGGAAGGATGCTGGTTTTTGATTTTCCGGATAAGTTTGTAAGTTCTGTGCAGATGTTCACTGATGCATTCAGATACAGAGGCAAGGCGCAAGGGTATGCAAGACCGGAAAAAGTTGAAATGGAAGGCGTTGAATTCAATAACAGATTCGATGTTTTTGCACTTAATCCGCATGATGCATTTTATCTTCTTACACCTCACTTCATGGAAGATATGATGGCTCTTACAACAAGATACAGAAATATGGCTATCAGTATCGTTGGAAATAAAGTATTTGTAGGTTTAAATGAGCAGTTTCATAATGCGTTTGATCCACAGAGTGTATTTTCAAAAATCAATTATCCAGAGGAAATGCAGAAGGTACAGAATGATATTAATGATATCAAAAATATAATCGTTATGATCAGAGGCCTCTATGCTAACGCTAATCCGGGTTATGCAAATAATATAAATGTAAATAACAATAATTATGCTGCAGCAAACAGCGGTAACAGAGTTAATCTGAATAACATGAATAACTTGAATAACCTGGCTGCAGTAAGCAGCGGAGTAATTGATAGTATAGAGAATGCGGAACGTAATGATAATTATAATGCAGATGATTATTACAAAGTAGTTTAAAAGTATTTAAAGGAGGATTTTATTATGTCAAGTTTAATTATGATTTTAATTGTGGTTTTGGTTATAATCTTTATTCCTGTTTTCTGGGGAATAGGAGTAAGAAACAGTATCAAGGTTTCTGATATCAAGGTATCGGAAGCTTTATCCGGAATCGATGTAGCGCTTACAAAGAGATATGATGTGCTTACAAAGATGCTTGATGTTGCTAAGGGATATATGAATTATGAGAAGGAAACTCTTGCAAATATCATCCGTCTTCGTTCCGGAATGTCAATGAATGAAAGAAATGAAGCAAACAGAAAGATGAATGATTTAAGCAGAGATATCCGTATTCTTGCAGAGAATTATCCGGAGCTTAAGTCAAGCAACAATTTCATTGAACTTCAGAGAAGTATTGCTGATGTTGAAGAGCATCTTCAGGCAGCTCGCAGACTTTATAATTCAAATGTAACAGCATACAACAAAAAGATCATTACATTCCCTAACAGCATTATTGCGGGAATGATCGGTGCAACACAGAAGGCATTTTTCGAAGCAGATGCAGAGAAGAGAAATGATGTAAAAATGACATTCTGATTGACATCCTAATGTTAAGGTGTGATAATAAATAGGCATGATATTTATGCATAGAAATCCACTATAAAGGAGGTGACAGAATGGTTAGCGGTGACAGTCATGGGTCAGACGGGCGAGCGGAAATGTTTAATACAGCAGATGATGACCATGTACTGATACATGCTCATTCTGTTTGCTGATTTTTCATGATATAACTGCCCGTATCTGACCGATTCAGATACGGGCTTTTTACATTTCAGAGTTTGTTCATCTGGCTTCCATACTGAATTGCGGCTATGGCCGTATATCAAAAAAATATCGGAGGCGAGAGATGGAAAACGAGATTATCGAAAACACTTTATCGGAAAGTGACGTTTCTTCTATCAAGCCTGATTATGAGGCTGAAATTCTCGAGATCATAAGAAGTAATAATGCTCCCAAGATTTTGATGAGTAAGCTTGAGGATTACCATGGCAATGATATTGCCGGCGTTTTTTCTGTGCTTACCGCTCAGGAGCGTAAGAAAATGTTCAGGATCTGCAGATCTGACATGCTTGCGGAAATATTCGAATATTTCGAAGAGGATGAAGCTGCGGAATATCTGAACGAGATGGATATCAGAAAGGCTGCATCGGTTGTATCCGAGATGGAGACCGATACTGCGGCAAATGTTCTTCATCTGATTGAGAAGGAGAAGAGAACACTTATTATTGATTCGATCAATCCCGAAGTACAGAAGGAAATCAGATTGATTGCTTCCTTCGACGAGGATGAGATCGGTAGTCATATGACAACAAATTGTATCGTTATCCGCGAAAATCTGACGGTTAAACAGGCTATGACAGCGCTGGTGAATCAGGCAGAGGATAATGATAACATTTCAACTATATTTGTAGTTGATGAGAATGAAGAATTTTACGGAGCGATAGATCTTAAAGATCTTATAATTGCAAGGAATACAGTTCCGCTGGAGGAGCTTATAGTTACATCCTTCCCATATGTATATGCAAATGAGTCTATCGATGACTGTATTGAAAAGCTGAAGGATTATTCGGAGAGCTATATTCCGGTCCTTGATAATATGAATAAATTTCTGGGTATCATCACTTCACAGAGTATCATCGAAGTTGTAGATGATGAGATGGGTGAGGATTATGCCATGTTTGCTGGCCTTATTGCGGAGGAAGATCTGAAGGAACCTCTTAATCAGAGTATGAAGAAGAGGCTTCCGTGGCTTCTGATACTTCTTGTACTTGGTATGGTCGTATCAAGCGTTGTAGCTGTATTTGATAAGGTTGTTGCATCACTTACACTTATCATGGCATTTCAATCGCTTATACTTGACATGGCCGGTAACGTCGGAACACAGTCTCTGGCTGTTACTATCAGGGTGTTAATGGATGAAAATCTGACATTCGGTCAGAAGGGACATCTGGTTCTGAAGGAAATGCGAGTCGGTCTATGTAACGGACTGCTTCTGGGAACGATATCCTTTGTATTAGTCGGTTTATATATTTATATATTTAAGAATAATTCCTGGTTCTTTGCATTTGCAGTATCAGGATGCATCGGAGTATCCCTTGTTATCGCAATGGTGATTTCAAGTGCCGTAGGAACGCTTATACCGCTTTTCTTCAAGCGGATAAAGGTTGACCCGGCTGTTGCATCAGGACCGCTTATTACGACTGTAAACGACCTTGTAGCGGTTGTTACATATTACGGTCTCAGCTGGATTCTTTTACTGAATGTACTGCATTTCGGAAATTGACAGCCTGCAGCTTCATATGTGAATTTTTAATTCTGTGAGGCTGCATAGTATAAGGCTGATAGATCAAATAAATAATCATGAAATAAAAGAAAAACCGCAGCAGGTTCACTGCTGCGGTTTTCCGTTATGTTGGTAGAACTAGAAAATATATATTACAGAAAAATCTTAGTTTCCTGAGTAAACGATTTCAATTGCCTGTAAGCCGTCCTTATCTGTATCGAAAGCAAATGTATATGTAACATCACCTACTTCATAAACATACTGGAAGCCTGTCTTCTCATCGATTGTCTTATCAGGATCGCCATACTGACCTGTGATCTGATATGCTGATGAACCGATTGTGATTCCTGAAGGAAGAGTTACAACGTTTGCAGGACAATGCTCTGCTGAAACCTTGATAGCTGATACGTTACAGAGCTTTGGAAGCTCATCTGTTGTATATGTGTTCTGAAGAGTTACTTCAACGTATGATCCTTCATAACCTGCAACATCAAGGAATACATTTCCGAGTGTTCCTCTTGCAGGAACCTTTACGTTGAACTTCTCTGTCATCTCTTCTCTAAGAGAAAGCTGCTTTGATATTTTGCTATAATTAAAAGGAATGTCAAGAACTTTTCCAAGGATCATTACCTGATTTGCTTCAAGTGATGTTGCCTCGAACTGTTCACCGTTTGATTCTTCAACAACAGTTGTTGAGTTATTTGCAGAAGCAGAAGATGATGTATTTCCGCATCCTGTAGCTGCAAGCATAGCACCTGCTAAAACAATACCGCAAACTGTCTTTACAAAACTTTTCTTCATTTCTTAATTCCTCCCTTATTTCTTTTCGTCATTTCGAGACCGAAGTTTATCACGAAGTTTTTATCTTTGCTTTTCGAAAATTGCTATTTGTTTGACGAAAATTGCTTTTCTGATCATCTTTGTAGGAATTGTCAAAAACAATCATGATAATATACAAACTGCACAAAAAATGACAAAACGGAAAAATTCGATTTTTTATTCAATATAGACAAAACATCAGAAAAATCGGCGTTTTTTTTGATATCGGACAAATTTTGTGTCTATTCTGTGAAATTAGCCATGTTCAAAATAGATAAAACAAAAATATATAATGAGAGGATGAAAGCAGATGATAATTTAGAATTATTTAAGGATTAAACAGGTGTTGGATAAAGATTTATCATTATAGATTATTGTATACTTCGGATAACAAGTTGAAAGATATATGTAAATTGAAAAATCATATTTGATGATTTCGTTATTTACAAAATACAAACAGGAGTATTGAAATGAAGGAAAAAAGAAATAATAAATCAAAAGTGGATTCGCGAATATCAGAAAGTAAGAACGTAACAAAAAAGAAATCCGAAAAAATGGATAATAAGAAAGTGATTCTTACTGCAAAGGACCTGACGAAAACATTTTCTAATGAATCAGTACAGCAGCATGTTCTGAAGAATCTGAATCTTTCTATATATAAAGGAGACTTTACCGTGATAATGGGAAATTCCGGATCGGGCAAGAGTACACTGCTTTATGCTCTTTCAGGAATGGACAGACCTTCGCTCGGAACAGTTACATATTATGTAGAAGAAACCGGGAAGACAGGTAAGTCGAAAAATGCAGAAAAGGATGAAAAATACAGTGATACAGATAAAGGAATTGAGATATCCAAGTTTTCAAACGATAAGCTCGCTCTTTTCAGAAGAAATCATGCAGGCTTTGTATTTCAGCAGAATTATCTGAATGATTCAATGAGTGCACTTGATAATGTTATGATAACGGGACTTCTCAGATCCAAGGATAGACATGCCCTTGCGGCTAAGGCGAAGAAACTTCTTGAGAAGGTTGAGATCAGTGAAAGAGATTCAAGAAAATTCCCGACACAGCTTTCAGGTGGACAGCAGCAGAGAGTTGCGGTTGTTAGAGGCGTCATCAACGATCCTGAAATACTTTTTGCCGATGAACCTACAGGAGCACTTAATTCTCAGAATACCGAAAATGTGCTGAGCATCCTTTCGGATCTGAATAATGAAGGACAGAGTATCGTAATGGTAACACATACACTGAGTGCGGCAGAGAGAGGAAACAGAGTCATATATCTGGCGGACGGAGTTATAGCTGATGAGATATATCTCGGAGAATATGCAGGTGATTATAAGGATGACAGTAATCCAAAGAAGGATGAGGCTCTGGAAAGAAACAGAAGATTAAAAGATTTCTTACAGAAAATGGGATGGTAAAGTTATGTATAGATTATTTATGATCGCTAAAAACAATATAAAAAAGCAGAAGGGCGATATGATAACCCTCTTCTTACTTACAATGATCGCAGCATTCCTGATATTTGATGCGGGATCTGCCATTTTGGGTTTAGGTAAGGTATATGACAGCAGATTTGAAGAGAGTGACGGAGCACATTTTATTCTGTACAGTCATGCTTCCGAAGAAGAACTCGAATGTATAGAGAAAGCAGTGCGCGGACATAGATACATAATAGATTTTGAAAGTACACCGTGTCTTATGATGAATGTTGATCATAAGAACGCAAAGGATGAGAATTATGGCCAGTACCAGTTTATAGTCCATAGCATGGCTGATAAACCAAAGTATGAGCATGATCTGCCTGAAGGGGCAAAGTATAACGATAATGATATTCTGCTTCCTTATTATGTTCAGAGTACCTATAAGGTCGGAGATACTATGAATATAAAAATTGGAGATAATGTTTATGACTTTAATGTTGCGGGATATGTATCAGACCCGTACTTCAGTTCGTCGGTGAATATTACGGTTTATTATGTATTTATATCAGAAAAAATGACCGAAAAGCTGAAAGAGGAAAATCCGGGATTAGTTGAATCATATTATGAAAATAAGGGTGTGATGGATGAGTCATATCTTACAAAGGATTATTCGACTCTGAATCTGGAGAAGGAGATAACAGACAGTTATAAGGAACTTCTTAAACCTTATATTGAAGAGCATCCGGAGAAAGCATATACAGATTATCTGTGCGTTAACTGGCAGATGATGAGAGGCGGATCACAGTTTGTTCCTCTTATAATAATGTCGATCATTATGCTTTTTGCAGTAGTCATAATAGTGATCTCAGTTGTGATCATTTCCTTCAGTATCAGTAATTTCATACAGAGAAATATGAAGAATACGGGAATACTTGAAGCAAGCGGATATACAGTAAGAGAACTCAGAGGGGCGATGTCATTTCAGGTAATGCTGGTCGCAGCTTTGGGAGCTGTTTTCGGAACAGTATTGGCAATATGCACATTTGATAAATTCGCAGCAGTAATGGAGCTTGCGGCAGGTGTGGAGTGGAATCAGCCGGCGAATATACCGGTTGCGGCAATGACTATAGTTATCCCTACAGCTGTAATACTTTTGGTAAGCAGGATCAGCAGCAGAACTTATAAGAAGGTTTCGGTGCTGGATGCTTTAAGAGGCGGATTAACTACACATAATTATAAGAAAAACTATTTTACATTTGAGAGAACGCCGCTTCCGATTCCGATGGTTGTGTCTCTTAAGGATACATTTGGCGGATTCGGAAGAAATATAGTAATGGTAATAATCGTTGCAATACTGACAGTATCAGCACTGATAGGGTTCGGGATGTATGAAAACTTCGGTGAGGATCCGGGCAAGGTTATAGATATTCTGGGATTTGAAAACGGAATGATGGACGTTATGTCGCAGGAGGATATAGGCGGTGAACTCCGAGAGATTAAAGGCGTTCAAAATGTTCTTTCATTTTATTCCCTGGATCTGAATATAAGTTACGGAGATAAGGATCAGAGTGTAAAATCATTTATCATGGATGATATTGAGAATACTACTAACCTTACTTTGATAGATGGAAGAAAAGCAAAGCATGATAATGAGATTCTGATAACGAACGGTGTGTCGGAAGATCTGGGAGTAAAATGCGGTGATGTTGTAGAGATCGGATTCGGTGAGAAAAAGGCTGATTATATCGTGACGGGAATCTACCAGAGAATGGACAGCATGGGCAGAGGCATATATATGTCTGAAGAGGCAGGAGAACGGATCATAACCGGCTCGAAAATGTACGAGAGCATAATAACAACTGACGGAAGCATAACCTATGATGAGCTGAAGAAGGAAGTAGATATAATAGATGAAAGACATGAAGGCAGCTTCAATATAATAGATCTGTCAAAGCAGATGGAAGAGACAATGGGAATAGTCACTGTAGCAATGAAGGCAATCTGCATAGTGATCGCACTTGTAACTGTACTTATAGTATTATTCGTGGAGTCACTGGTTATCAGAGCAAAGATAGTTAAGGAATGGAGAGGCATGGGAATCAGCAAGGCGCTTGGCATGACATCAGGACAGCTTATTGCGGAGATTATGATGTCAAATGTACCGGCTATACTGCTCGGAGTGATAATAGGTACTGCGCTGTCACAGTTTCTTGGATCAAAGCTGACGTTACTTATATTCTCACTCTTCAGCATAAAGCATGTTGATTTTAATATTTCGATAACCTGGATGTTTATTTCGGCAGTGGGCATACTTGCGGTGGCTCTTGCTGCATCATGTTTATCGGGACTCAAGGTAAGACGCCTTCATCCGGTTGAGATGATCAATGAGGATTGACAGATTGAAGCCTCACACAAACGAACAGGTTTTGTGTGATGTTTCTAAAAATGGAAGTGAGGTTTCTTAAAAATGCAGGCTTTATAAAATAGATTATATATATTGCTTTTTTCTCGTAAATAAGCAGAAAAATATGGTAAGAAAATGTTAAAAATGGTAAAATAAATAAACGGCAGTTACTCTATTCTTATGGGGAGAATAAGTATATGGCAGAAAGCAGAAAGCGGTTAGCTTTATTTGTCGGACAACCTGACGAATATTTTCAGAGTAGGTTTATAACAGGTTTTACCAAGACGGCATTTGAATATAACATGGACGTCTGTGTTTTTGCCATGTTTAAAAAGTATCAGGATACGGTTGAGCGTGAAAAAGGTGATTCAAATATCTTCACGCTTGCGCGTCCTGATTTTTTTGATGGAATTGTAATTCTTAAAGATACTATACAGACTGCAAATGCAGCTGAAGAACTTGAAAAACGCCTGAAGGAGAAGTTTAAGGGGCCTGTAATAGTAGTTGATAAGGAAAGTGAATACTATCAGAGTATTTTTATTGACGGTTTTACTCCGGTTGCCGAACTTACAAAACATCTTATCGAGGTTCATGGATGTAAGGATATAGCATTTCTTACAGGTAAGAAATGGCACAGGCATTCCAAGGAAAGACAATCAGCTTTCGAGGAAGAAATGCAAAGGCATGGGCTTACAGTTCCTGCTGACAGGATCATAGAGGGTGACTTCTGGTATAAGAGCGGTGAGCAGTGTCTTGATTACTTGTATGCAAGTGGTAAAAAGCTTCCGGAGGCTGTGATTTGCGCGAATGATCAGATGGCGATCGGTCTTTGTAAGGCACTTTTCTCAAAGGGCATAAAAGTTCCGGAAGATATGATCGTCCTGGGCTGCGATTCCGCACCTGAAGGACAGACCAGTCCGAAATCTCTGACCTCATACATTTCTCCGGCTGAAGAATTCGGAAGATATGCATTGGAATGCGTTTTAGATATAGCTGCTTCCAAAGAGCTGAAGAAGTTCGAAGGTAAAGCAAGAATAGTGATAGGCGAAAGCTGCGGATGCCAGGATATTAATATGCCTTCCTGGAGCATGAAGAGATCCGAGTGGGATACCGTGATCTATGAAGAGGGTTATGAGTCTATCTTTAATACAATGTTCGAAAACCTGCTTAATCAGACAAGTGTAATGGATTATATAAGTACGGTTTATTCGTATGCTTATCAGATAAAGGGTGCAGACAGTTTTAATCTGATGCTCGTAAACGGAGTAAAATATATGGCTTCGGGCAGTAAGTCGCTTCCGAAAAACGAAGGCTATCCGGGCAAGATGATACATGCTATAAGACATACGTCCGACCATATGGATGATATGGTAGGACTTGATGAGAGCTTTGACAGCTTTCTTATGCTGCCGGATCTTTCGCGTGGAAGAGATAAGCCATCGGTATATTTCTTCAATCCTGTTTTCTATGAAGATTATTGCTTCGGATATGCGGTAGTGAGCTATAAGAATCAGGCGAGGGTTTATGATGAGGTATATAGAAAATGGCTCGGCACGGTATCCAGAGGTTTCGAATCGCTGAGAAGGTATCTCGAGCTTGAGGCAACTAAGGATAAGCTTGATAAGCTCAAGGTCGGAAAATTCGATAAGACAGAGACAGCTTACGATAGTCTTACAGATGAAGAGAAGGAAGATTATGAAGCAGTAAGAGATATACTTGACAGCAACCAGCTCAGATATTTCTTCCAGCCGATCGTAAGTGCGGTAGATGGAAGTATTTATTCATATGAAGCACTTATGAGATCCGATACCAGTAAAAATGTACCGCCCCTTACAATCATAAAGTATGCGGGAATGATGGACAGGCTTTCCGATGTTGAAAGTGCAACCTTTAAAAATGTATTGGAGATAATAGAAAAGAATAAAGATAAGATCGGTGATGCAAAGGTCTTTATTAACAGTATTCCGGGAGTCAGGGTAAAGGATGAAAGTGAGATAGAGAAGAAGCTTTCTCTGAATTCGAACACAGTTGTTGTTGAGCTTACCGAAGAGGCAGAGCTTAAAGATGATGATCTGGGCAGACTCAAGGAATTCTTCCATAGAGTAAATGTAGAAGTTGCGGTTGATGATTACGGAACAGGATATTCCAATGTAAATAATCTCCTCAGATATATGCCGGATTACGTCAAGATCGACAGATCGCTTATGGGTGAGATTCAGAACAAACCGCAGAAACAGCATTTCGTAAGAGAAATAATAAACTTCTGTCATGACAGCGGAATCAAGGCGCTTGCAGAGGGTGTAGAAACCACGGAAGAAATGAGGATGGTCATTCATCTCGGAGTTGATCTGATACAAGGTTTCTATACAGCTAAGCCGGTGCCGTTCTTCCTTGAAAAGATAGATGAAAATGTAATAAACGAAATACGCGATTATCAGCAGGAACGCATTGACGGAAAGACAAAGAGGATATATATTGCCGGAAAAACAAACAGGGTATCACTTCTTTCTCTTGAGAAGGATGAATGCACGGATATTGTTATCGGCCGGGAAGGTATGGTCTATAAGGATATTACCATAGTCGGAATGCCCTCACTTCAGACCAATCTGCATATCCGTATAGAAGCCGGTTATAAGGGAAGAATTACTCTGGAAAATGTATATCTGTCGAATCTGAAGAACAGACCAGTCATAGAACTTGGTGATAAATCAGATGTAGTATGCATAGTAGAAGGTCATAATGAACTTCACGACGGTGGAATACTCGTTCCGGAGTCAGCACGTTTCGCACTTGAAGGTAACGGAAATCTGTTGATAGATGTGGACTCGCAGGAATATTTCGGTATAGGAAACAATAAGGATTCAAAACACGGTGATATTACATTTCTTCAGGACGGAAAGCTTACAATTAAGAGCAATGGTACAACGGGAGTCGGAATAGGCTCCGGACTTGGTGGAAATATATCCATATTGAGCGGAGTTTACCAGTTAAACATAAACGGAAACTACTGTGTTGGAGTGGGTTCGTTATATGCTGATTCATCAATAATGATAAGAAATTGTTCGATTGAAACAGATATTTCGGTATCCGAGGGTGCAGCGGTAGGTTCGATCAGCGGATCGAATAAAGTCGAGATGGAAAAGTGTTTCTTTAAAGTGAACGGAGACGGAAGAAAATTCGTCGGAGTAGGCTCTATAGGTGAAGCTTCAACAAGCTTTAAACTGAATGACTCATTTGCGGAATTCGTTATCGGAGCAGATATATCAACATGTATAGGATCTTTGGAGGGAAGTGCTGACATTGATATTGGTCTCGCTTCCTTAAGAGTTGAATCAGCCGGAGAAAAAGCGATCATGTTCGGCGGATATAACGAGAACTCGAAAGTACTGCTTCATAACGTAGACACCAGGGCAGAAATACATAATTCTCTTGAGAGAGATACTTATATAAAGGAAGATGATTACCGGGTTGAAAACGGAAGATACAAGGTGGCAGTAAATGATAATCAGGTCGACAGAAAGATTAATTACACATATAGTGATGTCCTTAAGTCGACCGATCTGATCGATTTATAGACATAGTAGAGTGATTAATAAATTATTTACCGGAAGGTATCTGTGGTAAATGATCGTAAAGGGGTATGATATGGAGCGAAATCATGAAGTGACTGAAGCAGGAATGCTGCTGGATGAATCGGGAAATCTCAGAGAACCCGGATGGTCGAGGACTATGGTTCAGGAGTATAAGCGTAGTATGATAAAGGCTCCCAAATGGCGACTCAAAGAATGGGATTACTATATAGTAATGAGTGATCGTTTTGGAGCGGCATTTACCATTTCGGATGATGGTTATATAGGCCTTCAGTCTGTGTCACTTCTGGAGTTCGGTCTTAAGCCATGGGAACATACAGAAACCGTGCTGAATGCATTTCCTATGGGAAAGACACGGCTTCCGCTTACTTCAAAAGTAGGAGTTTCGAAATATATCGATAAGAGACTTCGGATGCGTTTTGATGCGAAGCAGGGAATGAGAAGGATCAGATGTCAGTTTAAAGATTTCTTTGAGGGTAAAACCTTTAAATGTGACATCACACTTATACAGCCCGAGATGGATACAATAGTGATCGCTACACCATGGGATAAGAAGAAACATTTTTATTATAATCAGAAGATTAATTGTATGCGTGCATCGGGTTATATGCAGCTCGGTGATAAGAGATATGAGTTTAATCCATCGCGGAATTTCGGAACACTCGACTGGGGACGCGGTGTATGGACATACGATAATACATGGTTCTGGGGATCGGGCAATTCCGAGATTGACGGAAAACCATTTGGATTCAATATCGGTTACGGATTCGGTAATACGAGTGCAGCTTCCGAAAATGTAATCTTTTATGATGGAATAGCTCATAAACTGGATGATGTAACATTTCATATTCCGGAAAGCGGTTATACTGATCCGTGGAAGATTACTTCATCAGACGGAAGGTTTGAGACAGAGTTTATTCCTGTTCTAGACAGAGCAGCAAATCTTGATTATAAAGTGATAGTGTCCGATCAGCATCAGGTGTTCGGCAAAATGAGCGGAACAGTAATCCTGGATGATGGTACGGAGCTTAAGCTGAAAGATATTATGTGCTTCTGTGAAAAGGTACATAACAGATATTGAAACAAAAGGTGAAGAAATGCATTATAGGTGTCTGATAGTTGATGACGAGACAGATCTCGCCAAAATGACAGCTGAATATTTTCAGATGTTTGATGTTAGTACTGCTTATGTCGGAAGTTCTGAGGAATGCTATAGTTTTTTGGAAGATAACACTGTAGATCTCATGCTTCTCGATATCAACCTCGGAGATGGCAGTGGATTTGAGGTATGCAGGAAAGTAAGAGAAAAGTATAATCTTCCGATTCTTTTTATAAGTGCAAGACAGAGTGATGATGATGTTCTTGTCGCACTCAGTATCGGAGGAGATGATTATATAAAGAAGCCTTACAGCTTATCGGTTCTTCTAGCGAAGGTAAGGGTTAACCTGAAGAAAGTAGAAGAGTTAAATGCTCTGAAAGAAAAGACTGAAAGCGGAAAAACTGTAGCGGCTGTAAAGGATGATTCGGAGGATTCCGATCTGCTTCGTCTTGATGAGGCTACCATGTCTGCCGTTCTTAAAGGAGAAAGAATTTCTCTGAAAGCTAAAGAGTTTTCTTTACTCAGATGCTTATATGAACATAAGAATACGATAGTCTCAAAAGAAACTCTTTTTGATGAAGTATGGGGTGACAGCTTCTATTCAGATGCAACTCTGAATGTTCATATCAGAAAGCTTAGGGAGAAACTCGAAGATAACCCCAATGATCCGGAGATGATCAAGACGATATGGGGAACAGGATATATACTTGAATTATGCTGATCTGATTTCTATTTTTTGAGAAACCGGGATCCTGTCAGAACGTATCCTATAAATCGGAAACAGTCGGCATAATATTAGGACATAGAAATGAAATGGATTGGTAAGATACTTGCGGCTTTTATACTGCTTATGGCAGCTGCCTTGGTAATCTTTCTCGTTACCTTCGGACAGAAGAAATATAAAGAGAGAGATATGGTTTACTTCAATGATCTGCTTTATGAATTGAGTGATGATTATAAAGCAGGAGCTTCTATTGAAGAACTTGAGAAAAAGTATGAATGTGATATTGTTCTGAAAACAGAAAATATCAGCCTCGAACTTACGGATTATTATTCCAAAGGGGCACTGGTACTGGACTTATCGCCTAATGGAGAGTACATCGGTAAGGTTGTTTGGAATGATCATTATTCTGAAAACGAAAAAGATAATAATGAGATCAAACGGCTGGTGATCACATTTTGGACAGTGATTCTGATCGTAGGAAGCTGCTTTATATTTTTAATATATTTTACACTTATAAAACCTGTTAATGAAATGAATGAATTCGCTTCGGAGATTGCAAAGGGCAATCTGGATATCGAGCTTCCGATACATAAGAGGAATCTGTTCGGTACATTTACGGAAAGCTTTGATATGATGAGGGAAGCACTTCGGGCATCGAGGGAAAGAGAAATTGAATCCGAGAAAGCCAGAAAGGAATTGGTGGCAGCGCTCAGTCATGATATCAAGACCCCGGTTGCTACTATAAAGGCTGCATGTGAGGTGCTTGATATGCAGCTTATGAAGAAGGCAGAAGAAGGAAATCCGGATGCCTCCAATATGCTTGATAAGGTTCAGATAATATCTTCGAAGGCAGATCTTATCGATGGGCTTGTAAGCAATATATTTCATGCAACACTTGAAGAGCTTGAGAAGATTGAGGTTTCCGTAAAGGAAGAAAATTCGACACTTATCGAAGAATATCTTGGACGAACGGAAAATTCCGGAAATGTAATTCTGGAGAATCATATACCTCGATGTCTTGTATATTTAGACAGGATCAGGATGGAGCAGGTTATTGATAATATAATAGGCAATTCTCGCAAGTATGCAGATACCGATATAAGAGTAAATTTCAGTGAGATTACGGTTGAAGGCGGTAAGTCAGAGAATAAAGAGGCTGGAAATTATATAAAGATAAAGATCAGCGACAACGGTCCGGGAGTTCCGGAGGAAGAGCTGCCGCTTATTACCGAGAAATATTATCGAGGAAGTGATGTAAGAGATAAAACAGGTTACGGCCTCGG
Source organism: uncultured Lachnospiraceae bacterium (assembly GCA_946405625.1). GTDB lineage: Bacteria > Bacillota > Clostridia > Lachnospirales > Lachnospiraceae > Eubacterium_Q. The sequence goes on along the minus strand of CAMJHQ010000005.1, from coordinate 93,620 downwards.
AATGTATCTTGTAAAGCTTTATATGGATAAACAGAAAGGCGGAATAGAATATTATAATGATAATGGCTTTGTGGTCGAACTGCTTGTAAAAAAGGTATAGGTCATCGGGCTGATTATTAAATAGTGTTCAAGACAGTAAAAAAATAGTTGCATTTTATGAACTGTCCCGTTATACTACAAAAAGATTATGACAAAAGGGAGGATACCAATGAGAAATATTTCTTGCAGATAATTTAAGTTTAGCAGTTAACCGGAGCTATGCTCTATTTAGGCTGCACCATGCAAGAAATAATTCTATATGTGTATTCGAATAATATGTGGCATATCAGTGCCTTACTTTGGTTTTTCAGCACCGCAAGGATTAATTCTTGCGGTGCTGTCTTGCTTTACAAGGAGGTAATTATATGTCATTACTAAGAGTTTCGGAATTGACCTTCGGATATGAAGGCAGCTTTGATAATATTTTCGATAAGGTTTCTTTCTCTATAGATACAGATTGGAAAACGGGATTCATAGGAAGAAACGGAAAAGGAAAGACAACATTTCTCAGACTTCTTATGGGAGGGTATGAGTATGAGGGAAGTATATCCACGGACAAGCATTTTGATTATTTCCCTTACCCTGTGAGTGAAAAAGATCTGGATAAAACAGTGGATGAGCTGAGTGAGATCTGGAAGCCGGGAGTTGAAGGCTGGAGGATAATCTGTGAGCTTAACAGTCTGGGTGTAGATCCTGAAGTCCTCTATAGACCGATCAGAACACTCAGTCAGGGAGAAAGGACCAAAACTATGATCGCGGTTCTTTTCTCGGGAGATAACGAGTTCCTGCTTATCGATGAGCCGACGAATCATCTGGATAAGAAGGGAAGAGATATAATAAGAGATTATCTGTCAGGCAAGAAAGGATTCATACTTGTTTCGCATGACAGAAATCTGCTGGATGCGGTGTCGGATCATATGCTGGTACTGAATCGTGAATCGATAGAAGTGATAACGGGTAACTTCAGTACCTGGCAGGATAACAAAGCAAAAGCAGATGCATATGCGATCGCCGAAAACGAGAAGCATATGAAGGAAATAGGTAAGCTCAGATCTGCTGCAGACAGAGCCGGCAGATGGGCTGACAAAAATGAAAATACAAAGATAGGTTTTGACCCGATCAAGGAGCATGACAGAAATATTTCAACCAGAGCTTATATCGGAGCAAAGACCAAGAAAATGCAGTCGAGAGTCAAGAATTTCGAAAAGCGTATCGACAGAGAAATTGAAGAAAAGGAAGGACTGCTGAAGGATATCGAAACAGTTGATGATCTGAAGCTTATGCCGCTTTCGCATCACAAAAAATGTCTGGTTGAAATGAAGGATTTTTCACTCGGATATGAAGACGGAAAAAATGTACTGGATAAGATTTCCTTTCAATTGATGCAGGAAGAGATACTCTTTCTGGCCGGTGAAAACGGATGCGGAAAATCGACACTGATCAAGGCAATCCTGAGGGCAGCTGATGCTGAAGAAACATCTGATGTTTCAAAGATATATACTTCGGGTACGCTTGAGGTGGCGTCAGGTCTTGTGATATCATATGTTAGTCAGGATACGTCGGGACTAACGGGAAGCCTTAAGGATTTTGCAAAGGCAAAGGATCTGGATTACAGCCTGTTTCTCACGCTTCTCAAAAAGCTTGATATGAACAGAGTGCAGTTCGAAAAAAATATCGAAGAATATTCGGAAGGACAGAAGAAGAAAGTGCTCATTGCTGCAAGTCTTCTCACCAAGGCGCATTTATATATATGGGATGAGCCGCTCAACTATATAGATATTTTTTCGAGAATGCAGATAGAAAAACTGATTGAAACTTACAGACCGACGATGATAATGGTGGAGCATGACGAAAGATTCCGTGAGAAGCTCGCCGATAAGGTGATTGATTTATGAAAAAGATTTACAGAGATTTATTTAAAGTAGTTCTCCCGGTTTCATTTCAGTATCTGATGATGTCGCTGGTTTCGGCATCGGATGCATTTATGCTGGGATTTATTGATAAGGACAGTCTGTCTTCCGTATCGCTTGCGGCTCAGGTTGCCTTCGTATATAGCCTGTTCTTCGGTGCATTTGTTTATGGCTGTTCGGTTCTTGCAGCTCAGTACTGGGGCAAGGGCGATAAAGAAACAGTCAGGGAAGTTCTGGCTGTTACCATGAGATACACACTTATAGTAGGTGTCGTTTTTACCGCGGCAACTATGTTTGCACCGGGAATGATAATGAGGATTTTTACAAATGATCCGGTGCTTATAGAGGGTGGTGTAAGATATCTGAAAATGGTATCGCTTTCTTATGTGATAGGAGGCTTCGCACAGGTTTACTTCGGAATACTGAAGATATGCGACAGAGCCGGACTCAGTTCACTTATCGGTTCACTCTCCGTAGTGCTGAACATTTTCCTGAATGCGGTCCTCATATTCGGTTTATGGGGATTCCCGGAAATGGGAATAGAGGGTGCAGCACTTGCAACGGTGATTGCAAGAGTATTTGAAACTGTATTCATGATCATTCTTATCTTCATGAAGAAATGTATCTCACTGGATATTATAAAAACAGTGAACCCTGCAAAATGCAGTAAGATAATTCATAAGGATTATTGGAAATATACAGTTCCGCTTCTTCTGAATCAGCTCGGCTGGGGCGGCGGAGTTACAATGTATTCGGTTATAATGGGAAGACTCGGAAGTGATGCGGTTGCTGCAAATTCGATAGCGAGTATAGTAAGAGGCATGGTTGCAAGCTTCTGCTGGGGCGTTGCATCAGGTGTTTCGATCATACTCGGACAGATGCTCGGAAGAGATGAGCTGGAAGAGTCGAAGAAAGCCGGAGGCAGCTTTGTCAGATTTTCAATTCTGATAGGTGCGATATCGGGAGCGATACTTCTCCTTATCACACCGATCCTCGTAAATGTTGTAACCCTCGAAGGGCAGGCGCTTTATTTCATGAAGATAATGATGTTCATGCAGGCTTATTATATAATCGGAGGCTCGCTCAACTCTACGATAATAGGCGGAATCTTTCCGGCAGGAGGAGATACCAAATTCGGTATGTGGTGTGATATAATAACTCTTTGGTGCGTAGTAGTTCCGATGGGAATGATCGGAGCCTTCGTACTTAAGCTGCCGGTACTTGTTGTAGCTTTTATACTCACACTGGATGAATTTGTAAAAATTCCGGCGGTTTATAAGCATTATATGAAATATAAGTGGGTAAGAAACATTACAAGGTAATAACTGTTCAGCAGATTATGATCAAAGCAGAAGCATCGTGAAAACTTGTTTTCTAAGATGATTCTGTTTGATCATAAACCATTCATCGCCATAATCTGCTGAAGAAATAGAAAGGTATAAAAATGGATATTCTAAAGAACAACCTATGCGAAGCAGTCCTCATTCTGAAGAAGGGTGAAGGCCGTACCATAAAGGCCGGAGGAAGCTGGATATATGATAATGAAATCGACAGGATAGATGGCTCCTTTAAGGACGGAAATATCCTGCGTGTGGAAGATTTTGACGGATATCCGATGGGCTGGGGATTTATAAATACCAAGTCGAAGATCACGGTCCGCATGCTTACCCGTAATGCTGAAGAGGAAATGAATGATGAATTCCTCTACAGAAGAGTAAAGGCTGCATGGGAATACAGAAAGGCGGTTATCGATACATCGTCCTGCAGAGTTATCTTCGGTGAAGCCGATTTCCTTCCGGGACTTGTAATAGATAAATATGAGGATGTGCTTGTGGTTGAGTCACTGGCTCTCGGAATAGATATTCTGAAGGAAAGGATAATCGAAATCCTGAAGGAGCTTATGCTTGAAGATGGAATAAAAATCCGCGGAGTATATGAGAGAAGTGATGCAAAGGTACGTCTCAAGGAAGGTATGGAGCGAAGAAAAGGCTTCATCGGTGAAGAGTTTGATACAGATGTTACCATAACCGAAAACGGAGTTAAGTATCATGTTGATATAGTAAACGGACAGAAGACAGGATTTTTCCTTGATCAGAAGGGTAACAGAATGGCAGTACAGGAGCTTTGCAGAAAGCTGTCGGAAGGAAAAACAGCTGATGGAGAACCTGTTTCGGTACTTGACTGCTTTACGCATACAGGTTCCTTCGCGCTTAATGCAGCTGTGGGTGGTGCCGGTTCGGTTGAGGCTGTGGATGTATCTGAGCTTGCAATAGATGAAGCGAAGAATAATGCCGAGCTGAACGGCGTTACGGACAGGATGATCTTTACCGTAGCCGATGTTCTGGATCTTCTTCCTAAATATGTGGAAGAGGGCAGAAAGTATGATGTAGTAATACTCGATCCGCCTGCATTTACGAAGTCGAGAGATACGATAAAGAAAGCTGCAAAGGGCTATAGAGAGATAAATATCAGAGGACTTAAGCTGGTGAAATCCGGAGGATACTTTGCTACATGTTCATGCTCACATTTTATGGATCAGCAGCTTTTTACTGAAGTAATAGCACAGGCTGCTAAGGCTGCACATAAACGTCTGAGACAGATCGAATTCCGTACTCAGGCACCGGATCATCCGATACTCTGGGCCGGAGATGAAATGTCTTATTATCTGAAATTCCTTATATTCCAGGTTCTGGACGAAAGGTAAAAGGCTTGATCTGCCTATGTGATTCAGGGGAAAACGTCCGGAATAGATGACAGCTGTCACTTCACATATGACAGGTTTTGCTATAAAATATATTCGATGATTTAATCTAATTTTAATCTTTCTCAAAAGACGATTTAATTTGATACTGATATATTTACATCATCAGTTTGAAAAAGTCGTTGGAAAGAGCGGAGATAATTATGAATGAGTTGGAGAAAGCCGAAAAGTTAAGAAAAAGAGCAGATGTCTCACTTGAGGAAGCTGTTGAAGCTCTTAAGGTATGCGACGGGGATCTCCTGGATGCTATGGTTTATCTGGAAAAGAAAGGAAAGGTTGCCGCACCGGATCAGGAAGTTGTAACAACAAACCGTGAAGAGCATACATCCTTTGAAAATGTAAAGGATAAGGTTGAGCGTTATGACAGGGAAACTTCAAGATCCTTCGGAAGCAAGATAAGGCATCTTTTCTGTATATTCATCGATATTCTTAAGAATAATTTTCTCAGCATTACTCATAGGGGAGAAGAATTTATGAAGATACCTCTCTGGGTTGCTGCGTTAATTATATTCTTTGTATGGCATATCGGCATTGTGGTCTTTATAATCTCACTTTTCATGGGAGTGAGGTACAGGCTGGTCGGAAGAGATAAGCTTTCGGAAGCGAATATGCTTATAGATAAAGCCGCAGATGCTGCAGACTATGTAAAGAAAAAATTCGACAAACTGTAAACGATTAAAACAAACTGATACAAGGGGTGGATGAAATGTCACATTTACTGGTGGTAGAAGATGAGGAAAAGCTTGCAAGATTTATTGAGCTTGAGTTGAAGCATGACGGTTATGAGGTCAGCAAGTCCGGAAACGGACGCGAAGCGCTTGAGATGGCACTTGAGAACGATTACGATCTCATACTTCTGGATATCATGCTGCCGGAGCTTAACGGTCTTGAGGTTATGAGAAGGCTTTCGAGAGAAAAGTCGGTTCCTGTAATTCTTCTCACAGCAAGAGATGCGGTAATGGATAAGGTTTCGGGACTAGATGCCGGAGCGGTTGATTATATAACCAAGCCATTTGCTATCGAAGAACTTCTGGCACGAATAAGAGTTGCTTTGAAGCTGCACGGAACATCCGGAGGAAATGCCGGCGCCGGAGTACAGAGTGAAGCTGCAAAGGATGAAGGAGTTCTGAAATGGGAGAAGCTTGTTCTCAGCATACCGCGTCATGAAGTAAAGTATGACGGTCATCTGATAGAACTTACAAACAGAGAATTTCTGATGCTTCAGACGCTGCTTCAGAATATGGATATTGTACTGTCACGCGATACCCTCCTGGAAAAGGTATGCGGATATGATTATGTAGGCGAGACAAATGTTATCGATGTATATATCAGATATCTGCGTTCGAAGATAGATGATGAGTATGGTGTAAAAATGATCCAGACTGTCAGAGGTGTCGGATACGTTATTAAGAGTGAAGGATAGATATATGAGGCAGGTGTCAGATCGGAGTTCTGACACCTGCGTTATCTTATGTTACAGAGCAGGGAAAATATTTTCCTGTTTTTTGTGATTGGGATGAGGATATTTTTATATGCGCGACAAGAGAAGAAAGAAAGTTGAGACAATTGAATCGGGTGGAGTGGCATACATGTCCGAGAATCTTGATCAGGAAGAAATCGAGAAGATTAAGGAACTGCCGGATCTTCCGGAAATTCCCGAAGATTATGCTCAGATTGAAGAGGATGATCAGGACGAAGAGTATGTAAAGAACCCAAGGCGCAGCCCTAGAGAAAGAATATCGTCAAAAAAGACTGCTAAAAAGAGGATGTCTTCTATCACAAGAAAGCTTCATTGGCAGCTGGTCAGAAAGAAGATGAAGCTTTATTTTTGGGAGCATCTGATAATTGCGGCTTTTATGTGCACAGGATGGGCATATATGCAGGAGTCACACAGTCAGGCGGGTTTTGAACTTGAGAGGACCAGATCCGTTGTAACTGTGGAAGGTGAGCTGGAATATATCGTATATGATCTTGATGGCAAGGAACTGTTAAGGACAGATGTTTTCCCGGATCTGAATTATTTGATCGGAGCAATGGCAGTTCTTTTTGTTCTGCAGAATACAACGATCCTTTTAGGACTTTTCCGTGAAAACAGAAGGATCAGAAAAACTCTTAAGCCGATAAATGAGATCGCGATGAAGGCGGATCAGTTGAACAGACTCACTCTTTCGGACGGCAGTAAGTATCTCGAGATCGAGTCGGCGATTGAAAGCATCAAGCCGGGAGAGGAAGCACCTCTTTCGCTGCAGGATAAGGATCTTGAAGGTATAGAGGCTGCTATGAATAACCTTCTTATAAGAATGAAGGAAACCTATCAGCAGCAGGCACGATTCGTAAATGATGCTTCACATGAGCTTCGTACACCTATTGCGGTAATCCAGGGATATGCCAATATGCTTGAAAGATGGGGCCGTGATGATACGGAGGTTCTGGATGAATCCATACATGCCATAGTTCATGAAGCAGATCATATGAATAAGCTTGTAGAACAGCTTCTCTTCCTGGCAAGAGGAGACAGCGGAAAAACAATCCTGAAGAAAGAAGAACTGTCTCTTAACAGTATGATGCAGGAAATATATGAAGAATCACTTATGATCGATGAGAATCATATATATAAATATAAGGCACCTGAAGAAGAAATAACAATAAATGCAGATGAAACTCTTCTGAAGCAGGCAGTCAGAATCCTTATCGATAATGCTGCAAAGTATACTAATGAGAAGGACGAGATAAAGCTAGCGATAGGATATAATGAAAAGGGACAGAAGTATCTGCAGGTTCAGGATACGGGAATCGGTATGGCAGAAGCAGATGTAAAGCATATGTTTGAACGCTTTTACAGATCCGATGAAACCAGAGAGATTAAAGGAACCGGATTGGGCCTTTCTATTGCCAAATGGATAGTTGATAAGCATAACGGGCATTTTGAAATTCTCTCAAGAACCGAACTCGGAACACGTATTCGCATTGTACTGGATGAAACAATGTGATATACTTGTAGGGTTATATTTTAACTGATAGTTTTTGAAAGGTTTATAAATGTTAACAGTTATTATTGCTGCTATATGCTGGTATTTTGTTTCGGGAAAGGATAACCCGAACGTCAGAAAAAAGTTTAGAAGCGGACTTGGTACAATGGGAAAGCTGATCGCAGCTCTGCTCCTGTTCTTTCCGATATCTATAATTCTTATCGTCATGGCAGCGGTTGTAAGTGGACTTTTTTCTTCATTCGGTTCACTCATACCGTTCATAATAATCATTTCTATAATTAAAGGCATAGCAAACGGAAAGAAGAATGCGACCAAGAGGGAGCAGAGTACAGAGTATCAGGAAATAAAAAAGAACGACAAAGCTGCTGCGGAATATAAGCTCACGAGATCTACGGGCAGGAGAGTCAAGATTGTTTCCAAGTTCAATAAAAAATATAATCTGAGACTTACAGATGATCAGATAGAAAGAATAATGAATGCTTCATATGTTTCATATTACTGGGAGAAGGAAATATATGATATGTCACTGGATTATAATGTTCCGGCTGAATGGCTTAAGTCAAGTACAGACTGGCTGAGAGCATATCTTCTGGCATTTCCGGTAATGGATATAGCATCCGACATAAATGTTCAGAGAACGATAGTTATAAATTCATATCTTCAGATATTCAAAGCCGTACAGGGCAAATCATATTATTCGGTTGATGAGATGATAAAAGACGTAAATAATATGTTCCTTGTAAACTTCGATGAGATGACATTTATGATAGCTCATAAGTTCCTGAAGCAGAGCGGATTCGAATTTGAACTTCCGCAGATCGGTGTTATGAAAAATATGAGCGAGATAGACAGACTTGCTGAGCAGTATGATAAGATGGATAACAAGAAGCCGGATCCTACTCCGCTTGCAAGATAAAACATAAGACTCAGAACAATATTTATAAGATACAAAATGGGAAGCACTAGCTTTGTAGTGCTTCCCATTTTTCATATAGATCAAGCAGTTCTGCATCAAGTTGTTCTCTCTCTGCAGTGAGCTCGGTGAGAAGAGCAACATTGGAACCGTTTTCCGGGCGGTTCATTTCTTCGTCTATCTCACTGATTCGGGTTTCACATCTTTCGATTCCCGATTCAACCTTCTTAAGATCGTTTGCAAGTTTTCTTTGACGAGCGTACTCGGCTTTGCTGTTTTCATATTCTTCTCTGGAGGATTTTTTGTTTTCTTTTGCATAGTCCTCTGTAGATACAACAGAGAATCCCTGACGGGTCACATTTAGTCCGTTATCGGCATGCTCGTTATCTTTATTCTGCAGTTCGTACATTCTGTCGCGGTTTTCTTCATAGAAATCATAATTTCCTTTATAAACCGTAAGTACCTTGTTTCGGAGCTCGACTATTCCGGTTGCAACTTTGTTGATGAAATATCTGTCATGGCTGACCGTAAGAATAGTACCTGTATAACCCGATAGAGCATCCTCGAGGATTTCCTTTGATGGAATATCAAGATGGTTAGTCGGCTCATCGAGGATGAGGAAGTTTGCAGGAGATAGCATGAGCTTTGCAAGCGACAGACGTCCGCGTTCGCCACCCGACAGCTCGCTTATCTTTTTAAATACATCCTCGCCGGTAAAAAGGAAAGCGGCGAGTACACTTCTTATCTTGGTATTATTCATTTCAGGGAAGGAATCCGACATCTCTTCGAAGATTGTTTTCGACGGATCGAGGTCGTGATGCTCCTGATCGAAGTATCCGATCTTGACGCGTGAACCGAGAGTAATGGTTCCGCTGTCCTTTGATTCCATTCGATTTATTATTTTCAGTATTGTAGTTTTTCCGGTTCCGTTTCCGCCGATAAGTGCTATATGATCTCCGCGTTTTATATCGAGCTCGATATCACTGAAAAGTCTGTTGGTTCCAAAGCTTTTGGAAAGATTCTCAACATAGAGAACATCCTCGCCGGATTCGGTGATCGGAGAGAGCTTAAGACGCATATCGGTTCTTGCTTCTGTAGGCTTATCGATAAGCTCTATCTTATCAAGCTTCTTTTCACGGCTTTCGGCACGCTTGATCGACTTTTCTCGGTTGAACTGCTTCAGCTTTGTGATTACAGCCTGCTCGTGCTGTATCTCGGCCTGCTGCTTCAGATAAGCGTTCAGCTCAGCTTTTCTGATCTTTGCCTTTTCTTCACTGTAATAGGAATAGCTTCCGTTATATACACGGGAATTACCCTGATCGATCTCTATTATCTTGTTTGATATTCTGTCTATAAAATATCTGTCGTGACTTACTACGATGACAGCACCAGGATAGGATGAGAGGAATCCCTCAAGCCATGTTATGGATGGCATGTCAAGATGGTTAGTCGGCTCATCGAGTATAATGATATCCGGATGAGAGAGAAGAAGTCTTCCGAGTGCGATACGCATCTTCTGACCTCCGGAGAGCGTATTTATATGTCTCTCATAATCGGCGGTGCTGAATCCGAGACCCTTAAGAACACCTGTAATCTCACTTTCATATGCATAGCCGTTTTCTCTGTCATAGCGGGTTGTGAGGCGGTTATAGGCTTCGAGAATGCTGTTTAATTCGTCGCCTTCTTTATCCTTCATTTCCTCCTCAAGAGTTCTGATCCTTTTCTCCATATCCATGATATAGGATTTTGCTTCCTTCATGGCATCTATAACGGTTGCGTCAAGAAGCTCGGCAGCCTGCTGCGAGAGATAACCGAGACGTATATCGCGGCCTGTTACAACATTTCCCGAATCCTGCGAGAGCTGTCCGAGTATGATCTTAAGCAGCGTGGTTTTTCCGGCTCCGTTAATTCCTATTATCGCAGCTTTATCGTGTTCTTCTATATTAAAGCTTACATTTTTCAGGATAACTGTGTCACCGAAGCTTTTGGCTATGTTCTGACATGAGAGTATCATATTTGAATTCTCCGACAATAATCTGTTTTCCGTTTATGAGGTTACGAATCAGAATATTACCTTATTTACGCCAAGATTTCAACTATAGGCCTATTAATCGTTGAATCTTAAAATTATTTATGATAAAGTTGTATTGTTATCTTATGTAAATCAATTTAGGAGGAGCTAATCATGAAATGTCCCTATTGCGGAGATGAAAATACCAGAGTTATAGATTCACGTCCGGCTGATGACAATTCTGCTATCAGACGACGCAGACAATGTGATGTATGCGGAAAAAGGTTTACTACATATGAGAAGGTTGAGACTGTTCCTCTTATGGTAATAAAGAAAGATAAGACCAGAGAACCTTATGACAGAGCAAAGATTGAGCAGGGTGTTATACGTTCATGTCATAAGAGACCTGTTCCGCTTGAGAAGATTGAGGCGTGTGTTGATGAGATAGAACTTGAGATCTACAACATGGGCGTAAGAGAGATTGACAGCTCTGTAATAGGCGGAATTGTTATGGATAAGATCAAGGACCTTGACGGAGTTGCATATGTAAGATTTGCATCCGTATACAGAGAATTCAAGGATGTTAATACATTTATGGATGAGCTTAAGAAGCTGCTCAAATAATACTGATCGGGTAATATGAAACAGATAGTAAGAAGCGGTGAGGCAGAGGTTGTTGTTAAGAAATCCAGGTTTATAGGTGAAGCTCATCTGATACAATCTGAAGAGGAAGCAGCGGCGCTGATAGCCGAGACAAGAAAAAAATACTATGATGCGAGACATGTATGCTATGCATATTCACTCGGTGAGAAGAATCCGGCACTTAAGTTTTCCGATGACGGGGAACCGAAGGGAACGGCCGGAAAGCCGATACTTGATGTCGTGACAGGGTCGGATATAATGAATATCCTGATAATAGTTACCAGATATTTCGGAGGTACTCTTCTCGGAACCGGAGGTCTTGTAAGAGCATATTCTGATGCGGCAAAAGAGGCACTGGCAAATGCAGAGGTAGGCGAACTGATATCCTGTGTAAAAAGATGTTTCAGATTTGCTTATCCGGAATATGATAAGATCAGATTTCTTCTTGAGAAAGAGGAGATAACTGATTTTGAGACGGAATATGGAAGTGATATATCGATAACTGTTTATATTCCGGAAGATAAGGATGAAGATATCCTAAGAAAGATAACGGATACAACGAAGGGCCAGGTTTCATCCGAAGAACTGGGCAGGGAAACAGTCTGCAGATAACAGGATCAGAAATAAAAAGTCGGGAAAAAACCTGATATTATCCTGATCAGGGCACTGAAACCTGAGAGGTCAATGAATATTCCGCCAAAGATAAGTGTAAGAATAAGATATACCGGAAGCACTCCTTTTAAGAGAGTGCTTTTTCTTATTATGAGCCCTATGACGAAAGAGAAAAGGCATACAATCAGTAAATAAGCGAGCATATGCATAAGGAGCAAAATCGGCTTTTCATCCGGACACGCCACAAGTATTGCAATATAAGAAATAATACTTACAGGCAGCATAAGTGCAAGTATCTCAAAAAGCTTCATGAAGAATTGTCCGAAGCCCGACATACGTATGAAAAGTCGGTATTCCTTATCATTCATAAAGTTGAGAAGTCCTATAAGAGCAGCGGTAAGAATGAAAAATGCGGACAGCTTTTTTACGGGAAGCTCAACAGATTGTTTAATGCTGAGCTCATTGTACTTGCCGCCGGATATATCTTCTACATGAAATATACCGTCTCCCGAAATAATCTGATCATAATTCTCCAATGTGAAATCAGCTATTTCGTCAGTTGTATATTTATCTGAGTATTCGCCGTATATTTCTTCGGTTTCGATCGTGTCACGGAGAATCCTTGCTGCAGAATATCTGAATATGACAGAATATATCTCGTCGGCCGCAAGTGACGGAAAAGTCGAACCATCGGTTACGATGATGCGGATATCCTGTAATGTAGAATATGACGTGCAGCTCGCGTAATAATCTTCAGGGATGATAAAGCCCGAATCGGCTTTGCCTGAAGCAATATCGTGATACATTTCATCGGAAGATGAAACAGTATAATAATCAAAGATTGAATTCATCGTCAGAATGTCGGAGACAGTATCCGATGCATCCTCAGAAGTATCAAGGCATAGAACCGCTACAGGAATAGAAGTGCTTTTCTCGGACTCGGGTATGATGCGGCTGAGAATAGCGAGCATAACAAGAACAGCAGCCATTATATAGAAGAACGGCTGTTTAAGAGTTCGCTTTATCATAAGTTTGAAACGGATAAAATGCTGCATCTTTATCTCCATAAAACATTTAACATGAATCTGATAAGGTACGTAAAAGGGTTATAGACCGAAGCCTTCTGCAGAAAGGCAGGAAGAAATTCGGTCGGTATCAGTCCGCCGGCAAGATACATCATGATCAGTGTGAAGATCAGTGTTGAAAGCCCTGTCGTTACCGGATTCTTGAAAATGTATATAAATACAGTAATCACAAATGAGGAGATCAGTACGACAGGTATTCCGAATAAAAAGGCTTTCATGGACAGGTCTTCTCCGGCTATGATAAGAGCTGTCAGGGTTATGATGTATATACCATAGATGTATACAGCAACAGAAAGCGCTTCTGCAGTGAAGAATCCCGAACGGGAGAAACCTATGGAATTAAGTCTTAGCTGCATTACAGGATTCTGGAATTTGTAGATATATGCGACTACGAATACCGAAAGAAACATTATAAGAATGAGGCAGGAAGCGATGAGCTTCTGTCTTATACTGAATTCGGAAAGTACTTCGAAATTTTCATAATTAAAATGGTCGGTTCTTGTGAGAACATAAGTGAGATTGCGTGTATCCAGAGAGTTTTCGATAGCATACGCTGTATCCTCCGGTATTTCCAGAGATATATCCGTAAAATGCAGTGCAAAATAAGCACCCTGGGCAGTTCCGAGTATGTTTGCACCGGACTGAAGAAGATCATTTATCAGATGACCTTCCATGGTCTTTGTATCGCGGAACAGGACCTCCATGCCATTTGCATTTTCAGGACCTCCGAATAGTTCATCGATAAAACCTTCGGGAACGAAAATAAGGCAGGCGATTTCTCCGCGGTTCAGAGCATCCACTCCCTCTTCACGTGAAGGGTATTCAATAAGCTCTGCAGATTCACGGAAGCTGTCCATGCCGGTAACAATATTAAGAGCAAACTCGTTACGTGCTGAATTTTCTTCGATGGAATATCCTATCTTTACCATTCCGAGAGTGCTGTCGTGAGTCAGAAGCTTGCGCCCGAGAGAGATAAGTATTCCTGCAGTGAGAAGAAAGACCAGAGTATAAAGTATGATTGAAGGAATATAGTGAAGGCCTGTCAGCAGTACTGTTCTGCAGGCTCTTCCGAAACGGCCTTTATTCATGTATCCGCCCTCTTAAAAGTCCGTGGTAATCAGTACCGGGAGCAACCGGCGAAACATGGCCGCTGTCTATAAAGAGAATTCTGTCTGATACATAGAAAAGCTCGTCATCATGCGATGCAGCAATTATAAGGCCGCCGCTTTTTCTGAATTCAAGTATATAGTTGATTATATCTTCCTTTGCCGGGATATCGAGTGCCGAAAGAGGTTCATCAAGAAGAAGGACCTCGGGATTTCCGATAAGAACTGTTGCAAGCTGAAGACGTTTCTTCATTCCGCCTGACATGGAACGTACGGGAACATCAATAAAATCCTGCACTTTCAGAATCGAAAGAGGTGGATTTGAAAGAAGACTGATTATTTCATCTTTTTTCATCGGAGTCCATAACCGGAGATTATCCAGTGCACTGAGTTCGGGTATGAGAGCGGTTTCCTGAGTCACATAGCCGAAGTTTTTCCTGTATGAAGGAGATGTGATATCGGTATCATCCAGCTTAACACTTCCCGAATGAGGACGTCTGAGTCCTGCGATTATTGTAAGAAGAGTTGATTTACCCGAACCGTTCAGACCGAGAAGACCGATCAGCTGTCCGCTTTCGGCTGTAAAGGATACATCGCTGAGTATTCTTTTTCTGCCATAATTAATGTTAACTTTATCAAGCTTCAGCATAGCTGTCCCCCTCGGAAATGTATAGGTTGTCAGAACTCATCCTCGATAACTCTGAATTCGAGATAATCAAAATCTATGGTTTCAATAAAACTGTCTTTGGTGAAACGTGTAATTGAATGCATGATGAAATCCCGCTTGTTGGATTCAAGCCAGATCGGAATTGCAAGGTCAAATTCGTAGCACATATCTTCGAGTGCTTTATAGACCTTCGGAGTACGTCTCATTTCAGGGTCATCTATCGCGATGACGGTGTCTCTTACAAGTTGATTGTCTTTTATGATTTTGCCCCAGACTCTGAACATTCTGTCCTCCGTAATGCATTACATTTGAAATTACGAAAAGCTTAAATAAAGCTTAAAAAAAGTATTAAAATCGGATATATTATATCTTCAGAAATATGAAATGTCGACGTCACACTTTTTTCACATTTTCGTATCATAATCATAAGCATAATTATAGATGATAACAGACAAATGTCAAACGCAGTAAGGAGTGATTTTAATGGATAACAACGAATATGGCGGTAATAAAGGATACGGCGGATTTAATTATGATCCGGGGATGTACAAGAATAATACTCAATCCGGACAACCGATGATGCAGGGACAGATAATTCAGCCTGAGAACGGTACCGGGTCTGTGAACGCTGTAAAAAAGGTTAAAAAGTCCTCATCTCCAAAAAGTTCTAAAAAAGGCGGTTTCGGAAAGCTTGCTGCAAAGGCAGCGGTTGCAGCAGTGGTTTTCGGACTTGTCGGAGGCATTACATTTCAGGGAGTAAACAGGTTTTCAAATAAGGTATTTGGAAATAGTAAGGAAGCAGGTGTAGTTGAAGAGGATCCGGATCTTTCTGCGAATGTTATATCACAGCAGCCTGTAAATACGGGAGGTTCAACACAGACTATTTCCTATGATGTTGCGGATATCGTTGAAAGTGCTGAAAATTCAATAGTATCGATCACAACAAAGGTTACAACGGATTATACATATTTCTTCAGTGCGGGAACGGATGAGGCTACAGGCGCCGGTTCGGGAATCATAATCGGTAAATCGGATAAGGTTCTCTATATCGCAACAAATTATCATGTTATTAAATCTGCTGATGAGATAAATGTAGGATTCTCGGATGGTGAGATAGTAAAGGCCGATGTTATCGGATATGACGAGAGTGAAGATGTTGCGGTTGTATCCGTAAAGTTCAGCGATATGAAGCCGTCAACCACAGAGAAGGTTACAATTGCGGATATTGGAAATTCGGATGAGCTCAGAGTCGGTGAGCCGGCTATTGCTATAGGTAATGCTCTTGGTTACGGTCAGTCTGTAACAGTTGGATATATAAGTGCACTTGACAGAACCATTGAAGGAAGCGACGGAAGATACATTCAGACTGATGCAGCTATTAATCCGGGTAACAGCGGAGGTGCGCTCTTTAACGCCGAAGGTAAGGTTATAGGTATCAACTCGGTAAAATATGTTGATTCAAAGGTTGAAGGAATGGGATTTTCGATTCCTATCAATAAAGCTATGGAAATTATAAATTCCATTATCAAGGGTGAGAAGAAGCCTGAACTGTATATTGGAGTTAAACCTGTTGAAGTCGGAAAAGAGTATTCACAGATTTACGGATTCCCTGAAGGAATCTATGTAAAAGAGGTTGAACGTAACTCACCTGCTGAGCAGGCAGGGATGTTTGCGGGAGACATTATAGTTGAAATCGAAGGTAAGGAAGTTTATACTGTTGAAGAATTGAAGAGCAGAATTCAGACTTTTAATGAGGGAGATACTGTCCAGATAGTTGTATACAGATCCGAGATGGGTAAGTACAACAAGGTTACCTTGGATGTGACACTCAGGGCAGAATAGATGAATGTATAAACTTATTACAAGAGACGGTCTTGCGAAAAGGGCAGACTTTGAAACACCTCACGGTGTAATAAAAACACCTGTATTCATGAATGTAGGTACGGCGGCGGCAATTAAGGGCGCTGTATCAATGGATGATCTTGAGAGTATCGACACAGAGGTTCTTCTCTGCAATACCTATCATCTTCATGTAAGACCGGGTGATGAGACAATCTATAAATTAGGCGGGCTTCACAAGTTTACTACGTGGAGCCGGCCTATTCTTACTGATTCGGGCGGATTTCAGGTTTTTTCGCTTGCAAAGCTCAGAGCGATAAAGGAAGAGGGCGTTACATTTAATTCGCATATTGATGGAAGAAAAATCTTTATGGGGCCTGAAGAAAGCATGCAGATACAGTCAAATCTGGCTTCTACTATTGCGATGGCTTTCGATGAATGTCCTCCTGCCAAGGCGGAGAGAAGCTATATTGAGAAATCGGTTGCAAGAACCGAGAGATGGCTTCAGAGATGTAAAGTAAAAATGGATGAGCTGAACAGCCTGGAAACTACTATAAATAAAGAACAGATGCTTTTCGGTATTAATCAGGGCGGAGTTATAGATGATATCCGTATTGATAATGCAAAAAGAATATCTGAACTTGATCTTCCGGGATATTCTATAGGTGGACTTGCGGTCGGAGAGAGCCATGAAGAAATGTATCATATTCTTGATGTTACGGTTCCTCATCTTCCAGTTGAAAAACCAACCTATCTTATGGGAGTCGGAACGCCTGCAAATATCCTTGAAGCTGTAGACAGAGGAGTTGATTTCTTCGACTGCGTATATCCTTCAAGAAATGGGCGCCATGGGCAGGTTTATACCAATTTCGGTAAGCTCAATATGAAGAATAAACGCTTTGAATTTGATGAAAGACCGCTTGATCCGACATGCGATTGTCCGGTATGCAGGAGGTATACAAGAGCATATATAAGACATCTTCTGATAAGGGATGAAATGCTTGGAATGAGATTTTGTGTCTTGCATAATCTCAGCTTTTATAATAATATGTTGAAGGAAATTCGGGAGGCTATAGAAAAGCATAGCTATAAGGAATATAAAAAGCAGAAGCTTCTAAAAGTCACCGGACAAATAATAGAAGATTAAGGAGAATTTATGATGAATTTATTGACAGTACTCTCTTCTGCAGATGCAGGAGCCGGACAGATGCCTGCGGGCAGTGGAATAGGAATGCTTGTATTTTATATAGTATTTTTCGTTGTAATGATTTATTTCGTTATGATCAAGCCATCTAAGAAGCAGGCTCAGAAGAGAGATGAGATGATGACAAAGCTTAAGCCGGGTGTATCTATCATGACTACCGGTGGATTCTTCGGAACAGTTATCGACATTCCGGATGAAGAGACAGTTATCGTTGAGTTCGGTAACAACAAGAATTGTCGTATTCCGATGCATCAGAAGGCTATCGCTGAAATCGAAGATCCTGATTCTGTAATAGATGATGGTGATTCAGCAGAGGAAGCTAAGGAAGAGAAGAAAGATAAGAAAGAAGATAAAAAGTCTAAGAAGTAACATATTAATGGGAGGGCTTATGTTCTTTTTTAAGAAGAAGACGGCAGCATTTTTAGCGGCCTCGATTCTCCTTGTATCCCTTGCGGGCTGCGGAGAACCGGAGAAGGAACCATATGTTTCTCCGGACTTCCATAACGAATCGGAAAATAATACAAAGTTTGATCCGAATAAGGAAAATGCTTCAGTAACAGATGCAACATTTGGTGATGCGGAGCTTATGTATGATGCAGAACCGCTTGATGACATTAGTGAAGAGATTCTGGCATCTGTTTCCGATGCAGAAACTCTCGAGGCGGGTGTATACGGTGACGGAGTGTATTATAACGGCCTTGGAGGATTCGTGATAAATATAAACGAAACCGATTGGGATTTCTATAATGCTGAAGGAGTAGCGAAGGCAACAGGACTTTCTGTTGAAGATGTAAATAACTTCTGGTACGGTTATAAGACCACGAAGGATGCCGAAACATCATATTGCTGTATAGCATATGATAAAAAGACAGGTTCAAATATCATTGTTTCATATGTCAATCCGAGTGTTACACTCTTTCCAGAGATAACATCTGATGAATATCTGGAGATGGCGCTTGGAAGATATGATAACTTAAGAGTCAAAAGAGTAAAGTTTATGGGTGAGCTTTGGTCATGTCTGGATATTCCCGCAGAACAGAATCCTGCAGGCAGAAGAGTCTGCTATGCAAAGAAGAGCGGAGACATCCTGGTGCTCGTTACATTTACGATGCAGGATGAACAGGAACTCAGTGATGCTCAAGGACTTTTTACAAGAACCAGATAAAAACAATATATCGGGCAGCCGCTTTACCGGCTGCCCTTTTGGAGTTTTAATTTATGAAAAACGCTGAGAAGGTTGTTAAAAATTTAATTAACGGAATGCTGGGTGTGGGACTATATATGGCAGCTTCATGGCTTCTCTTTGCTTATGGCGAAGGAAACAGTCATAACGGTCTTATCGAGAGCAACTGGGCTAAGATGCCGATCATACGCTTCAGGTTGGCCATACTTATCACGGCACTTGCCGCACCTCTTTTTCTTATCGGAGTGCAAGGAGCGGTAAGAGCTATAAATACAGCCAGAAGAAAGAGATATCCGGTTGATTTTTATATGGCAAAGCTTTTCGTTATGGGTGCATATGCGTCAGCTATATCAATGCTTTTCAATATGGCAGTCAGCGTTATGCTTCCTGTTCTCTATCGGGAGCTGTTTAATACGCGGCTTATGGGAGCGGAGATCATTTCTACGGTAGAAAGTGTTTTCTATTATGTTTCGATTCCGTTCTATGTATATTACTGGGTTGGAATAGTAGGTGTTTCTGTTGGCTTCATGTATTTCGTAATGATCGGAAGGCTTCTGATTCCGAGAATGATGATGATATTTACACCGCTTTTCTTCGTGGT
This sequence comes from uncultured Lachnospiraceae bacterium, assembly GCA_946405625.1. Lineage (GTDB taxonomy): Bacteria > Bacillota > Clostridia > Lachnospirales > Lachnospiraceae > Eubacterium_Q. The sequence continues at coordinate 74,057 of CAMJHQ010000005.1, read as the reverse complement.
ATTGGAGATTGCACTCAAAACCTTCGAAAATTCACTTGTTGACGATATCTTTGCGGCTTCGGACGGAATAGGATATCTGCTTATGTTCGGACTTCTGATTTCTTTTGTGGCAAAGATCCCGAGAAGAAGCAGAAGAAGAGTAAGTGACAGGGGCGAAGAAAGAAGCCACGAGAGATATGAGAGAAATATGAGAAGCAGACAGAGAGAACGCTAGATTTATAGGAGATTAAGTAATGAAATTAGTTTCATGGAATGTAAACGGAATCAGAGCATGTACCGGTAAAGGGTTCATGGATTTCTTTAAAGATATAGACGCTGATTTTTTCTCTATTCAGGAGAGTAAGCTGCAGGCAGGACAACTGGAGCTTGACCTTCCGGGATATCATCAATATTGGAATTATGCAAAGAAGAAGGGCTATTCCGGTACGGCTATCTTTACAAAGCATGAGCCTATAAGCGTTAAGTACGGAATGGGAATAGAGCAGCATGATGAGGAGGGTCGTCTCATAACGCTTGAGATGGATAAGTTTTACTTCATAACAGTCTATGTTCCGAACTCTCAGAACGAACTTAAGAGACTCAGCTATAGAATGGAATGGGAGAAGGATTTCCGTGATTTTGTATCGGGGCTGGCTGAGAAAAAGCCGGTGATCATCTGCGGTGATATGAATGTAGCTCATAATGATATTGATATTAAGAATCCTGCATCAAATCATCATAATCCGGGATTCACGGATGAGGAGAGAGAAAAGATGACAGAGCTCCTCGCTGCCGGCTTCACAGATTCCTTCAGGTATCTCTATCCGGATAAGAAGGATACATATTCATGGTGGTCATACCGCTTCAATTCACGTGAAAGAAATGCCGGATGGCGTATAGATTACTTCCTGGTATCAGACAAAATAAAAGATAAGATTCAGGATTCAAAGATTCTCAGTGATATCTACGGATCGGATCACTGCCCTGTGGAGCTGGATATAGATTTTTAATAAATTATTTCTCACTATATTTATCGGAGGATAAAGAAATGAAACTGAAAGATAGTGACGGAAATGATAATTCTAAAGATTTACGTTATACTGAACAGAGTTCTAATGCGCTTCCGAATATCAACCATGTAACTTTGGATGATTACAGAAGAGAACCGATAAAAGCCGCATATGATCAGAAACTTTCTGTAAGTGTTGGTTCAACAAGATTCAAGTTTACATTTTTGACCATCATTAACATATTGTTTATATGTGGCTATATTATAAGCTTGATCTTTATATATTCCGGTACAAAAAGGGCAGTAAAAAATGATGCTGCCAATGCTCCTAAGGCAGTTGAAGGATTTGTTAAGCAGCTAAGTACTACGGAAAAAAAGGTTGAAACGTCTGATTTAGGGTCTGCAAGAGTATTAGGATATAAAAAGGTATATATAGCTACTTATAATTTTGATGTGGACGGAGTTACATATTCGGGTGAGTTTGAGTCTATAGACGAAGTTAAATTACGCGATAAAGTTGTAGTGGTATATGAGCCTTTAAATCCAAATGAAAATCATTTACAGACAGATAAAGAGGCTAATGCAAGACCTAAAGATTATCGTTCGATATTTTGGTTTAAGTTTTTATGTGCGGCTATTGTCGAAGCGGGAGCTTTGATTGTTATATACATTAAGTTACGAATTCTGATGATCAGAAAATTTGGAATAAGTCAAAAATAGATAGATGATGCAAATGATAATGATCAAATGTTTGTAATGATATAGTTCATAATGATATTGTTTATATAGTCTGATTAAAGCATAAATATGGTCAGCGTACAGATAATGCCCCTGAGATGAGTCGATTGAATACTCACTCAGGGGCATTTCTGTACGCTGACCTAATTAAATACGCTGACTTTATTGAATACGCAGACCTAATTAAATACGCTGATCTAATTAAATACGCTGACCTTATGAAATTAATATGTCATTAGTAATTATTTGAAATTATTTTTTAAGGCTTTGCATCATCCGTATTCCAGTCTTTCTCCTTGATCTCTACGCGTCTTACCTTGCCGCTTGAGGTCTTCGGAAGCTCTGACACGAATTCAACAATCTTAGGCCTCTTGTATGATGCAAGATTAGCTTTCAGATATTTCATAACTTCCTTCTTAAGTGCATCACTCGGTTCTGTTCCTTCAGTAAGAACGATAGAAGCCTTGATAGCCTGTCCCCTGATAAGATCCGGTATGCTTGTAACAGCAGTCTCAAGGACATAAGGAAGCTTCATAATCTCATTTTCAATCTCGAAAGGACCGACTCTGTAACCTGCGGACTTGATGATATCATCAACACGTCCTACATACCACATATATCCGTCTGCATCCATGTATGCCGTATCACCTGTATGATAGTATCCGTCATGCCAGATGGATCTGGTTTTCTCTTCATCCAGATAATATCCCATGAAGAGTCCGTTAGGAATTCCATTTGATATATTGATACATACTTCACCGGTTTCTTCTGTATCTGCTTCCGTATCATCGGGGCGAAGTATATGAATATCATACATAGGACTAGGACGTCCCATTGAGCCCGGACGCGGTTCCTGTCCTTTAAGGTTGGCAATCGTAAGAGTCGTTTCGGTCTGACCGAAGCCTTCCATGATCTTCAGGCCTGTGTAATCATAAAACCTTTTGTAGATTGCCGGGTTGAGAGCCTCACCGGCAGTGGTTACATTTTTCAGGTTTGACAGATCAAACTTTGACAGATCCATATGCACAAGGATTCTGTATACCGTAGGCGGTGCGCAGAAGGTTGTGATTTTATATTTTTCAAGAAGACCGAGAATCTCTTTTCCGAAGAATTCATCATAGTCATATGTAAATATCGTAGCTTCGCATAACCATTGACCGTACAGCTTTCCCCAGACAGCTTTTCCCCATCCGGTATCGCTTATTGCGAAATGTACGCCGTTCTTATCAACCTGATGCCAGTATTTGGCGGTGATATAGTGACCAAGAGGGTATTTATAATTATGCATCGCCATCTTAGGATAAGATGTTGTTCCTGAGGTGAAGAACATAAGCATAGGATCATCACCACAGGCGGTTTCTTCGTTTCTCTTAAGATGAGAAGAGAAGAACTGGATATCCTTGTTGTAATGTGACCAGCCTTTTCTTGTGCCGCCGCCGACAAGAACCTTGCATTTCAGTCCGTCATAGTTTTTGGCTGCTTTGGAAATCTCTTCGGCCACATCGCCGTCAGAGGTGGCGAGAATGCCGTTTATATGACCAACACGGAATCTGTACTCAAAATCCTTTCTGGTCAGAAGATAGGACGCAGGAACGGCTATAGCACCGATCTTATGAAGCGCGATCATAATAAACCAGAACTGATAATGTCTTTTAACAACGACCATGACGCGGTCGCCCTTTTTGATTCCGAGGTACATCAGATAATTTGCTGTTTTATTGGAATAGTAATACATGTCGCGGAAGGTGAAACGACGTTCCTTACCCTCGCGGGAGATGTGTATCATGGCGACTTTATCGGGACATTTCTGAGCCAGAACATCCACTACATCAAATCCGAAATTGAATTTGTCGTCGTCCTTAAAAGCAATCTTCTTCAGCAGACCGTTTTCATCGACTGCGGTTGATATGAAACTTCCGGCTATACCCTCTTCGGGAGTGAGGACGAACCCGGCCTCTCCGGAATTATCTTTAGTTATATTATCAAGTGCGTTATTCACGAAGATTTAATCCTCCAGAGATGAGGTTTTTAACATGACAAGACGTAGTTTTCAAAACTACATACCCCATCGCCACAATAATAATATAAAGAGAGAAGGGGTTTGTCAAGTGGTTAAAAAATTTTAAATATTTATATTGACATATCAGGATACATGTCTATAATAGACTTCGATAGTTAAAGAATTTTAAATATTCTTTTGCTGCCAAACAACTTCATGAAGAAAAAGGAGATTTTAGAAATGTTCGAAGAAATCAAGGCAATTATTGTTGATGTTCTCAATTGTGATGAGGACAAGGTAGTTCTTGAGGCATCTCTTTCAGATGACCTTGATGCTGATTCTCTTGATGCAGTAGAGCTTGGAATGGCTATCGAGGAGAACCTTGGTGTAGCTATCTCAGATGAGGACCTTCCAAACATCAAGACAGTTCAGGATCTTGTAGATTACGTAGAGGAGCATAAGTAAGACAAAACTTCGGAGGACGGACATGAAGCTTTTTGGAAAGAAGAAAAGTACTGTGGTTAAAAGCAGTGCATCCAAGGAGTCTGTAGAGTTCATGGAACCGGCGAAGTATAGTGACGAAGATACAAATCCGGAGCCGGAAAGCGATGAAAGCTTTACGTGCTCCGGATGTAACTTTGTAACCACATTGTCAGAGATGAAGAAGAATCTGTATGTATGTCCGAAATGCGGGCAGCACAGCAGGATTTCTGCACTCAGACGTGTGAGAGCACTCGCCGACAAAGGAACATTCAGAAGACTCAAAATTGATATTCCGGTACTGGATCCGCTCGGATATCCGGATTATGATTCAAAGATCAAAAAACTCCAGAATGACACAGGACTTGATGAAGGTGTGCTTTCGGGAGTATGCGAAATAGAAGGAAACAAATGTGTTGTAGCTGTTATGGCCGGTGAGTTCCTTATGGGAAGCATGGGTATAGCTGTAGGAGAGAAGATTACCAGAAGCTTTGAGGCTGCTGAAAGACTCGGAGTTCCGATAATCATTTTTACGGCAAGCGGCGGTGCAAGAATGCAGGAAGGAATCCTGTCGCTGATGCAGATGGCTAAGACATCTGCCGCTGTTAAGAAATACAGTGAAAACGGAGGACTCTATATTTCGGTTCTTACTCATCCTACAACAGGAGGTGTAAGTGCAAGCTTTGCAACTCTTGCGGATATAACACTTGCTGAACCCGGAGCACTTATTGGATTTGCGGGTCCAAGAGTTATAGAGCAGACTATAGGACAGAAGCTGCCGAAGGGATTCCAGAGAGCTGAATTTCAGCTTGATCACGGCTTTGTAGATCAGATAGTAGATAGAGGAGACATGAGAACTGTTCTTGCTCAGATTCTCAGACTTCACAAGTAACAGAACAACATAACCAGAGGAAAAGAAAATGACTATCAGAGAGATTGACGAAAAACTTACTGAATTGTCAAAAGGCATAATAGAAGCAAAGGATAAGAATGATACGGTGCTTATCCGTCAGCTTTCGTCGGAATATGAGACGGTAAGTAAAGAGGCTGAACATCTGACTGCGCATGATAAGGTTTTTCTCGCCAGAAATATGAAGAGACCAAAGGTCGATGATTTTATAAATGCACTGTTCGATGATTTCTTTATTCAGAGAGGAGATTACATCGGTAAAGAGGATAAGAGCATTTATGGCGGAATTGCACTTTTTCATGGAATGCCGGTCACAGTCCTCGGACATAGAAAAGGTAAAAACATAAACGAAAATATAGAATTTAATTTCGGAATGCCGGGTCCTGAGGGATACCGTAAGGCTCTCAGGATGATGAAGCAGGCAGAGAAGTTTAAGAGACCTATTATTACATTTATTGATACACCGGGTGCCTATCCGGGACTCGAGGCTGAAGAAAACGGCCAGAGTATTGCGATATCCACCAATCTTGCGGAGATGAGCGCACTCAAGGTTCCTGTTATTGCTATTGTAACAGGAGAGGGTTCCAGCGGTGGCGCACTTGCGATAGGTGTCGCAAACACGGTATATATGCTTGAAAATGCGGTCTATTCGGTTCTTTCGCCTGAAGGATTTGCATCCATACTCTGGAAGGATTCCGAAAGAGCAGCCGAAGCGTGTGATCTCATGAAGCTTACTGCTGATGATCTTTACGGTTTCGGTGTTATAGATGATGTGATCAGAGAGCCGCTCGGCGGTATGCAGCATAATCCTGAAAAGGTTTACAAGGATATCGATGAGAGACTGAAGCATGAACTGAAGAGATTCATGACCATGAGTCCGGATGAGATAGCCGAGGAAAGATATCGTAAGTTCAGAGATATAGATATACTTGTCAGAAACAGAAAAAAATGATCAATAGATAGATAATCTGGCAACAGGTTCCGGAGGTTGAAAAAATGTTATTAAATGAAATGTTAGGTATTAAATACCCCATCATTCAGGGTGGAATGGCAAATATTGCAACAGGTAAGTTTGCTGCTGCAGTTTCAGAAGCAGGTGGTCTTGGCCTTATAGCTTCGGGCGGATATGATGCGGCAAGGATCGAAGAGGAGATTGCGGATGCAAGACGTGCAACCGATAAGCCGTTCGGTGTTAATCTTATGCTTCTCAATCCTGATGTTGATAATATTGCAGATCTGCTTGCAAGAGAGAATATACGTGTTATCACAACAGGAGCAGGTTCTCCGGGTAAATATATGGAAGCCTGGAAGGCAAGCGGCGCAACAGTCATTCCTGTTGTGGCAAGCTGTGCACTCGCAAGAAAAATGGAAAAAATGGGCGCTGATGCTGTAATAGCCGAAGGTGGCGAGAGCGGCGGCCATGTAGGTGATATGACAACGATGACACTCGTTCCTCAGGTTGTTGACAGTGTAGATATACCTGTAATCGCAGCAGGAGGAATTGCCGACGGACGTCAGTTTGCAGCAGCAATGTGTCTCGGAGCAATCGGAATACAGATCGGAACATGCCTTCTCGTAAGTGAGGAGTGTCCGATTCATGAGAATTATAAGAATGAACTTATAAGAGCCAGAGATAACAGCACAACAGTTACCGGAAGAAGTCTTCAGGCTCCTGTCAGGATCATCAAGAATGCTATGGCAAGAGAATATCTGAAGCTTGAGGCTCAGGCAGCTTCGAGAGAAGAGCTTGAGCAGATCACGCTCGGTGGACTCAGACGTGCGGTAGTAGACGGTGATGTTAAGAACGGTTCTGTTATGGCAGGACAGGTCTGCGGACAGCTGACTGAAATCCGTCCGGTGGCAGACATTTTAAAAACGCTCTATGAGGATGCTAAAAAAGTAGTTATCAATCTCTAATACAGACTGACTGAGGTGACAGGAATGAAGATAGGATTTTTATACGCAGGACAGGGTGCGCACTATGTCGGAATGGGCAAGGATTTTTATGAGGCGTATCCTGAATTTAAGGAAACCTTTGATAAGGATTTCGGAGTTGATGTAAAGAGAATATGTTTTGAGGGACCGGAAGATGAACTCAACTTTACGGCAAATACACAGCCATGTATGGTCGCATTTGCTGTAGGTGTCACAAAGGTGCTCGATAAACTGGGAATACGTCCGGATATTGCAGCAGGTCTTTCGCTGGGTGAGTATTCGGCGCTTTATGCAGCAGGTGTATTTACTGAGGATCAGGTTATTCCGCTTGTGGCATATAGAGGCAAGGCAATGGTTGAAGCAGCTGCGGGACGTGATTGTAAGATGATCGCGGTCATCGCACTTGATAAGGATAAGGTTAAGGAAGGCTGTGCAAAGGTTAATGAGGAATTTAAAGATAAAGGACTTATAGCCGAGCCTGCAAACTTTAACTGTCCGGGTCAGATTACGGTATCCGGTGATTCGGAAGCAGTTGACAGAGCTGCAGAAGTTCTTAAGGAACTCGGAGCTAAGAGATGCCTTCCTGTTAAGGTAAGCGGTCCTTTCCATACTTCACTTATGAAGCCGGCGGGTGAAGCTCTCCGTGAGAGATTCGCTTCGGAGAATTTCGGCGAAATGAATATCCCTGTTGTATTTAATTCATACGGCAGCGCTAAGAAGGATGATGAGAAGATTTCAGATATTCTCGTTAAGCAGGTACAGAGCAGTGTGTATCTGGATGATTCGATAAGATATATGGTTGATCAGGGAGTTGAGCTTTTTGTAGAAATCGGACCGGGAAATACGCTTTCAAAGTTCGTTCAGAAGACTACACCTGATGTTCCTTGTATTAAGGTAGATAAAGTAGAAGATATTGAGGTTCTGAAAGAGAAGCTCGGATTATAAATCAGGTTAAATGTTATACCAGGAGGCAGTAATGAGTAAAAGATTAGAAGGTAAAACAGCCATAGTAACAGGCGGCGCGAGAGGAATAGGCCGTGCTATCAGTGTTAAGCTTGCTTCAGAGGGAGCAAATGTAATTATCTGTGATATCGTTATCGCTGATGCAGCAGAGGAAACTGTTAAGCTTATTGAAGCTGAAGGTGTTAAGGGCGCTGCATTTAAAGCTGATGTTACATCTTTAGAAGATGCAGAGAATCTCTTCAAGCAGGCAACAGAGCTTTTCGGTAAGGTTGATATACTTGTAAACAATGCAGGTGTTACAAGAGACAATCTTCTTATGAAGATGAAGGAAGAAGAGTTTGATCTTGTTATTTCAACAAATCTTAAGGGTACATACAATATGATGAAGGCTGCAGCGCGTCCGATGATGAAGGCACGTTACGGACGTATCGTAAATATCAGCAGTGTCGTAGGTGTTTACGGAAATCCGGGACAGGTGAATTATTCAGCCAGCAAAGCAGGCGTTATCGGTATGACTAAGTCTGTTGCAAAGGAACTCGGAAGCAGAGGAATCACATGCAATGCAGTTGCACCGGGATTCATTGAAACAGATATGACAAAGGTCCTTCCTGATGCGGTTAAAGAGGAAATGGTAAAGTCTATTGCACTCGGAAGAGCAGGACAGCCTGAGGATGTTGCAAAGGTTGTTGCATTTCTCGCTTCAGACGAAGCTGAATACGTAACAGGACAGGTTATCGAGGTTGCCGGAGGAATGAGAGTATAGAGTTAAACTATATGACTCATGGAATACTTCGGGCACATTTAAAATGAAATACAAGAAAGAGGTTTACATAAGATGAAAAGACGCGTGGTGATTACCGGAATGGGAACTATCAATCCGGTGGGACATAACTTAGAGGAAGCATGGACAAATGCAAAGAACGGTGTCTGTGGTATAGACTTTACAAAGCAGATGGATGTTACGGATTTTAAGGTAAAGGTTGCCGGAGAGGTTAAGGATTACAATCCTGAGGATTATCTGGACAAGAAGGAAGCCCGTAAGATGGACCGCTATACACAGTTCGGTATTATAGCAGCAAGAGAGGCTATAAAGGACAGCGGACTTGATATTGAGAAGGAAGATCCGTTCAGATGCGGAACAATCGTTTCATCAGGTATCGGAGGACTTATTACGATCACAGACCAGACAGCAAGAGGACTTGAGAGAGGATATGAGAAGATATCACCATTCTTCATTCCTATGTCTATTTCAAATATGTGCTCAGGTGAAATCGCAATTGATACAGGTTTTAAAGGTGTATGCGAATGTATAGTTACAGCATGTGCCAGCGGTAACAACTCACTCGGAGAATCATTCCACAAGATCAGAGACGGATATCAGGATGTAATGCTTACAGGTGGTGCTGAGGGATGTATCTGTCCTATGGGACTCGGTGGATTCACAGTCATGAAGGCTCTTTCAACATCAACAGATCCGAACAGAGCATCAATTCCATTCGATGCAGAGCGTGGCGGATTTGTAATGGGTGAAGGCGCAGGTATCCTCGTACTTGAGGAACTCGAGCATGCAAAGGCAAGAGGTGCAAAGATCTACGGCGAGATAGTAGGTTACGGTGCAAGCTGTGATGCTTATCATATAACAGCTCCGGATCCTTCGGGAGCGGGTGCTGCAGGATGTATGAAGATGGCTGTAGAGGATGCGGGAATCGCACCTAAGGATATTGATTATATAAATGCTCACGGAACATCAACACATCTTAATGATGCAGGTGAGACAAAGGCAATCAAGGAAGTATTCGGAGATCACGCTTATAAGCTTATGGTAAGCTCAACAAAGTCAATGACAGGACACCTTATGGGTGCCGCTGCCGCAATTGAAGCAATCTTTACAACAATGGCACTTAAGGACGGTTTTGTACCTGCTACGATCAATTACAAGACACCGGATCCTGAATGTGACCTTGATATAGTTCCTAATGTAGGAAGACAGGCAGATATTCATTACGCTCTCTCTAATGCACTCGGTTTTGGCGGACATAATGCGAGCGTTGTATTTAAGAAATGGGAGGACTAATATGGAACTTGATTCAAATCAGATCAGAGAGATCATACCTCACAGATTTCCTATGCAGCTTGTAGATAAGATTACGGATTTTGAGCCGGGAGTCTGGGCTGAGGGTGTGAAATGTGTTTCTGTAAATGAACCGTTCTTTCAGGGACATTTTCCTGAAGCTCATGTTATGCCGGGAGTGCTTATCATTGAAGCTCTTGCGCAGACAGGTGCGGTAGCTATTCTTTCGGAAGAAGCAAACAAGGGAAAGATTGCTTTCTTCGGTGGAATTAAGAATGCAAGGTTTAAGAAGCAGGTTAAGCCGGGAGATGTACTTAATCTCAGATGTGAGATCATTGAGAGAAAGGGACCTGTGGGATTCGGAAAAGCGGTTGCTACAGTTAACGGCAAAGTAGCATGTCAGGCGGAGATATCATTTGCAATAGGATAAGGAGTTAGCATGGAAAGAAGTGCACTTTCAGAGGTTTACGGAAAGTTCAGGGTTCATTATTACAGAGATGTATTTAACAGAATCCAAAACAGAGAGCTCAGCCTTACTACGGTTGAAGCTTATTGCGTAGAAATCATTCATTCTTTGGGATGCCCTACTATAAATGAATTTGCAGGCTTTATCGGAATATCATCCCCAAATGCAACCTATAAGGTTAATTCTTTGATAAAAAAAGGATATGTAAAGAAGGTTCAGTCAGAGACCGATAAGAGAGAGTTTCATCTTCAGGTTACCGACAGATATTATAAGTATTGGAACCTTAGTGAGAAATACTTTGAGATAGTTGAAAAAAGAATAAAGAATTCTCTTACGGATGAAGAGTATGAGTTCTTTAATAAGATAATGAAGAAGGTATCGGATGAGCTGATGCCTGAATTAAATCCATAGGTTTTATAATATTCAGAAAATCTGATTGAAAATGAAGGAGCAGAGTATCCCGGAAAGATGCCCCGCTCCTTCATTTTTTCTTAAGAAAGATATTAAGGAATCATGAAGATAATCCGGGTAAAAAGATAAAAGGACGTACCCAATAATGAATACGTCCTTTTACCATTAGTGAAGGTTAAAAGTATTTATATGATTAAAGAAGAATAATCTTCTTTAACAGGGGGCTTTGTTATTGTCATCATTATAATTGATGACATTTCTTAATTCTATAATTTTTATGTTTTTTTTATCAAAATTTTTGACTAATGCCCCGAAAAGATTATATAATATATACAGATGATTTTGTGAACTTTGACGAAAAAGTTTTAAAAACCATTTTGTGATAGTCTTTTCGAAAACTTTGTACTTGATAATAATAACCTAAGAAGGGGATTATTGCAAGAGTATAATATTATCTTAAGAAATTATTTTTTTAGCAGTGCGGTAGTTTGAGTTTTACCAAATGGGTCGGTCCATTTGTTAATAAATTATAAAGGGGGTAGTGGCAGTGGATAGGATTATTGATAGTATCATTCAAAGTGTTTTTGATGAAAGAGAAGAGAGTCCGGAAGGCAAACATCCTTCATATGACAGTGAGATGGCATTTTACAATCTTGTGGCAGACGGAAAGATTGAAAATCTGGATCTGAGATGGGGAGATAAACCCAGACCGGATGATAAGACAAGAGGAGTTCTGTCAGAAAATCCCGTTAGAAATGCAATGTATCATTTCGTTTCGATGATCACGATGATCACGAGGGTTTGTATTAATCACGGCCTTGATCAGGATGTTGCTTATAAGTTGAGTGATTATTTTATTCAGCGTGCAGACAAGATGGGCAGTGCTGATGAGATTGTTGCAGTACAGTCGGAAATGGTAAATACATTTAACGATATTATGAGAGACAGGGTTAAGTTCAGGGTCAAGTCCAAGCAGGTCATTAAGTGTATTGACTACATTAATGAAAATCTCCATAATACTATTACAGTGTCTGAACTTGCAGATTTTGTCGGACTTAATGAGACCTATCTATCTAAGGTGTTTAAGAGAGAGACGGGAGTTACCGTTAGTGAATATGTCCGTGACAAGAAGATTGAAGAAGCCTGCTGGCTGCTCAAATTCACTGACAAATCAAGTATTGAGATTGCGACAGATCTGTCGTTTTCATCACACAGTTATTTTATAAGTGTATTTAAAAAGGTTATGGGAGTCACTCCTAAAGAATATAGAAACAAGGCATTCCGTGACGGAAGTCGATTGTAGAGTGATCTCCTGAGGGAGGTAATGATTGGAAACTATAGAAGTATCCAGAGAAGAGGCGGAAGCTGTCGCCAAGAAGTTTGCAGGCAGGAAAGAGTTTTCCGAACTGATGACATTTTACAAATGCGCAATAATGGAGGTTGAGACAAAGCTTAATGTGCTCAATCAGGAGTTTGCACTTCAGTATGACAGAAATCCATTCGAGTCAATCGAAACCAGGTTGAAGGACCCGGTAAGTATAGTAGAGAAGCTTATGTCAAGAGGCATTGAGGTAAGTCTTGAGAATATAGAAAGAGAGCTTTACGATATAGCCGGAATCAGAGTTGTATGCTCTTTTAAGGAGGATATATATAAGCTTGCGGATCTTCTCATTGAACAGGATGATGTGCTTATTCTTATGCGTAAGGATTATATAAAGAAGCCTAAGGATAACGGTTACAGAAGTCTTCATATGATAGTTGATATTCCGATATTCTTATCGAACGGAAAGAAACATATGAAGGTTGAGGTTCAGTTCAGAACTATTGCAATGGATTTCTGGGCATCGGTTGAGCATAAGCTGAAATACAAGAAGGAAATACAGAATCCGGAAGAAGTTGGTGAAAGACTTAAACGCTGTGCAGATATTCTGTCATCAATGGATGATGAGATGGAGGATATCAGAAGAAGGATAGACAGCTGACATATGCGGCATGATGCGGTACATTTGTCTAAATGTGCTATCCGACCAGTGAAGAATAAATGCACGGAGGAAAGTATGAAGTTCATAGATCTTGAGAAGAAAGATCAAGGTAAGTATATTACAAGATATGATATAAATTATGAGACAGCGGACGGTAAGCCGAAGTGTTACGAGATAATAAGCCGAAATGCCGATATCAAAACGTTCGAGGATCTTCATGGCGATAAACCCGATGCCGTTGTTCTTATTATGCATAATGCAGAGGGAGATAAGATACTCCTAAATCGAGAATTCAGAATGGCAGCGGGAATGTGGGTATACAATTTTCCTGCAGGTCTTATAGATCCGGGAGAGGATGCAGACACTGCTGCAGCCAGAGAGCTCCGTGAGGAAACAGGCCTCACATTAATCTCTATCGACGATCATATCGGCCTCAGCTACAGCGCTGTAGGTTTTTCAAATGAAATGAATGTGTGTGTGGTAGGAAAATGCGAAGGTGAAATAAGATTAAGCGATTCTTCGTTTGAGGAGATTACAGCTGCATGGTATACTAGGGAGGAAGTGCGTAAACTGCTAAAGACGGAAAGGTTTGCGGCACGAACTCAGGCGTATTGTTATATGTGGAGTAAAGTTAAGTAAGTATTCAGGAGGTTATATTTCAATGGGAATTTTATCAAGGTTTAAGGATATCATGGCTTCTAATATCAATGCTCTTGTAGCTAAGTCACGTAATCCGGAGAAGACTATCAACGAATATATGAATCAGATGAGAGCTGATCTCGGACAGATAAAGGCTGAATCTGCAGCGCTTGATCTTGAAAGAGAAAGAGCTGCCCGTGCACTCAATGACTGTGAGACGGAGATTGAGAAATATCAGAGATATGCCGAAAAGTCAGCGTCTGAAGGAAATACATCCGATGCAAGAGTATTTGAACAGAGAAGGGAAGCACTTTTACCTGAACTTGAAACTCTTCAGAAGAGATATGATGTTCTGAAGCAGGACGGAAAAGACCTGTCGGATATGAGAGATAAGCTTACATCAGAACTTGCTCAGTGCGAAGAAAGACTTGCAGCTATAAAGGGAAGAATGAGCGAAGCAACGGCTCTTGAAGAAGCAAGCCGTGTAAATATGGGTAAGAAGAAACCTGCATACACTGCCGATGATGCTTTCAATACACTTGAAGATAAAGCAAATGCGAGATATGACAGAGCACAGGCTGAAGCAGAACTGAATCATTTATCTACTTCCGATGAGCTTGATGATCTCACCAGAAAATATGATGAGGTATAAAAATGCAGCAGGGTAAGGTTATTCAGTATAAATGTCCCGATTGCGGGGCTGATATGTCATTTGATGCCGCAAGCGGAAAGCTGATGTGCACAAGCTGTGGAAGACAGGATGAGATAACCAACGCAAGCTTCGGCGGAGAGATGAGACCGTCGGAGGATCATCAGCATCAACAGGGCGTTACAACCATAGCCGATGATATGATCCAGTATCAGTGTCAGAACTGTGGTGCCGTTGTTATGACCAATGCGAATACATCTGCGACAAGATGCAGTTTCTGTAATGCACCGGTAGTTCTTGGAGAAAGACTTGAGGGAATACTTAAACCTGATTATGTTATTCCGTTTAAGATTGATAAAAGCGAAGCAAATGCTGCATTTAAAAAGTGGACCAAGCTTCTCAGATATGCACCTTCGGAATTTCGTAAAGCCGCAAAGGTTAAGAAGGTCGAGGGACTCTATGCACCGTTCTGGGTATATGATGTCTGCGGACAGGGTGACGCGGTTGCCGAATGTACGAGATCGAAGGTTTATTATTCGGGGGATTACAGGGTAACGGAAACAGCCCATTATGAGGTTTACAGGCAGATCGATACAACTTATGACGGAGTTCCGGCAGATGCTTCCCAGCGAATGGAAGACCGCCTTATGGATCTGATGGAGCCTTTTGATTATAACGATATGAAAGAATTTGCGACTCCGTATCTGACCGGATATGTAGCCGAAAACTACGACTATGATGCCGAGCAGATGTTTCCGAGAGCCAAGCAGAGAATCTTTACCTATATGGATGATTATGTCAGAAAATCCATAAGCGGTTATGCTACCACTGTTATTACTCAAAAGAATTATAGGGCAAACAGAGACAGGACAAGCTATTGTCTGTTTCCGATATGGATGAGCTATTCAACCTACAAGGGTAAGGATTATTCTTTTGCAATGAACGGACAGACCGGAAAGATAGCAGGTAAGCCGCCGATATCCTGGCCGACTGTGTTCGGGTATATCTTTGGCTGGACTATCGGACTGTTTCTTATCATCCGTCTGATCATTCTTTTCATGGGAGGGCCGTTCCTATGGTAAGATTGAGCAGAAAATATATCGGTACATTTTTCTTTTTGATATCAATCTGTATATGTCTTTTAATTTCTTCAAAATTGGTTTATGCGGATAATTTGGGTGTTCCGGATCAGATAACGGAGCATTACGGAGTATTTGATGAAGAAGGAATACTGGACGATGCGGAACAGAAGGCAGACCTTGAGAGTAAGCTTTCGAAGATATATGAGAAGTATAAGGTTAATGCTTATATCATCATTACGACACAGATAGGAATGTCTGATGATTATGAAGGCTATCTTGAGAGAAAATGGACAGCGCTTCCGGACAGGAATTCTGTCATACTTCTTATCGGATTTAAGTCGGACGATCATGTTTATGTCATCAGATCCTACGGAGAAGAAAACTCGGAGAAGAAGCTCTCGACAAAGAGGCTTCAGAAGATACAGGATGACATGGAAGCCGATATGAGAAATTATAATTTCTATAAGGCATGCTGTATTTTCGCAAAAGATGTAGATAAATATCTCGGAAGCTATGATTCTGTTTTCGATGATGTGATATTCCTTAAATGGTGGTTCCAGTTACTGGTACTCTTTGTGATCTTTATGATAATATTTATGCTGAGTGCTATAAATACCGGAGAGAGGGATGATGTAACTGCATCAACCTATCTGAATGGCGGGAAATCCAAGGTCGTTAACGGATTTGACCGGTATGTAAGAACCACGGTCAGCCGCGTTAAGATCAATACCGATTCCGGTAGCAGAGGCGGCGGAGGAGGCTTCTCAGGCGGCGGAGGACATTCCAGCGGCGGAAGAGGATTTTAAATCCAATTCATTAATTTAGATGATGAAAAACCGAAAAAATTATAGTAGAATTGTACATGGTTGTTAAAAGTATTGTGACTGTTCAGTTTAGACAAGATATATAACGGCTGAAAGGTTACAAAATCATTATATAATGTTTAAACAGGAGGTTTAAAATGGGATTAAAAGATGTGATCAAAGGTCAGCTTCGTAATGTAGTTGAGTGGGAAGAGTGGCGTGAGGATATGATCTTCTGGAAGTGGACTAACAGGGAGATCAAGAAGGGCTCTAAGCTTATCATCAGACCTGGTCAGGATGCTATTTTCCTTAATAATGGTGCTATCGAGGGTGTTTTCAAGGATGATGGTGAGTATGATATTGAATCACAGATCATCCCATTCCTTTCAACACTTAAGGGATTTTCATTTGGATTTGATAGTGCGATGAGAGCAGAAGTTCTCTTCGTTAATACAAAGGAATTTCTCGTAAACTGGGGAACAAAGGGACCTATAATGCTTCAGACACCTCAGCTTCCGGGCGGTATGCCTGTTCGTGCTAACGGTACTGCAAGTATCAGAGTTACTGATTATCAGACACTCATTGATAAGGTTGCAGGCGTTAAGACAGAGTATTATGTTGAGGACGTTAGAGGACGTATTATCACACAGCTCGATCAGCTTCTTATGAAGTGGATTTCAAAAGAAGGCAAGGATATGTTCAACCTTCAGGCAAGTGCTGTTGATATTTCAAACGGTATCAGAGAAGACCTTGATATGCAGACAAGCAAGGACGGAATCTCTGTTACATCATTTGCTATCAACAACTTCAATTATCCTGAAGAGATCCAGGCAGCTATCAACAAGAATGCTGCTCAGGCAATGATCGGTGATGTAAATAAATATACTCAGGTTGCTATGGCTGACGCAATGGCTGAAGGAAAGCTCGGCGGCGGTGGCGGAACCATGGGTAATATGGCAGAGATGATGATGGGTGCTACAATGGCTAACCAGATGATGCAGAACATGGGCATGGGCTTCGGTCAGCCGATGATGCAGCAGGGATATCCACAGCAGGGCTACCCACAGCAGGGATATCCACAGCAGGGTTACCCACAGCAGCAGGCTCCACAGATGGCACCTCAGGGTGCGGCACCGGCAGCAGGCGCTGCAGGCGGAGCAGTTCCAAACTTCTGCCCGAACTGCGGAGCAGCTACAACAGGAGCAAACTTCTGTCCTAATTGCGGAAACAAGCTTGCATAATTATTTGTTGAAATATTTATCGGTTGAATAAGTGATTTTATCGGTTGAATAAGTAATAACAAGTTTGTGTATAGTTGATTATGCAATTAGTTGATTGTGTAATTAGTTGATTATGCAATTAGTTGATTGTGTAATTAGTTGATTATGTATATAGTTGATTATGTATATGGTTGATTATGTATATGGTTGATTATGTATATGGTTGATTATGTATATAGCAGATTAACAGACTGATCAGAGCGTCGATACGTAATGTGTCGGCGCTCTTTCGCTGTTGTGGAGATAAGGAGTGATTGTTCAACTCTCATTGTTGTTATGGGGATAAAGAGTGTTTGTGCAACTCTCATTGTTGTTATGGGGATAAAGAGTGTTTGTGCAACTCTCATATGCTTTAAAAGGGAGAATAGACTATTTCGGTCGAAAGCATGTCGATCTTCGGTCGGAAGCAAGGCAATCTTCGAGCAGAAGCATGCCAATCGAGGAATTTACTAACTAAATGCAGAGATAAGAGAAATATTTAGTAATCACAAATTGCAGAAGAGTTTAAAGCGGAGGATTTTACTAACAATATATAGGAATAAGAGAAATTGTTAGTAAACACAAATTGCAGAAGAGTGTTGAGCGGAGTGTTTTACTAACAATATACAGGAATAAGAGAAATTGTTAGTAAACACAAATTGTAGAAGAGTGTCGAGCGGAGGGTTTTACTAACAAAATGCAGAAATAAGAGAAATAGTTAGTAATGAGCTACTGTACATAAATCTATAAAAGATATACTTAACACAGATCTACAAAAGATATTTGACATAATGTTCCTTCGGTGGTATAACATAATCAAGAGTTAGCACTCAACCACATAGAGTGCTAACAAGAGTTATCAGGTTTGAAAAAATAAGAAGGAGAAACGAAGAAGGAGGGACGATTATGGATACAGAAAAATTCACGATGAAATCCGTTGATGCTATTAAAGAAGCTGAAAAGGCCGCATATGAGTACAACAATCAGGAACTTGTTTCAGAGCATCTGTTGTACGGACTGCTAACGGTAGATGACAGTCTTATAGCGAAGCTCCTTGAGAATCAGGGGATAAATAAAGATACTTTTATAGCTGAAGTTGATAAGCTTATTGCTGCAAGACCTCGTGTTTCGGGTTCAAATCAGAATGTATATATGAGCCAGGAACTGAGCCGTGTAATGATGAAGGCTGAAGATGAAGCAAAGAATATGAATGATGACTACATTTCAGTTGAGCATCTCTTCCTCGGACTTCTCGAGAAAGCAGGAGACAAGGTTAAGGAGCTTTTCAGAAAATATAATATCACTAGAGATGCATTCCTCAAGGCTCTTATGGCAGTAAGAGGCAACAAGAGAGTGGAGTCGGATAATCCGGAAGCTACATATGATGCACTCGGAAAATTCGGTTATAATCTGGTTGAGCGTGCTCGTGAGCAGAAGCTTGATCCGGTTATAGGACGTGATAATGAGATAAGGAATATCATCAGAATCCTCTCAAGAAAGACAAAGAATAATCCTTGTCTGATAGGTGATCCGGGTGTCGGCAAAACGGCGGCAATCGAAGGACTGGCTCAGAGAATCGTTAAGGGTGATGTTCCGGGTTCGCTGAAGGATAAGGAAATCTTCGCACTTGATATGGGCTCACTCATTGCAGGTGCCAAGTATAGAGGTGAATTTGAGGAGAGACTTAAGGCAGTTCTTGATGAGGTAAAAAAGTCAGAAGGAAAGATAATTCTCTTTATCGACGAGATTCATACGATAGTTGGCGCCGGAAAGACTGACGGAAGTCTGGATGCCGGAAATATGCTGAAGCCTATGCTTGCACGTGGTGAGCTCCATTGTATCGGTGCAACCACGGTAGATGAATATAGAAAATATATCGAAAAGGATAAGGCTCTCGAAAGAAGATTCCAGCCTGTAATGGTTGCGGAGCCGACACTTGAGGATACCATATCGATACTCAGAGGTATCAAGAACCGCTATGAAGTATTCCATGGAGTTAAAATAAGTGACGGTGCACTTGTTGCAGCTGCCACACTTTCAGACAGATATATCACAGACAGGTTCCTGCCTGATAAGGCGATCGACCTTGTGGATGAAGCCTGTGCGATGATCAAGACAGAGCTTAATTCAATGCCTGTCGAGCTTGATGAAATCTCAAGAAAGATCATGCAGCTCGAGATAGAGCATGCGGCACTGAAAAATGAGGATGACAACCTGTCTCATGAGAGACTTGCGGCACTTACGAAGGAGCTTGCAGAACTTCATGATAAAGCAAATGAAATGAAGGCTGTATGGGAAAATGAAAAGAAGCAGGTTGATAAGGTTCATGATCTCAGAAAACAGATTGAAGAAGTTAAGGATGAGATACAGATAGCCCAGAGACGTTATGATCTGAACAAGGCAGCCGAACTGCAGTACGGTAAGCTGCCACAGCTGACCAAAGAGCTGGAAGAACTTGAAGAGAGTATGACAGATCAGGACAGACGTCTTATCAGAGAAACTGTAACCGATGAAGAAATTGCGAAGATCATTTCCAAGTGGACGGGAATTCCGGTTGCAAAGCTGAATGAATCAGAGCGTTATAAGACACTGCACCTTGCAGAGCAGCTGCATAAGAGAGTTATCGGACAGGATAATGCAGTTGAGCTCGTAAGTGATGCGATAATCCGTTCAAAGGCAGGAATCAAGGATCCGACAAAGCCTATCGGTTCATTCCTGTTCCTCGGACCTACAGGTGTAGGTAAGACAGAGCTTGCCAAAACTCTTGCAGAAGCACTCTTTGATAATGAGAACAATATCGTCCGTATCGACATGAGTGAATATATGGAGAAGCACAGTGTGTCAAGACTTATCGGAGCGCCTCCGGGATATGTAGGTTATGATGAGGGCGGACAGCTGACAGATGCGGTAAGAAGAAATCCGTATTCTGTAGTACTTTTCGATGAAGTTGAGAAGGCACATCCTGATGTGTTTAACATCATGCTTCAGATACTTGATGACGGACGTATTACGGATTCAAAGGGCAACCTGGTTGATTTCAAGAATACAATACTTATCATGACGTCAAATATCGGTTCAGAGTTCCTGCTTGAAGGAATCGACGATGACGGAAAAATCAAGGACGATGCGGCAGAGAAGGTGGAGGGAATGCTGAAGCTTCATTTCAGACCTGAGTTCCTGAACAGACTTGATGAGATCATTATGTTTAAGCCGCTCACAAAGGAGAATATTGGCGGAATCGTTGAGCTCCTGATGAAGGATATGAACAGACGTGTTGCCGACAGAAATATAACAATAGAGCTTTCGGATGCCGCAAAGGATCTTGTTATCGATGAAGGATACGACCCGGTATACGGAGCAAGACCGCTTAAGAGGTATCTGCAGAAAAATGTTGAGACGCTTGTGGCAAGACTTATTCTCAGCAATACACTTAATTCGGGTGATACAGTTCTTCTGGATGCTGAAAACGGAGAACTTACATGTAGGAAAAAACAGTGACATTATAAGCGCAGTGTTAATAAGATGATTTTGGAGATTATTAATACAAATGATCTGCTAAACAGAATCCCTGACTGCTGTATATTTTCAGCGGTCAGGGATTTTTATTATTCCGACTGCAGGAAGATGATATTTCAAGGATGCAGGAGATTGAGAAATGCTTAAAAAATCCCGTCAATTCGGTATAAACTGTTGAAAAAGTATAATAAACAATGTAAAATTTATGGGTGGTGATGGCATCACCCAAATATTTTATATGTTAGATATAATCAGTTAGGAGAAAAAAATGAAAAGGTATTTTCAGAAGGAAATCGAGACTGCACCGGTTGACTGGATCAAGTCCCTTCAGGCAGAGAAACTTGTTAAGCAGGTAAAATATGTATATGATCATAATAAGTATTATCATAGGCTTATGGATGAGAAGGGAGTTACTCCTGACGATATAAAAGGCCTGGATGATCTTCATAAACTTCCGTTCCTTACAAAGAACGATCTTAGAGAAGCTTATCCATATGGACTTCTTTCAGCACCGCTCAAGGATTGTGTAAGAATCCAGTCTACAAGCGGAACAACAGGAAGAAGAGTTGTTGCATTTTATACACAGCATGATTTGGATCTTTGGGAGGAATGCTGCGCAAGAGCAATTGTTGCAGCAGGCGGAACAGATGAGGATGTTGTTCAGGTATGCTACGGTTACGGACTTTTCACAGGAGGTCCGGGACTTCACGGTGGTTCACACAAGGTGGGAAGTCTTACAATTCCTATGTCTTCGGGAAATACTGACAGACAGATTCAGTTTATGAGAGACCTGGGTTCAACAATTCTTTGTTGTACACCTTCTTATGCTGCATATATCGGTGAAAGACTTCATGAGATGGGCTGCACTCTTGATGATATCAGACTTAAGGCAGGTATCTTCGGTGCAGAGCCATGGACAGAAGAGATGAGACGTGATATCGAATCCAAGCTGGGAATCAAGGCTTATGACATTTACGGACTTACAGAAATATCAGGTCCGGGAGTTTCATTCGAGTGTGAAGAGCAGCGCGGAATGCATATAAATGAGGATCATTTCCTTGCAGAGATAATCGATCCTGATACAGGAGAGGTACTCCCTGAAGGTGAAGAAGGTGAGCTTGTATTCACAAGTCTTGATAAGGAAGCATTCCCACTTCTCAGATATAGAACAAGAGATCTTACAGTTCTTACAAGAGAGAAATGTTCCTGCGGACGTACTCATATCAGAATGATGAAGCCGAAGGGACGTTCAGATGATATGCTCATTATCCGTGGTGTAAATGTATTCCCATCACAGATTGAGACAGTTCTTCTCAAGGAAGGTTATACACCTAACTATGAGATCCATGTAGACAGAATTGCAAATGAAGATACATTTGATATAAATGTTGAGCTTTCAGAGGAACAGTTCAAGAAGATCAAGGATAATGATGAGGCTGCAAGGAAAGAGCTTACAGGAGCTATGGTCAAGATGCTCGGTATCAGACCTAAGATCCATCTGCTTGCTCCTAAGTCAATCACAAGAAGTGAGGGTAAGGCAGTCAGAGTTATCGATAAGAGAAAGCTGCATGACTGATTGAAAATGCGTGACTGATTGAAATGCGTGACTGATTGAAAGCTGCATGACTGACATATTTATAATGAAAACGGGTGTTATTGATATCGGAATCAGACTGAAGCGGGGTATGAAGGTAATATGGGGAACAACAAGAAGATATCAAAGAGAAAAAAACTTCTTTTTATGGTGGACCATCTGAATTATAAGATTGTTTTCGCTTGCCTTGCGGGATATCTTATATTTGCGGGAATAATAATCGGTGCATTTGACAAGAAGGATCCGAAGCCCGAGAAGCAGAAGGTTCAGGCTGAGGAAGAACCTAAAGCAACTCTTTCGGATGCCTTTTCCGAATTTACAACCGAGCAGCCGGCTACAGAAGCACCGGCCGGAATATCAAAACCTACAGAGGGCTATGATCTTTCGGAAGACGAGAAAAATACACCTAATCTGCTTCTGCTACAGAATGATCCGAGATGGAAGGATGCACCTTATGGAGCGTCGGGAACCGTTGGTCAGTTCGGCGGCGGACCTACATGTCTCTCAATGGCAGTCATTTATCTGAAGAAGGACTTTACGGCAACTCCTCCGAGAGTAGCTGAATATAGTGCAAATGCAGGTTACTATATGGACGGAGAGGGTACATCCTATGCGATATTTACAGAAGGTTGTGCCAATTACGGACTTAAGAGTGAATGGCTTGCAACAGATGATGAGGAAAGACTTAAGGCAGGACTTGATAACGGAGAAATCCTTATCGCGAGCATTTTAGAGAAGACACTCGGTGACAATCCGACCGATCAGTATATCGTTATTTACGGATATGATGATGAAGGCTTCTTCATCAACGATCCTGCAAGCGAGCAGACAAGCAGTAAAAAATATAAATTTGAAGATATTGAGAGCGGAATGATGGCGGTATTTGCTCTGACTTCCGATCCTAATAGTAAACCGTCGACCGATGCATCGAAGACAGGTGAGGCTGATAGTACGGCTGATAGTACGACTGAAGCAACTACCGAAAATGCGGGAGAAGACGCGTCAGGAGAGTAAATGCTTCTCTTAACAGGAAAACAATCAAAACTAAATGATGATTATACACAGAGCAAGATCGGGATTCCCGGTCTTGTTCTTATGGAGAGGGCTGCTCTTTCAATTGCTGAGAGAGTTGAGACACTGATAGCAGAAGATAAAGTTCGATTCTATAAGCGGAAACCGAAGGTTATTGCGATTGCCGGAATGGGTAACAACGGCGGTGATGCAGTAGCGGCAGCGAGAATTCTCTGTCAGAGAAATAATGATGCTGCGATTGTGCTTATAGGAAATCCGGATAATGCCACGGAGTCTATGAAGAAGCAGCTGGAGATTGCAGGGAATCTTTGTGTAGATACAGAATGCTGCTTTGTACCCGATGGTGACGAAAGTAAATATGAGGCATTTAAAAATGTGATTGAAAGTGCCGATATTTTAATTGACGGATTATTTGGTGTCGGACTTTCACGTGATTTAGATAATAACTATAAAAAATTAATAGAGGTTATCAATGCTTCGGACACCTACAAGGTTGCTGTTGATATTCCTTCGGGAATCGACTGCACTACCGGACGGGTTAGAGGCGATGCGGTAATGAGCAACGAGACTATAACCTTCGGATTTATGAAGTATGGTCTGGTTGTAAATGAAGGACGTCTGTATGGCGGAAAAGTCACGGTTTCTGAAATAGGACTTGAGATTTCTCCTACAGGTTATGATGATGACGATATTTCATTCAGAGCAATACCTGATGAAAGAATGAAAATGCTGCTTCCATACAGAAATCCGAATTCCAATAAGGGAACCTTCGGAAAGGTACTTGTAGTTGCGGGAAGCGATGAAATATACGGCGCAGCATATTTGTCTGCTGCAGCTGCATATAAGACAGGTGCAGGTCTGGTTAAAGTATTTACATCAGAGGTCAACAAGGATAATCTGATGAATATGCTTCCGGAAGCTATGATCGGCTGTTATAAGAAAGGTGATATACTTTCGGATGAGGAAGAAGAAAACTTAAAAAAATCAGTTGAATGGGCAGATACGGTTGTGATAGGACCGGGTCTTGGAACAGGGCAGAAATCAAGAACTATCCTTGATGTTGTGGCAGATGCCGGTAAAACCGGTAAATGTCTTATAATGGATGCAGATGCTATTAACATCTGTGCTTCCGATAAAGCAGAAGGAATCACGGGACTTGAGATATTTAAAAAGGCTGCGGCGAGTTTTAATGGAAAGATGATAATAACTCCACACATCGCTGAGATGGCAAGACTTGTAAGAACGATTGATTTGGAGGATAATGATTCGGGTTTTACTGAAAGAATAATAGATCCGGATAGAGATAATTTCAAAGCTTCGGACATTCGAGAGTACATTAAGACGGTCTCAGATAACATTTCGGAGACTGCAGTAAGAATGGCGGAGAGATTCGGGATCACGGTTGTTCTGAAGGATGCCAGAACGCATATAGCTTCACATGGCATCGGAAGAGAAGTGTATGTTAATCTTACAGGTAATTCGGGAATGTCTACCGGTGGTTCTGGTGATGTTCTTACCGGAATTATCGCGGCGCTTGTTTCGGGCATTCATAATATAGAAGAAGCAGGCATGGGATATTTTGCCCAGACTGTTGCGATATCTGTTAAGCTTCACGGAGCTGCAGGAGATGCAGCCAGACAGTTGAAGGGTGAGCGAGGAATGCTTGCAACAGATATAATTGAAGGACTGGATAAAGTGCTGAGTTGATCAGATGAAGAATCAGATTTCGGGTGGTGGATAACAGTCCGGGTATTGAATCTCAGATTAAGAATGATGATTCAGATAATGATTCTGATTTCGGGTGATGAATACGAAATCATTTGTTGGTTCAGATTTCTGATGATGAATAAGAAATCATCTGCTGATTCGAAATTTGAATGCTGGATAAGAAATCATTTACTGATTCGGATTTCATAAAAATAAATATGAAAAGTGTACCGTATTCTGTGTGATTAGCAGGATTCGGTATTACATATAAATAACAAGAGGTGACACAAAAATGGGTTTCGAAAGAAGAGTTGAGGCGGATATTGATCTGGATGCGGTTGAATATAATATAAAAGCAGTTCAGGCGCTGAATCCTCCGTCAAGAAAGACACTTCTGGTAATAAAGGCAGATGCTTACGGTCATGGGGCGGTAACATTTGCAAAGGAATTTGATAAGATATCCGATTTCTACGGAGTAGCGGGTGTAGATGAAGCTATGGAGCTTAGAGGGGCAGGCATCACAAAGCCGATCCTTATACTTGGTTATACCGATAGAAGTCATTATGAGGAATTGATAGAAAATGAGATAAGGCCGGCCATTTTTTCTGCAGAGGATGCAGAGGTGCTTTCGGAAACGGCTTTAAAAATGGGAAAGAAAGCAATCGTTCATATAAAAGTTGATACCGGTATGTCTCGTATCGGCTTCAGCTGTGACAGTGCAGGAGTAAAAGAGGCTGAGACCTTGAAGGATATGGCCGGAATAGAGATTGAAGGAATATTCTCACATTTCGCAAAGGCCGATGAATATGATAAAACTTCTGCCAAAGAGCAGTTTGATAATATGACCTGGTTTATATCAGAGCTTGAGAAGAAGGGTATATCCTTTAAGCTGAAACATCTTGATAACAGTGCCGGTGCAATGGAGCTTCATTCAGACGGGTTTGACATGATGCGTCTCGGCATTGTAATATATGGACTATATCCATCTGATGAAATGGATAAGAGCCTGATAATTAAACCTGCGATGACATTTAAAACAAAGGTTGTACATGTTAAGACGCTTCCTGCGGGAAGAGGCATCAGCTACGGCTGGACATACTCGACAGACAAGGAGACCAGAGTGGCTACGGTTTCTGCCGGTTATGCCGATGGATATCCGAGATCTCAGTCAGGAAGAGGTGAGGTGCTCATTCACGGAAAGAGAGTTCCAATCCTCGGAAGAGTCTGCATGGATCAGTTTATGGTCGACGTCACAGAGCTTGATGATGTGAAGGTCGGAGATGATGTTGTACTTTTCGGAACACAGGGTGAGGAAAACATTTCTGTTGAAGAGGTTGCTGAGCCTGCTAACAGCTTCAATTATGAGCTTGTTTGTAACATAGCAAGAAGAGTTCCGAGAGTATATTATCGTGACGGCAGGGAAGTCAGTGAAGTAAATTATCTGCGGGAGTTGTATGTTTAAGAAGAAGGAAGATAAGGTAGAAGAGGAGATTCTCTCTATCGTTGAGGAGGGACACGAACAGGGCTTCATACATGAAAATGAAGCGGAAATGATTTCCAATATTCTGGATTTCGATGATAAGAAGGTTCGTGATATAATGACCAGTAGAAACAAGATTTTTGCGGTCGAGAAAAGTACCAGGATAGGCGAGTGCCTTGAAAACTGCCTTCAGAGCGGGTTTTCGAGATATCCGGTTTATGAGAACGATATAGATAATATTATAGGTGTTCTTCATCTCAAGGATATGGTTGAGGCATTTCTGAGAAGCAGTGCAATATCTGTTTCGACTATTATAGATGAGCCGATGTTTGTTCATCCGACATATGACATTTCCAAGCTGCTTAAAAAGATGCAGAAGGAAAAAAAACATATGGCGATAGTTCTGGACGAATATGGACAGACAGACGGAATAGTAACATTTGAAGACATTATTGAGGAAATCGTTGGCAACATTCAGGACGAGCATGATAACGAGGAAGAGGAAGCCAGACCTACCCAGGATGACGGATATCAGGTGGATGGGCTGATTTCTCTTAACGACCTGGAAGGACTGATTGATGACCTGGAATTTCCTGAGAGCGATATTGAAACTTTGAATGGTTTTATGTTATATAAATACGGTCATCTTCCTGAAGAGGATGAAGCCGTTATCAAGATCGATTACGGAGGGTATACCTTCGAGGCACTGGAAATCAAAGACAGAGTCATTCAGTCGGTCAAGATAAAGAAAATGGAGGAAAATTAAAATGTCAGGACATTCAAAATTTGCCAATATCAGGGCAAAGAAGGAGAAGAACGATGCTGCTAAGGGAAAGGCCTTTACAGTAATCGGACGTGAAATCGCGGTAGCAGTTAAGGAAGGCGGTCCTAATCCGGACAGCAACGCTAAGCTTCGTGATGTTATTGCAAAGGCTAAGGCAAACAACATGCCTAACGATACTATCGAAAGAGGTATCAAGAAGGCTGCCGGAAACCTTGAGAGCGTAAACTATGTTTATAATACTTACGAAGGATACGGCCCTGCAGGTACAGCTATCATCGTAAAGACTCTTACAGATAACAAGAACAGAACAGCTGCAAATGTAAGAAGTGCATTTACAAAGGGCGGCGGAAATGTTGGTACAACAGGCTGTGTATCTTATATGTTCGATGAGAAGGGACAGATCATAATCGATAAGGAAGAGTGTGATATGGATCCGGATGAACTCATGATGCTTGCACTTGATGCCGGAGCAGAGGACTTTTCGGAAGAGGATGATTCATTTGAAATCATCACAGCACCGGAAGCTTGCAGTGAGGTCCGTGAAGCACTTGAGAAGCAGGGAATCGCAATGGTTTCTGCAGAGGTTACAATGATTCCTCAGAATTATGTTTCTGTAACAGATGAAGAAGATGTTAAGAAACTTCAGAGAATTCTTGATCTTCTTGATGAGGATGATGACGTACAGGATGTGTATACCAACTGGGATGAGGAGTAATTGCCGTCGTTATGAATGGCTTTTGTATAATCAGCCTGATATATAAAGATACAAAGAGGGGGGATGCTTATGGATAAGAAATTTGTGATCACAATAGCAAGACAGCATTATACAGGTGGACTCAAGATCGGCAAGCTTCTTGCAGAAGAACTGGGTGTGCATTGTTATGACAGTGAGCTGTTTACACTGGTTTCAGGTGATGACGGCGCGGAAGATAAGGCTGCACATGATCAGAGACTCAAGGGCACAGGCCTCTATGATGTTTCCGACGGATCAAACATTTTTGAATATCAATCTAAAATAATAAAGGATATCGCAGAGCGTGAATCCTGCATTATAGTCGGAAGATGTTCGAATTATATTCTTAAGGATCGTGATGATACCATAAGCATATTCATACATGCACCGGAAAAATTCCGTATTAAGAGAGCATCATCTGTTCATTATATGAGTGATGAAGAACTGGCTGCATATCTTAAGAGAGCAGATGATAAGAAAGCGGAGTATTATGAGAATTACACTGGTTCGAGCTGGTATGATGTGACACAGTATGATCTTTCTGTGGATTGTGAGAAATTCGGTATCAGAGGCTGTGTTGAATACATCAAAAAATATGCGGAAATGCGTTTTTCATAAGATGTGCTGTATGTTATAATGAATACAGGTTTTCCGTTATCTGAACAGAAAAATGTAATGCTGATATAAAATGCGGAAAGTGATTCATAGTTATTGCTTATATGAGATTCGTGAGGAGGTTTGTTATGAAAAAGATAGCGTTTATTGCATCCGAGTGCGTTCCTTTTATTAAGACCGGCGGACTTGCTGACGTTGTCGGAACGCTTCCGAAAAAGTTTGACAGGACAAAGTATGATGTAAGGGTTATCATCCCGAATTATATGTGTCTTCCTTCGAAGTTTAAGAATAACATGAAGTATATCACACATTTTCATATGGACATCGGCTGGAAACAGCAATATGTCGGTGTAATGTATATGGAGTATGAAGGTGTTCCTGTTTACTTCATAGACAATGAATATTATTTTAACGGTTATAATATATATGGTGATGTGAAATGGGATATTGAGAAGTTCTGCTATTTCTGTAAAGCAGCGCTTTCAATCCTTCCGGGAATCGGATTCAGACCGGATATCATTCATTGCCATGATTGGCAGGCCGGACTTGTGCCTGTATATCTTAAAACTCTATTTGCAGGCAACCCGTTCTATCAGGGAATTAAGTCAGTGATGACTATTCATAATCTTCAGTTCCAGGGCAGATGGGATATCAAGACTGTTCAGGAATATTCAGGTCTTCCGAGTGATCTTTTTACACCGGATAAGCTTGAATGGCATAAGGATGCGAGCATGCTGAAGGGCGGTCTCGTATATGCCGATAAGATTACGACTGTATCCAATACTTATGCACACGAGATTCAGACTCCTTATTACGGTGAAGGGCTTGATGGACTTCTTCAGGCAAGATGGCAGTCTCTTTGGGGCATAGTAAACGGAATTGATTATGAGGTTTATAATCCTAAGACAGATAAGGCACTGCCGGCAAAATATGATATTAAGACATTTAAGAAAAACAGATTAAAGAATAAGATTGCACTTCAGAATAAGCTTGGTCTTCCGGAAGATCCAAATGCATATATGATAGGTATTGTCTCAAGACTTACAGATCAGAAGGGTCTTGATCTTGTGGACAGGGCTATGAATGATATCATGACAGACGGAACGCAGCTTGTTGTTCTCGGAACCGGTGACAGAAGATATGAGGAAATGTTCCAGTATTATCAGGGTATTCATCCTGCTAAGCTTTCGGCAAACATTTACTTCAGTGATGAATTGTCACATCAGATTTACGGAGCGTGTGACAGCATACTTGTTCCTTCGCGCTTTGAACCATGCGGTCTGACTCAGCTTATGGCACTCAGATATGGTGCACTTCCGATAGTTCGTGAGACGGGTGGCCTTAAGGATACGGTTATTCCTTATAACGAATTTGAAGGAACGGGAACAGGATTTTCGTTTGCAAATTATGATGCAAGGGATCTTCTTAATACGATCAATTATTCTAAGAAAGTATTCTTTGAAGATAAGGATGCATGGACAGAAATGCAGAAGAGGGCTATGCAGCAGGATTACAGCTGGATCGCTTCTGCAAAGATTTACGAAAAGCTGTATGAGGAACTGTAATATTATTGGGCCGGTAGCTGTGGCTATCGGCCTTTTTGCTTGATATATCAGACGCCGCACGCTTGTGATCATAGCGTGTGAGTTTCGCAAGTTCTAATTTGAAAGAGGATTATTATGGCATTTGACGGATATACAATAAATGCGGTGGTCAGGGAACTCCGCGAAAGAGCTGTGGGTGGCAGGATCAATAAGATTCAGCAGACAGAAGCAGACGAAATTGATATGGTCATTAAAAACGGAAAGGATAATAATCTCAAACTGATGATGTCGGTTAATCCGAGTCTTCCGCTTGTTTATCTGACTGATACTCTGAAGGCGGCTCCGATGACTGCTCCGAATTTCTGCATGCTGCTCAGAAAGCATATAGGGAACGGAAGGATCAAGGATATAATCCAGCCGGGGTTTGACAGAATCATTGAAATTCATGTAGAACACCTTGATGAAATGGGAGATGTAAGACAGAAGCGTCTCATAGTTGAGCTTATGGGAAGGCACAGCAATATCATTTTTGTGGATGATTCGGGAAAAATCCTGGATTCCATAAAGAGAATTCCGCTGGACGTCAGTTCAGTGAGACAGGTGCTTCCGGGAATGCAGTATGAGACACCGAAGTCACCGGATAAGAGTGATCCGAGAGAGACAGACGAGAAGATGTTTGTCGAAAATGTGCTCGGAAAGCCCGGAGTTGTTTCAAAGCTGATCAGCACATCGCTTAACGGTATTGCGACTGTCACGGCAAATGAGATATGTGAAAGAGCCGGAATTGACGGTGGAGCAAACTCCGAAGAACTCAGTGAATCAGATAAATGTAAGCTTTATGATTCACTTCGTAAGCTTTTGACAGAAGAGAGTAAGCCGTACATTTATCTGGAAAATGATGTACCGAAAGATTACAGTGTTGTCCCTTTTGAGGTGTACAGAGGATTTGAGGCGGTAGGCTGCGATTCGGTTTCGGATATGCTGAAACGCTTCTATCAGATGAAGAATGATAAAGTGAGGATTAAGCAGAAGACGACAGAGCTCAGGCATGTGGTTGCACAGGCTGTTGAAAGAACGGCGAAGAAACTTGATCTTCAGAGAAACCAGATGAAGGATACCGAGGATAGGGAAAAGTACAGGATATATGGAGAACTTCTTAATACATATGGTTATTCGCTCGAACCGGGGGCTGCTGAGCTTGTATGTATGAATTATTATGATGATAATAAAGAAGTTAAGATCCCGATTCCGGAAAATTGTGATGCAAGAGAAGCCAGCAAGAAATATTTTGAAAAATATAATAAGAAGAAGAGGACTGCTGCGGCACTGGTTCAGCAACTTTCGGATTCTGAGGCGGAACTTGAATATCTTAAGAGTGTACAGCTGTCACTTGATATAGCGTCGGATGAAACTGACATAGCGGAAATAAGAAGAGAACTCATCGGTTCGGGCTTCTTAAGAGGAAGTGCAGCGGAAAGAGTTCTTGATAAGAGTAAGAAGGGACAGAGACGTGAAGCAAAGGGAAAACCGCTTCATTTCATATCTTCGAACGGCTTTGATATCTATGTTGGAAAGAATAATATTCAGAATGATGAACTGACATTCCGTCTGGCTGGAGCAAATGATATGTGGTTTCATGCGAAGAAGGCTCCGGGGTCTCATGTTATCGTGAGAAGAAACAGAGACGAGGAAATACCTGATGCTACTTATCTTGAGGCGGCGAGGCTTGCTGCATTTTACTCATCTGTTGAAAGCAGCAAGGTTGAAATTGATTATACGGAAAGGAAAAATCTTAAAAAACCGCCGGCTGCGAATCTCGGATATGTAATTTATCATACGAATTATTCGGTTGTTGTTGAGAAGAACATTGATGACATCAAAACGGCGGAATAAAAAATATAGTAAAAATATTGTTTTTATAATAAAATTTCTAGACTATTTAATATATTCATAAAAAATATACGGTGTGTTCATAAAATATTCATAATTCATTCATTTTTTATTAAAAAAACGGTTGATTTTCGTCTAAATATAGGCTATTATGTATGTAGTTGTTAAATATGTACAAAATCATTTGTTATATTATTACAATTTTAAAATGATAACAGGCAAAGCAGGGGAAACGCTGTGACGCAAAGCTATAGGGTCTAAATATTTACATGATAGCCAGCTGCACGAATAAAAAGACTGAATGGAGTTATAGGAATCAAGTAAGATGCTTTGTCTGTAGACAAGGCATCTTTTCGTTTTTATGAAGGTGAGAGAGCATGAAAAAGATATGATGCAAATTTTAAAAAGACAGGGGTTGATTGTATGAGAAAAATGAATAGAAATGAATATAGAAAATTGAATAGTGGTTTTTCTCTTGTTGAGCTTATTATAGTTATTGCAATCATGGCAATCCTTGCAGCTGTGATAGCACCTGCGCTTATCAGATATATCGATAAGTCAAGAAAGGCTGTAGATATTCAGGATGCACAGATGCTTTATGAAGCTGCACATCTTGCGGCAGCTACATCCAGCGATGAAGCGGCAGCCGGATGGGCAGTTATCGCAACTGTAAGTGACAACAGGTCGGGAAGAACTTTTGTAACAAATGACGGCCATCAGGCAAATACAACGTCGGGTACAGGAGTATATTCCATAAGACTTGTTTCATGGTGCAGAGGTATAAGACATGACGGAAATTACGGTGGAGCATGGGAGAATTCATTGTTTAAAGCTGCTATGGATGGTGTTGATCCTGCAGCTGAAAGTCAGAGAGCTTATACTGATGAATTCCTTATCAATCTGTGTCAGGATAGGGCGGTAGGCGGTTATGATAACGGCAACCGCACCTATGATGGAGAGGATAACGGATATGTATTCTTTAAGTGCAGGAAGGCATCGAAGCTGCAGGCTCCTTCGGCCGAAACGAAGACCTCGCTTTATGCAGGCGGAAATGAGGAGAAGATTCCTGAATGCTGGTGCATCTACAGACGAGATGACAATGGCGCTTGTGAAATCTGGGCCGGATATAAGGATCCTCATAATCCGGTTCGCCCGCTGTACAGGCTTCATCCTAATCCATGTGCAGAATACAGCAGATAAATAATAAGCTTAACAGCAAATATACCTCTGATGAGGCGGCAGCTTCGGCTGCCGCCTTTGTCATGTGAAACAAAGGGGCTATGAATACGGCTGATGTTGACTGTGAACAGTAATGAAGAAGAGTGGATCTGTATGCAGAGAAGGGGGTATAGATTTATCCTTGAATAAAAGCCGGAAATATATTACAATAAGCTGTACGCGTTATATAAGGGTGATAAAAGAAACGCGAACAGTTAGGGGATTACAATATGATTTGCAGTATGACTGGATTCGGTAGAAGCGAATTTATTGATGATGAAAAGAAGATCATCATTGAAATGAAATCTGTTAATCACAGATATCTTGATGTAAGTGTTAAGCTTCCTCGCTCAATAAGCAGATTTGAGCCGGAGATAAGGAAGAGACTTAAACTTTATGCTGAGCGCGGAAAGATCGATGTTTTTGTAACATATCAGAATCTTAAGACCAGCGAAACCGTAAAGTACAATAAGGAGATCGCTTCGGAATATATGAATTATCTGAAGCAGATAGCTGAAGATTTCGGTCTGGAAGAAGATTATAAGCCTACGGTAATTGCTCGTTTTCCTGATGTGTTTTCATTAGAAGAAAACTACAGCGCTGAGGACGAAGAGTATACGGATATCCAGAAGGTTTTTGATGAGGCAGGAAAAAACTTTATGGAATCAAGGCAGAAGGAAGGCGAGAATCTCGCGAAGGATCTGCTTGATAAAATGGATGAGATCGAAGTTCTTGTAAACAGGATTGAAGAGCTTGTTCCGGGAATTGTCGAAGAATATAAAGAAAAGCTTACAGCTAAGGTTAATGATATTCTTGAACTCAGGGATATAGATGATGCTCGTATAGTTCAGGAGGTTATCATTTACGCCGATAAGGTGGCTGTTGATGAAGAACTTGTAAGACTCAGAAGCCATATTCAGGCTGTAAGAGATATCCTCGGTGAGGATAAGGCAGCAGGAAGAAAGCTTGACTTTATTGTTCAGGAAATGAACAGAGAGGCTAATACAACGCTTTCTAAGTCTGATACCAAGGAAGTTACCGATATCGGAATTGAGCTGAAAACTCTCATCGAAAAGGTTAGAGAACAAGTGCAGAACATTGAGTAAATCAGTGGAAGGCAGTCTGCTGATCGTATGATCATCAGTTGATCCGATTTTGATGTGATCTGCTTTCAGACATAATAGATTATGAGGAGAGACATATGGGTAAAGGAAAACTGGTTGTTGTTTCGGGTTTTTCGGGTGCCGGTAAGGGTACCGTCATAAAGCAGCTTATTGAAAGATATGGCTACAGTCTTTCTATTTCTGCTACAACAAGAGCTCCGAGAGAAGGAGAGGTTGACGGCAGGGAATATTATTTTAAGACTACTGAAGAGTTCCTCAGTCTGGTTGATTATAACGGACTTATTGAGTGGACAAAATATGTAGATAATTACTATGGTACTCCACGAAAGTTTGTTGAAGACGAGCTGGCACAGGGAAAAACGGTAATACTTGAAATTGAAGTCAAGGGTGCTTCAAATATAAAGGCACAGTATCCGGATGCGGTTCTTATCTTTATTACGACTAAGGATATTGAAACCTTGAGGGAGAGGCTTCTGAAGCGCGGTACAGAAACCGAAGAGGTTATCAACAAGAGAATAAGCCGTGCTGCCGATGAGGCAGAGCTTATGGATAATTATGATTATGTAGTTATCAATGATGGCCTTGAGGATTGCATTGATGCAGTTCATTCCATAATAATCAGTGATGATTATAAAACAGAGAATTCAATTGAATTTATCAAGAAGATTCAGGGAGAATTGGCAGAGTATAAGTAGATCCATGAAAAATGTTTATAGGCCCTTCCGGGCTTCATATAAAGGAGGAAGATAAATGATACATCCATCTTATTCAGACCTTATGGCTGTTGCAAACACAGGCGTTGAGCCGGGAGAACAGCCGGTGGTACAGAGCAGATATTCAATCGTGCTTGCTACAGCAAAGCGTGCAAGACAGATTGTTAACGGCTCAGAGCCACATGTTGATGCTGCAGGAAAGAAGCCTTTATCTATTGCTGTTGAAGAGCTTTATAAGGGAAAGATCAAGATTGTCGGAGACGAATAATCATATGCAGCACCTGACCGGGCGTTGGTCGTCACAAGTACGGAATAATCTGTACCGTGAGGACCAATGCCCGTTCATTTTAAGTGAGAAAGGGGTTTAAGAAATGATCTTATCTGAGTTGATTTCTTCTGATCGTGCAGAGTGTGCGGGCAGGATTGATATAGATATAAGAAGTATTACAAACGATTCACGAGAAGTCGAAGAGGGAGGGCTTTATTTTGCCATTCCCGGAGCAAAAGTCGATGGCGCAAAATTTATTCCGGGTGCCATTAATGACGGTGCGGCAGCAATCGTGACCGAATGGGATTCGGCTAAGCTGAAAAGCGAGTTTGGACTTACCGATGATGAACTCGGTAAAGTCACGATAGTTAAAGTTGAAAATGCACGCTATATGATGGGCGTTATGAGCAGCCGTTTCTACGGAGAACCGTCTAAGCGTCTTAAAGTTATCGGAATTACAGGAACGAAGGGCAAGACAACGACTGCGTATATGATCCATGACATGCTTGAAAGAGCAGGACATAAGACAGGACTGGTCGGTACCATCGAGATAAATGACGGCAAAAATATCATCCCGGCGAAGAATACGACTCCGGAATCTATCAAGCTTCACAAGGTATTTAAGGATATGATCGAAAACGGACTCGACAGCGTTGTTATGGAGGTTTCTTCGCAGGGCCTTAAGCTGAACAGAGTTGCCGGTGTTGATTTCGATTATGGTATCTTTACAAATCTTTCTCCGGATCATATCGGACCGGATGAGCATGATTCCTATGAGGAATACAGAGACTGTAAGAAGCTTCTTTTCTCAATTGTAAAAAAAGGCTTCTTCAACATTGACGATCCGGAATCTGCATATATGATGGACGGAAGCACCTGTGAGATGATCACCTTCGGCGAGAAGGAAGATGCGGACTACAGAGCTTCTGATATCAAGATCCGCAAGGAAATGGGTACTCTCGGAATAGAATATACCCTCAGCGGAAAAATGAATGCCGATATAATGGTTGATCTTCCGGGAGATTTCAGCGTTCATAACTCACTTGCAGCTATAGTTGTTGCCGATGAGATGGGCGTATCTAAAGATAAGATCTGTGAAATTCTGAAGAAGGTCAAAGTCAGAGGCCGTGTTGAAATGATACCTATTTCAGATAAGTTTACTCTGATGATAGATTATGCTCATAACGATATGTCCCTGAAGTCACTTATTCAGGCGATCAGACAATATGAGCCAAAGAGAATTGTCACCCTCTTTGGATGCGGCGGAAACAGATCCAAGGAAAGACGTTACGGAATGGGCGAGGTTTCCGGAAAGTATGCGGATTTCACGGTTATTACAAGTGATAACCCGAGAAATGAAGACCCGCAGGCGATTATAGATGATATAAAGGTCGGAATCGGAAGAACCGACGGAAAATATGTAGAGATAATAGACCGTAAGGAAGCAATAAGGTATGCGATAATGAATGCAGTTGAAGGGGACATCGTCATCCTTGCGGGTAAAGGTCATGAGGATTATCAGGAAATATGCGGCATAAAGCATCATATGGATGAGAGAGACCTTATAAGAGAGATTTTGGAGGAAGAGGATGTCACAAAAATATGCGGATATAATAATAGATATTTCGCATGAAGGCGTCGATAAGACCTTTGAATACAAGATTCCCGATGAGCTTTCGGATGTTGTTCAGACCGGATCTGTAGTAAATGTACCATTTGGACGATGGAACAAGGTGCAGAAGGGGTATGTAATAGAAGTTAAGGACATTCCGGAATACGATCCGGAAAAGCTCAAGGAAATAATAGAGATCGATGAAAAATCCATAGAAGTCGAGGCGAGTCTTATAAGACTTGCAGCGTGGATGAAGGAAACCTACTCATGTACCATGATAACCGCACTCAGAACGGTTATGCCTGTAAAGGAGAAGGTTTCAGCCAGAAAACCGGGAGTCGATATAATGGAGTCGGTTCCGGAATTTGCTCCGATAGAGGAGCTGAATGATCAGCAGAGAGCAGTTGTTGATAAGTTCTGTGATGATTACAGCAACGGAAGGAGAGACAGATATCTCCTTCACGGAATTACGGGGAGCGGAAAGACGGAGGTTTATATACAGCTTGCCAAGAAAGTTACTGACGAAGGCCGTGCTGTTATAATGCTCATTCCGGAAATAGCTCTTACATTTCAGACGGTTGCCAGGTTCAGGGCGGTATTCGGCGACAGGATATCGATTCTGAATTCCAGACTCAGTAAAGGTGAGAAATTCAGGGAATTTGAACGTGCGAGAACCGGAGAAACCGATATTATAATCGGTCCGAGATCGGCGCTCTTTACTCCCTTCGAGAGACTTGGATTGATAATAATCGATGAGGAACATGATAATTCTTATAAGAGTGAGTCCACACCAAAATATCATGCCAGAGAAACGGCTTTTAAGAGGGCGGAGATAGAAGGAGCTGCAGTAATACTTGGTAGTGCAACGCCGTCGGTTACAAGTTATCATATGGCTGAAACAGGTAAGCTCACTTTGATGTCTCTTGATAAACGTGCTGCAGGCAGTTCACTTCCTTCGGTTACAGTCGTTGATATGAGAGATGAACTGAAGAAAGGCAACAGAAGTATTATTTCCGGAGCACTGTATGAAAAACTCAGCGCTGCGTTCAGTGCAGGTGAGCAGGCGATGCTCTTTATTAACCGAAGAGGATTTAATACATTTGTTTCATGCAGAGAATGTGGAGAGGTTATAAAATGTCCGAGATGTGATGTGTCTCTTTCACTTCATGGATCGAGTACACTTATGTGCCATTATTGCGGACATACTGAGGTGATGCCAAAGGCTTGTCCGAAATGTAAGTCCAAGCTGATCGGAGGATACGGAACGGGAACGGAGAAGGTTGAAGCAGAGGTGCAAAGACTCTTCCCCGGTGTAAAAACTATCCGTATGGATAAAGATACTACGAAGACCAAGGGCTCTCACGGAAGGATTATCAGTGCATTCAGAAATCATAAGGCAGACTGTCTTATAGGAACACAGATGATCGTAAAAGGACATGATTTTGGAAATGTAACAGTTGTGGGAGCTATACTTGCGGATCTGGGACTTTTTGACAGTGATTATGAGTCATCAGAGAGGACGTTTGATCTCTTGACTCAGGCGGCCGGAAGAGCAGGTAGAGCCGACAAGAAGGGCTATACGGTGATTCAGACCTATCAACCCGAGCATTATGCGATTATGACTGCCGCAGAGCAGAATTATGAAGGCTTTTATCAATATGAAACTGCATATAGAAGGATACTCAGATATCCGCCTTTTTACAGGCTTACAGAGGTGATGGTTACATCCGGTGATGAAGATGCGGCTTTAAGAGCGGCAGAGGAACTCGCCTCAGAACTGAAGAAGCTTTATATGGATCGTAGTGACGAGACGGATAAGGGCAAAATAAGTAGTTCCTTCAAGAAAAGTGCTGTAGATATAATCGGACCTGCAGAAGCAGTTATATATAAGATCGATGATGTATATAGAAGAGTTATATATATAAAGACTGATGATGAAGTGATTGTTGGTGAAATATCAAATTATCTTATTTCAAAACTCGGAAGCTATGAAAATGTCGGAATACAGGTAGATATGAGGAGGTAAAGATGGCTAAAAGGACTATAAGAACAGATGGTGATGATGTGCTCAGAAAGGTTTGTAAGCCGGTTAAGAGTATGACAGCCCGCACAGAGGAACTGATCGATGATATGTTTGAAACTATGTATGATTCAAACGGTGTCGGACTTGCAGCACCTCAGGTTGGTGTTCTTAAAAGAATAGTTGTAATAGATGTTATGGATGGTAACCCGTTAGTCTTGATCAATCCTGAGATTGTTGAAACCGAAGGTGAGCAGACAGGTCCGGAAGGATGTCTTTCACTTCCGGGACTTGAGGGTGAGGTTACAAGACCGGAGAGAGTTGTATGCAAGGCACTTGACAGGAATATGGATGAGATAACTGTTGAAGGCGAAGGGCTTCTTGCAAGATGCATTTGCCATGAGCTTGATCATCTCGATGGGATACTGTATAAGGATAAGGTTAATGACGGACTTCATATGGTTCAGCCTGCAGATCCTGAAGATATTGATTTTACAGACGAGGATGAAGAAGAGTGAAAATAGTATATATGGGAACACCCGATTTTGCTGCTCGGCCGCTCAGGAGTCTTGCTGAGGCCGGACATGAGATAGTCGGAGTTTTTACACAGCCCGACAGGCAGAAGGGTAGAGGAAAAAAGTTTACATTTTCGGAAGTGAAAGAAGCAGCGCTCGAAATGGGACTGGATGGATGTATATATCAGCCGGAAAAACTTCGTGAAGCTGAAAATGTTGAAATTCTGAAGAAACTTAATCCGGATGTGATAGTAGTTGCTGCGTATGGGCAGATATTAAGCGAGGAAGTGCTGAATATACCGAAATACGGATGCATCAATATTCATGCGTCGCTTCTTCCAAAATACA
The DNA here is from genome assembly GCA_946405625.1 of uncultured Lachnospiraceae bacterium. Lineage (GTDB taxonomy): Bacteria > Bacillota > Clostridia > Lachnospirales > Lachnospiraceae > Eubacterium_Q. The sequence goes on along the minus strand of CAMJHQ010000005.1, from coordinate 33,969 downwards.
GAGGTGCTTCACCGATAGAGGCGGCCATTATGAACGGCGATGAGAAGACCGGAGTTACAATAATGTATATGGCAAAGGGGCTCGATACGGGTGACATGATATCATCTGCAGAGATTGAAATAGCAGACGATGATACCACCGAATCGCTTACAGAAAAACTGTCACAGATCGGTGCTCAGGAAATAGTGAAAACCTTAAAGAGCATTGAAGACGGAACTAACGAAAGAATACCGCAGAAAGAAGAAGACAGCTCATATTGCGGTAAGCTTGATAAAGAAATGGGAAGGTTGGATTTCACAAAGGACAGCCGTGAGATCGAGAGGCTTGTCAGAGCGCTTTATCCATGGCCATGTGTATATACCGAAATCGACGGCAAGGGTCTGAAGATTATCAGTGCCGGCGTTAGTGAGGTTCAGGATGAAGAGGCTGCTTTATCGGCTGAACCGGGAACGGTAATAAATGTAACCAAGAAGAATTTTACAGTTAAATGCGGAAATGGAGCTCTTACAATTCTGAAACTTCAACCTGAAGGAAAGAAAGTAATGGACTGCAGTGCATTTCTGAATGGATATAAAGTCAGCGTAGGAGATAAACTGGGATAGTCGGTAGAAGTTGTGGTCTTGACGTCGGTAGAAGTTGTGGTCTTGACGTCGGTAGAAGTGGTGACCTTGACGTCGGTAGAAGTGGTGACCTTGACGTTGGTAGAAGTTGTGGCCTAGATGTCGGTGAAGTTGTGGCCTTGACGTCGGTAGAAGTTGTGGCCTTGATGTCTGTAGAAATTGTGGTCTTGACGTCGGTAGAAATTGCGGTCTTGACGTCGGTAGAAGTTGTGGCCTTGACGTCGGTGAAGTTGTGACCTGAATGGCAAGTAGAAGTGCGGATTTGTACATCTGATTTGAATTGCTAATTATATGATCGACCGAAATGTCAACGTATTTGATAAATTTAGGTGACGATTGACAAGACGAGTTGAAATTGCAATTGGATTTATTTCTCGAAATATCAACTAATTCGAATGATCAGGATAACAATCTGACTGATTTACATTTCATTTAAGTTTATTTATCTTTTTATCAATTAATATGTACATTTGTTGGAGTTATAGGATGGTGGATTGTTTGTATCAGATTCTGAGTGGAGAAGAAGTATGACAGCGAATTCAAGAGATATCGTATACAGAATACTTATTGAAACGGAAGAGTCGGGTGCTTATGTCGGCGACATTCTGGAAGTGCAACTCCGCAAAAATCAGTTTCAGGATAAACAGATAAGAGCATTTATCACAAGACTTACGGAAGGCGTAGTGGAGAGACGGATTACCCTTGATTTTCTGATCAAGAAGTTTTCGAAAACTCCATTTAACAAAATTAAAACAGAAATAAAAGTTATTCTTAGAATGGGAATATATCAGATCCTTTATATGGATGCGATTCCTGACAGAGCGGCAGTAAGCGAGTCGGTGAAGATTGCTGAAACCCATAAACTGAAAGGATTAACGGGATATATTAATGCGGTTCTCAGAGCAGTTGCCAAGGCAAGAGAAGAAAACCGTATTAACGGAATGATATGCTCCTCAAGAGAGACTAGATTCAGTACACCCAAATGGCTGGTGGATTTCTTTGTATCGAATTATGGTAAGGAAACAGCAGATAAGATACTTGGTTCTCAATTCGAACATCGTGCGACATCTGTAAGAGTTAATTCACGGAAGATTTCCAAAGATGAATTGAAGAAAAGCTTTGAAGAGCAGGGGATTAGGACTGAAGACGGAAAACTTTCCGATAAGGCACTGCTCATTGATGAGTATGATTTTGTCAGGAAATTGCCCGGATTCGGAAAGGGCTTTTTTTCTGTACAGGATGAAAGTTCAATGTATGCGGTAGAGAGGCTGTTCGAAGCTTACAGAGAAGGCGTAAGCCTGTTCGAAGCTTACAAAGAAGGCGGAAGGCTGTTCGAAGCTTACAAAGAAGGCGGAAGCCTGTCTCGTACTCAGGAAAGAAGCGTTTTAATTGATGCGGATGATATAGATAATGCCGATAATATAGATAATGCCGATAATATAGAGAATAAATATACTTCAGATACAGCGGATTCAAAAAATGTCATAAATGTACTTGAGCTTTGTGCGGCTCCGGGAGGCAAATCCCTCTATATGGCAGAGATACTCGGTGATCACGGTCATGTGATTGCAAGAGATCTGACTGAAGCCAAAACAGACCTGATAAGAGAAAATGCTGAAAGACTCGGACTTAGCAATGTTGAAGTACAAGAGAGAGATGCTGTCTGCCTTGATGGAGATATGATAGGTAGAGCAGATATAGTTATCGCAGATGTTCCTTGCTCGGGACTTGGGGTAATGGGACATAAGAATGATATAAAATACAATGTTACAGAAGATGGAATGAAGTCGTTAGCGTTATTGGGTAAGACTATTCTCAGAAATGCTGCAATGTACGTTAAGGACGGAGGGGTTCTTATGTTTTCAACCTGTACCGTCAACCCGGGAGAAAACGGCGAAGTGGTTCATGGTTATTTGGATGAAAACGGAACTCGGGATGGTTTTAAGTTGATAGAAGAGAGAACATTTCTCCAGGGAATAGATCCGTGTGATGGCTTCTATTATGCGATACTTGCCAAGAGGACTTGATTGAAGTCATAAATTCAGCGTGGATATATTTATATGTGTATCTTGGCCTATTGATGGCATATTATACAATATACTAACAAAATCAGGGAAACAGGGAAATTATTAGTAAACCGACTTCAAAGCAAGAAGGAAAAATAAATAATATACTAACAAAATCGGGAAAACAAGGAAATTGTTAGTAAATCAACCTCGGGGCAAGCTGTATAACATGTACGTGTTGTGTTCGTCTATTCGTCTATATAAAGAAAGAAGATTATGGCAGAAGAAATTAGACTTCAAACTGAATATATTAGAAAGGCATCTTGTGAAAGCACCTCTGAAATCCTTACAGATACTACAGGAACTGCAGATACTACAGGAACTGCAGATACTACAGGAACTACAGATACTACAGGAACTACAGATACTACAGGAACTACAGCTGCAGATGATGCTTCAGGTGCAGGTAAAATCAAGTCTGATATAGGATCTATGTATCCTGAGGAGCTTGAGGGATTTCTTAAGGATAAGGGATTTCCGGCATTCAGGGCGAAGCAGGTCTTTTCATGGCTCCATGAAAAGTGTATCGGATGTGCCGATGAGATGACGAATATCCCAAAGGATATGAGGGCTCTTTTGGACGGAGAGATGTATCATGTCGCTGAGGAGACAAGGCAGACATCATCCGATGGAACAATTAAGTTTCTTTTCAGGATGGAAGACGGTCAGATGATCGAAACAGTCTTCATGAAGTATCACCATGGTAATTCAGTATGTATATCCAGTCAGTGCGGATGTGCAATGGGCTGCAGATTCTGTGCGTCAACGATAGGTGGATGCATCAGGAATCTGACTGCAAGTGAGATGCTCGGGCAGATTTATGCAGCTGTCAGACTGACAGGTGAGAGAGTGTCGAATATCGTTGTTATGGGAACCGGAGAACCGCTTCAGAACTATGATAATCTTATTAGATTCATAAGACTTATCACCAACGAAAAGGGATATAATCTGTCTGTTAGAAATATAACTGTCTCGACATGCGGTGTTGTACCGATGATAGACAGACTCGGAGATGAGAAGCTTCCGATCACACTCGCTCTTTCGCTTCATGCACCGACGGATGAACTCCGGCGCACACTCATGCCGATTGCAAATAAATACAGCATAGAGGAAACTCTTGAGGCGTGTGAAGGATATTTCAGAAAGACAGGAAGACGCCTTACAGCCGAGTATAGTCTGATGCATGGAATAAATGACAGTACGGAAACTGCGGAGCTTTTGGGACGCCTGATGAAGGGCAGAGGATTTCATATAAATCTAATTCCGGTTAATCCTGTGAATGAGACAGATTTTAAGCCCGGAAGCACTTCAGACATCCAAAACTTCAAAAATATACTTGAAAAAAATGGAATAAATGTTACTATTAGAAGAGGTTTGGGCGCAGATATTGACGCTGCGTGCGGGCAATTAAGAAGACGGAGGACCGGGAACAATTGATTTCAGTAGGCAGAACTGATAAGGGCAGGAAGCGCAGCAATAATCAGGACTGTATCTTTGTAAGCGATAGTTCTGTTGGCCCGCTGCCTAATTTGTATATAGTCGCAGACGGTATGGGTGGACATGCTGCGGGGGATTTTGCCTCGCGGTATGCTATTTCTGTTGTTTTGGATTTCATAAAGAAATCAACAATTACCAATCCCATATCACTTCTTAAGAGAGCCATGATCCTTGCCAGCAACGAAGTTTTTAAAGAGGCTGAAAAGGATAAGGAAAAGATGGGCATGGGCACAACTATGGTTGCCTGTGTTATAGATGGAAATGAAGCCTATATAGCCAACATCGGCGACAGCAGGCTTTACTTAATAAATGATGATATAAGGCAGATCACACTTGATCATTCTCTGGTTGAAGAGCTGATCCGAACGGGACAGCTTGACCGCAATAAAGGCAGAAATCATCCGGAGAAGAATATCATTACGAAAGCGATGGGTTCAAGAGATGAGGCAATGCCTGATTTTTTTGAGATAACGCTTTCTCCCGGAGACAAGATACTTATGTGTTCGGACGGACTTTCGAATATGGTTGAGAATGATGAGATCAGGGATATAATCACCGAGGCAAAATCCCCGGAGATTGCAGTTGAGATGCTTATTGAAAAGGCGAATTATTACGGCGGAAACGATAACATTTCCGTGGTTGTGGTTTGCAGGTAGTGAGGTAATAATATGCTTAAACCGGGAACCATTCTGGATGACAGGTATGAGATAATAGATGTAGTCGGAACCGGCGGAATGTCAACAGTTTACAGAGCCAAGGATGAAAGGCTCAAAAGATTTGTTGCTATTAAGGTTCTTAAGTCCGATTACAGCAGTGATGCAAATTTCGTATCTAAGTTCAGAGCTGAAGCACAGTCTTCAGCTGGTCTTACACATCCGAATATAGTCAGTGTATATGACGTTTGTGAGGATGACGGCAGATATTTCATAGTAATGGAACTTGTTGAGGGTATTACTCTTAAGGAGTATATCAACCTGAACGGAAGACTTTCCATGGATCAGGCTCTGAATTTTTCGATTCAGATCGCATCCGGACTTGAAGCTGCTCATGAACATCATGTTATTCACAGAGATATCAAACCACAGAATATAATCGTTTCAAAAAGCGGAACCATCAAGGTGACAGACTTCGGTATTGCGAAGGCGGCCACCTCTACAACTATGTCTACGACAGGTATAGGTTCTGTTCATTACATTTCGCCGGAACAGGCAAGAGGCGGATACAGTGATGAGAGAAGTGATATTTATTCACTCGGTATTACCATGTATGAGATGGTTACCGGAAGAGTTCCGTTTGAAGGTGATTCAAATGTAGCAATCGCTCTCATGCATATCCAGAATGACCTGATCCCACCGCGTGAACTCTATCCTGATATATATCAGAGTTTTGAGAAGATAATCCTTAAAGCAACTCAGAAGAAGCCGGAGAGAAGATATCTTACGGCTGCGGCTCTTATTGCCGATCTGAAGAGAGTTAAGGATAATCCGAATATAGATATTATCGTTGCCCCGTCTTCTGCGGTTTCAAATGCACCTACGCATCAGTTTACTCCGGAAGATATGGCGAAGATCAAGACCGGATCTGCGCAGAAGCGTAATGATGAGCTTGAGCAGGCACTTGCAGCAGCAGGAAAGAGCGGACTTGCATCTTCTGAAGTTTATGCAAACAGAGGCAAGATTGAAGAGCTTCTTCAGCAGAATGATGATTATCTTGAAGAGATAGATGATGAGGATGAATATGAAGAACAACCTCGTCAGAAGAAGGGCTCATTAAAGAAAGTCAGCGATAAAGAAGATTATAAACCATCTAATTACGACGATGATGACGATGATGACGATGATGTTGATCCGAAGCTTGAAAAGGCTGTGATGATAGGAGGAATAGCTGCAGCACTTATTATAGCTGCTGTGGTTCTTGCACTTATCGGAAATATCATGGGCTGGTTCAAGTTCGGAAGTGATAAAGAGAAGAAAACTACTACTGATGCTGCATCAACCGAAACGGTTACGCAGGTGGCAACCGAAGCATCTACAGAGGCAACCACAGAGGAAACTCTGATAAAGATGCTGGATGTAAAGGGTACAACAGTAGAGAAGGCACTGAAGAACCTTCAGGATGCGGGCTTTACAAATGTACGAGTAGAAGAAGTATTTGATGAAGATGAAGTAAAGGGTTATGTCATCAGTCAGAGCGTTGAGCTCAAGAAGGAAATACATCCTGATGATGAGATAGTACTTAAGGTAAGTAAGGGACCGGAAGATTTTGAGGTTCCTGATGTTCTCGGAAAGACAGTTGAAGAAGCTGATGAATTGATCAGCGAGCATTTTAACCCTACGCATTCTTATGAGAACAATGATACTGTTGAGAAGGATCGCGTTATATCACAGAGCGTTAACGGAGGCGAGAAAGCTCCGGGCGGTTCGGTCATCACTATTGTTGTAAGTCTCGGTAAGGAAATCAAGCAGGCGGTTGTTCCTAATCTCTATAATATGGGTGAGCAGGAAGCAAGAGATGCGATTAAGAACGCTAAGCTTGAAGTTGGTCAGGTTACTCAGGAGTTTAATGCTGAGGTTCCTGCAGGACATGTTGTAAGCCAGGGAATTGCCGCTAATACTGAAACCGTCGAAGGAACTGTAGTTGATATAGTTATCAGTGCGGGTGTTAAAAATGTAACCTATACAGGTTCTGTTGCAGGAAATGTAACATGTAACGATATGAATATGCTTGGAATGGCAGAAAGCGTTACGGTTACTGCTTATATTCAGGATGCAGCTGGTGCACATCAGGTCTTTGAGGCTACTGTGCCGAAGGATCAGGCCGGAACAATCAATGTTGGCGGCGCGTGTGGCGGACTTAGCTACAACGACGGTTCTGTGACCTTTGCTGTTAAGGACCAGAACGGATTTGATCTTACGGGTATTTATACCAAGAATCTGACAGTTACCTATACCGGTGAATAGTGAGGACGCTTTGCAGGGAAGAATTATTAAAGGTATCGGCGGGTTCTATTATATCGATACTGAGAGAGGCATATATGAATCCAAGGCTCGCGGAATATTCCGCAAGGAAGGGATTACACCTCTTGTCGGAGATATGTGTGAGATAGATATAGTCGATGAAGAACAAAAAATTGGAAATATAACAGGGATCCTACCCAGGAAATCAGCACTTATCCGCCCGGCAGCTGCAAATGCTGACCAGGCGGTTATGATTTTTGCAATAAAGAAACCTGAACTCAGTACAGGGCTTCTGGACAGATTCCTGATGAATATGGAAAAGCAGAATCTGGAAACGGTAATTGTTTTCAGCAAGAACGATCTGGATGATGCTGATAGGTTGATGAATATTTACGGAAATGCAGGTTATAAGGTGCTTTCGATATCAAATAAGACTATGGAAGGTATAGACAAGCTCCGGGATATTCTGAAAGGCAAAATCAGCGTTCTTTCAGGTCCCTCCGGTGTGGGCAAGTCTTCGCTCATAAACAGTCTTTTGGAGCAGGAATATGCTGAAACGGGAGAACTGTCGGAGAAAATCGGAAGAGGAAAAAATACAACAAGACATACAGAATTGATCAGTCTCGGAGAGGATACTTATATCATGGATACTCCGGGATACAGTTCTATAGAGATAATGTGTGACGATGCCGACGAGGTGTCATACGGATTCAGAGAAATGAGACCGTATCTCGGAAAGTGTCGTTTTACGGGTTGCAGCCATGTTGCGGAACCGGATTGCGCTGTGAAGAAGGCAGTGGAAGATGGGGCGGTTTCACAGGAAAGATATGAGAGTTATGTTCGTATTTATGAGGCTGTCAAAGCTGTAAGAAAATACTAGGGGGTCATGGGGTTATGAATATACTTGCACCATCTATGCTTTCGTTGGATTTCAGACATATGGAAGAAGATCTGCTTGCTGCATATAATGCGGGAGCAAGACAAATACATGTTGATGTAATGGATGGTAACTTTGTTCCGAATATCTCATTCGGTCCACCAGTCATCAAATATGTCCGTAAGGTACTTCCGGATGTGACTATGGATATGCATCTTATGGTTACCGAACCGGGAAGATATATGGATAAGTGGAAGGCGTGCGGCGCTGATATAGTTACATTTCACATTGAAGCAGTAATGGATCCGGTTCAGATGGTAAGATCCATACACGAAAATGGAATGAGAGCGGGTGTTGCAATTAAACCCGCAACTCCGGTCAGCGCGATTGAAGAGATAATTACCGAGGTTGATATGATACTTATCATGAGTGTTGAACCGGGATTCGGCGGACAGAGTTTTATGCCGGTCGCACTGGATAAGATAAGGGAAACGGTCTTGCTCCTTGAGGAATACGGACTTAAGACGGATATTGAAGTTGATGGCGGTATAAATCTTAAAAATGTTGATGAAATACTCGAAGCAGGCGCAAATGTCATAGTTACGGGTTCTGCTATATTTGACAGCGATATTACGTCGAACGTGCTGAACTTCAGGAAACATCTTGAGGGATAATGATATGAGAGTAATAATGGTCTCCGGCGGGAAATGTGATATAACTCAGGTAGAGGATGCTATAAAGGACGGAGATTATATAATCGGAATAGATGCGGGAGCGGCACTGCTCACCGATAACGGAATTAAGCCCGATTTATGCATAGGCGATTTTGATTCAGTCGATGTAGGACTTTTTGACGGACTTAATGTTATCAAATTGAAACCTGAAAAGGATGAGATAGATACGGAATGTGCGCTTATCCATGCACTTGATATGAATCCATCGGAAATTCTGATATATGGTGCAACGGGAAGCAGGATGGATCAGACTCTTTCAAGCATCGAACTGCTTCGTATGGCAACGGAGAAAAATGTTGATGCATTTATTATAGATCCGACTAACAGGATCCGTGTTGCGGTCGGCAGAACGGTTCTCAGAAAGGCGGATGCTTTCGGAAAATACATTTCGATACTTCCTTATGCCGAGGCTCTTACAGACCTTACTATGAAGGGCTTTAAGTATGAGATAGAAAACTTTACGTTGGTAAAGGGAATATCAAGATGTATAAGCAATGAATTTGAAGCTGATACTGCAGTAGTGGACTGCAGTAATTATTATATTCTCATGGAAACATGTGATTAGATTTACCATATAATTATTTAGCGGGGACAGGATATGGAGCTTAGGAGATTCTGCATAGGCAGGAGAATAGGCGTTCTCAGGATGGGGAATGCTGCTGTTGCATATGTGGCCGCAGCCATCGGACTGGCGGTGATGCCTTATCATATCTATATAGCCGGAGCTGAGGTTGCCTGGATTTATGCAGGCCTTTTTGTTATGCTTCAGGTTGCTTTCAGCTGGATGTCATTCAGGATGATGAGATATGCAAGGAAGAATTCCTGCGTGTATACTGTTCCGTCATATTTTAAAGCAAGACTCGGACTCGGTGAATTCGGAAGGACGATCGTCGCGCTCATGCTGCTTGCCGCGGTTCTCACACTGTATACGTTCATTCTTTCCGTAATGGGCGGAATGCTTCGGGATTTCGGTATAGGAAAATCATATATCTGTATTATCGTATTAGTCACGATCGCTTTCTTTGTATCGATATTTATCGGTATCAGAGCTTCTTTTATATCATCCATTCCGCTTGTTATATTAACTATTCTGACATTAATGTGCATTGTTGCTTTGGCTACGATCAGAATGGGTCTCGGAGAAATAGTAAGAAATACAATATGGAGCGATATTCAGGGCAGCGTAAGCGATTATATCAATGTAATGAAGAAAGGCACCAGATTCTTATATGCGGAGGAAATGGTCAATTACCTTTCTTACGGACTTATGGTTTTCGGTTTTCTGCCGCTGCTCAATACATTTCTTGCTGCTCCTACAGCTAAGATCATTAAGAAGAGCAGAAGGCTTACGGCGCTGCTCTCGGTGCTGCTTTTTGTTGCATCAGCATTTCTCGGAGGAATTTCCAGAGCACTTCTGTATCCGCGCGATACTGAGAAAAGCCTGAGCGGATATATCGGAGCAATGTTTGAAAACCTTATAAACGGAGATATTCTTTACAGGTTTCTTGCGGTGTTTTATCTGCTGTCGGTTTTTATGCTCATTGTTCTGATCAGCTGTACATTTCTGAATATCATAACGGGAATAGTGGTAAATGATCTGCTGGCACCGATTTATATCGAAAAGCTGAAGGATAATGAGGAGAGGCATAAGAGAGAAAATCTCCTCATAATGATGGTAGCCTTTGTTCTGGCTGCAGTATCTGCGTTTGCAGCATGCGGGATCAATATAGACGTGATGAGGCTTATGATTGTTATAGTGATGATGATAAGCACTGCAGTCGGTCCGGCAGCATTTATTTCGTTATATATGAAAAAAACCTCGAAGCAGGGCTTCGCGGCAGGGTTTATTACAGGTAGTGCAGTTGTTCTTTTCTGGGAGTATTGTCCATTTGTGGATAATGGAATCAAAGCAGTGAGCCTTTCGGATTTTACCGGGGTAAATGCAATGCTTCCGGGAGCTGTTCTTTCGGCTATAGCTGTTATCGTTATCAGTCTGGTAACATGGAAAGCTGATGAAAAGCTGGATGTAATGTTTGAAGAGGTAAAGAACAGAATCGTATAAAACAATACAGAAAGGATTTTATAAAAAAAGCTGTATAAAAAAAGCGAGCACCCTGCCGAACCAGGGTGCTTTGTAAAAATACACTATTTCATAAGGTGAGAGAGTTATGAAAAAATCTATGGTTTAAATATAAAACTGAAATATGAACAAAGTATTAACAAACTTATAATATTATGTAAATTTATTGAGATTTTTAATGCTTTTATAATGTATTACACAAAATATTGTGAAAAAATGTACATTTTTGGACGGGTTGACACAATATATGAAACAGTTGTTGTTGAGGTCTGAGTTATGATATACTATCAGACAGGGCTTATAAGGAGATGATGCTATGGGGTTTTTTAAAGATTTTAAAAGAGACTTTGCACAGGCCGTCAACGAGCTGATGCCTGAATCTGATTCAGGGAAAAAGGGTAAAAACAGAAAATCGGCGCAGGAATCCGCTATGCCCGAGAATGTAGAGACGGCTGATCAAAATGAAAATGTTACCACTGATGGAAGTGGTATTGAGAATAATTCAACTACAGATGATGCTTCGAGTAATACTCTCGAATCCAGTGGCGCAGATGCTATATCTGAAGCCGTTCTTCGTGAGGAAGCCGAAAGACTTCGTTTGAGGCTTGGAGAGAATATCGACATTGAAGCACAAAAGGCGAGTGAAGAGATAGATTCGGAAATTGACAGTCTTCCTGATGCACCTGAAGGATGGGTAGAGGATGAATCTGTCAGCGATATGGCTGAAAATATAACAGAGGTTTCTGTTGAAGCTTTTGCCGCTGAATCCAGGGAGAATTTTGAAGATACTCTTGAGAATTCTGTTGATGAAACCTTCAAGTCTGTTGATGAAACCTTCGAAGAAATTCCTTCATCCGTTGAAGAAGAGGATAAGATAACCGATATTCAGAATGATGTGGATAAGATTGAAGCAGCACGTTTGGCCGATGAGGTTGCAAGAGCTGAAGAGGAAAGACTTATAGAGGAAGAAAGGCTTGCTGCTGCTGCAAGACATGCAGAAGAAGAAGCCGAGCTCAGACGCATTCGTGATGAGGAAAAAAAGAATTCGAAGAAAAAGAATAAAAAGGAAAGCGCTAAAAACGCTAAGGGAAAGACAGCAAAGAATGATGTCGATGTAAAAACCAGGGAGGAAGATAAGATGCCTGATTTGGAAACAGAGATCAGCAAGAATGATGTATATGCGGGTCTCTCGGAGGATACAACATATATTACAAGTAAGACTGCCATAATCGGAAATATTGAAACAGAAGATGATATCGATGTTATGGGCAGAGTTGAGGGAAACATTACCTGCAGCGGAAAACTTATTATCGGTGGACGTGTTAACGGAAATATCAAAGTGACAGAGCTTTACGCTCATCAGGCACACATTTCCGGAGAGATAGTTGCCGAAAGAAGTGTCAAGATCGGAGCAGGTACAATCTCTGTTGGTAATATATCGGCAGAATCCGCTGTAATAGCAGGTGCTGTTAAGGGTGATGTTGATGTCAAGGAACAGGTTATAGTTGATTCCTCGGCAGTTGTTGTAGGAAATATCAGATCTAAGTCTATTCAGGTGAATTCAGGAGCAATCGTTGACGGAATGTGCCAGCAGGTATATTCGGAGGTGAACGTAGAGAAGCTTTTCGATGAAGAAATCGAAAATCTTGATGAAGAAGCTTCCGGAACGCCTGAAGAAACAGGTGATATTCTTGATGTAAAGGAGTCTGAAGAGACAGCCGGTGAAGGAACCGACGGTCTTCTTGAAATAGAAGGACTTGAGCCGCTTACGGCTGAAGATGCTGACGACAATGATGCCGGCAGCTTAGACAGAAAGAAGGAGTAATGATAATGAGTTATAAGAGAGTTGTACTTAAGCTCAGCGGAGAAGCACTCGCGGGAGAATCAGGAAAAGGTTTTTCGGAGTCGGAAGTAACAAAGGTTTGTGCCGAGGTTAAGAAAATTGTTGATGCAGGTGTTCAGGTTGGAATCGTTATCGGAGGAGGTAACTTCTGGAGAGGAAGATCTTCCGGAGATATGGACCGCGTAAAGGCCGATCAGATAGGAATGCTCGGAACGATAATGAACTGCGTATATGCAGCAGATGAGCTTAGACAGCAGGGCTGTACATGTCATGTAATGACTCCTTATCAGATAGGCGATGTAACAGAGCTGTATATCAGAGATAAGGCAGTAGAATATCTTGAAAAGGGAGATGTTGTATTTTTTGCCGGCGGAACCGGTCATCCGTTCTTTTCAACAGATATGGCAGTAACGCTCAGAGCTATAGAAATCGGTGCTGAAGTAATACTAGCAGCAAAAGTGATCGATGGAGTATATGACAGCGATCCGAAGATAAATCCTGATGCAAAGAAGTTTGATGAGATGGAAATGTCGGATATTGTTGATAAGAAGCTTGGAGTTATTGATCTTACATCAGCTGTTCTTGCAATGGAGAACAAGATGCCGATGATCCTTTTCGGACTTAATGAGGAAAACTCAATTCTTCGAGCAGTTAGCGGCGAGAAGATCGGAACGAAGATAAATGTTTAATTAATCATAAAAGTTTAATGAATCATAAATGATGTAATTATATTTGCTTATATTTTTAAATCAGGAGGGTATTTAAAATGGCAGAATTCAGTGAAAAAATGCAGAAGGCAATCGATCAGCTTACTGAGGAATTTGCGGCAATCAGAGCAGGAAGAGCTAACCCGCATGTTCTTGATAAGATAAAGGTTGAGTATTACGGAACAATGACAAACATTCAGGGTGTTGCCAATGTTTCTGTTCCTGATGCACGTACACTTATGATCGCTCCATGGGAGCCAAGCATGGTTAAGGAAATCGAGAAGGCTATAATGAATTCAGATCTCGGTATCAATCCTAACAATGACGGAAAGAATGTTATCCTTCATTTCCCTGAACTTACAGAGGATAGACGTAAGGAACTTGTTAAGGATATAAAGAAGAAGGGTGAGGCATCAAAGGTTGCTATCAGAAACATCCGTCGTGATGCAAACGAAGCTGTTAAGAAGCAGTGTAAGGCAGGCGAGATTTCAGAAGATCAGCAGAAGGATGAGGAAGATAAGATCCAGAAGACTACTGATAAGTTTACAGCTGAAATAGATAAGATGATCGAAGTAAAGACTAAGGAGCTTATGACTGTTTAATGAGTGTACTGACAGATGAAGTAATGGGGCTGGACAGGGAACTGATCCCGGCTCATGTGGCTATTATACTTGATGGTAACGGAAGATGGGCCAAGAAGCGTCATATGCCGAGAAATTTCGGACATAAGGCCGGTGCGGATACACTTGAGACTATATGTGATGACGCCTGGGAGCTCGGTATAAAATATCTTACGGTATATGCATTTTCGACCGAGAACTGGAAGAGGTCGGTTGAAGAGGTCAGAGGTATAATGACCATTCTTAGAAATTATCTTATCAATGCGATAGATCGTGCAAACAAGAATAATATGCGCGTCAGAGTGATCGGAGAACGTTCGAGACTTGATAAGGATATAAGAGAAGCAATCGAAAGACTGGAGGCCGCAACGGCAGGCAATACCGGCCTTCAGTTTAATATTGCTCTTAATTATGGCGGCCGTGATGATGTAACAAGAGCAGTCAGAAAGCTTGCTGAAAAAGTAAAACTCGGAGAACTTTCAGCAGAAGATATTACAGAGGAAATGATATCTTCAACTCTTGATACGGCAGGTATGCCGGATCCGGATCTTCTGATACGTACAAGCGGAGAGATCAGAATTTCGAATTTCATGCCTTGGCAGATATCTTATTCTGAGTTTTATTTCTGTGATACTTTATGGCCTGATTTTAACAAGGACGAGCTTGCAAAGGCCATTCTTTACTATGCAAAAAGAGACAGACGTTACGGTGGAGTAAAATAAATATTTAGAGGCGGGACGATAAATGTTCGTAACCAGATTGATAAGCGGTATAGTACTTATAATACTTGCAGTGGTAACACTGTGGTTCGGAGGCGTTGTAACAGGAATTGTTACAATGCTTTTGTCACTTGTGGGAGTTTTTGAACTTATGCGTGTTTATAAAGTTGAGAAGAAGCTCCCCGGAATAGTTGCATATGTTTGGACGGTTGGATATTACATTATTCTTATGCTTGATAAAAAAGAGTTTGTTATGCCGCTTCTTGTAACCTACATGATCGTGCTGCTCGGAATATATGTATTTACATTTCCAAGGTATCATGATAAGGAAACGATGGCTGCATTTTTCAGCTTCTTCTATGTGAGCGTAATGCTTTCATATCTCTATCAGGTGAGAATTCTTCCTGATGGCGGATACTTCGTAGTCCTTATATTTCTTTCATCATGGGGAAATGATACGCTTGCTTATTGCACGGGTATGCTGTTCGGAAAGCATAAGATGTCTCCGAAGCTCAGTCCGAAGAAGAGTGTGGAGGGGCTTATCGGCGGAATCATAGGTGCCGGACTTCTCGGGGCTATCTATGGATTTGGTTTTAATATGTTTGTACGTCCGATAGATAATCTTCCACTGCTTCTTTTTGTTATCTGTGCAGTAGGTGCGATACCTGCGGTTATCGGAGATCTTGCGGCATCTGCAATTAAGAGAAACAATGAAGTGAAGGATTACGGAAAACTTATTCCGGGTCATGGCGGTGTTATGGACAGATTCGACAGTATGATATTTACTGCGCCAATTGTTTTTTATCTGATGAAGACACTGTTACAGGCAATGTTATATGTGGATTAAAATATCTGAGAGGAACATAAATTGAGAAGATTATCGATCATAGGATCTACGGGTTCTATAGGCACTCAGACACTTGAGGTTGTCAGAGAGAATCCCGATTTCACAGTTGAGGCTCTCAGCTGCGGAAGTAATATAGAGCTGCTCGAGGAGCAGATAAGAGAATTTAAGCCTTCTCTTGCGGCTGTAAGCCGTGAAGAGGATGCAGAGAAGCTTCGAGAGAGACTGGCTGATGTAAATGTAAATATCGTTTCCGGAATGGATGGACTGGTGGCTGTAGCCCGCTGTGAAAAGAGTGACACAGTGGTTACAGCTATTGTTGGAATGATAGGAGTTCGTCCGACGCTTGCCGCAATTGAAGCAGGTAAGGATATAGCACTTGCCAACAAGGAGACTCTTGTCACTGCGGGACATCTTGTTATGAAGAGAGCAGCGGAAAAGGGGGTAAGCATACTGCCTGTAGATAGTGAGCATTCTGCTATTTTCCAGTCGCTTCAGGGAAATGACGGAAATGCGATCAGAAGAATTCTGTTGACCGCATCAGGAGGTCCTTTCAGAGGAAGAAGCAGAGAAGAACTTGAGAATGTTACGGTTGAACAGGCACTCAAACATCCTAATTGGTCGATGGGACCGAAAATTACCATCGACAGTGCTACGATGGTCAATAAGGGACTTGAGATAATTGAGGCACACTGGCTCTTTGATGTTCCGGCTGAAAAGATAGAGGTTCTGGTTCAGCCTGAGAGTATAATTCATTCTGCGGTAGAATATGAAGACGGAGCTGTTATGGCACAGCTTGGAGTTCCCGATATGAAGCTTCCTATTCAGTATGCACTGACATATCCCGAGAGAAGACCGATGCCGAGTGAAAAGCTGGATTTTACGAAGATGAGTCAGATATCACTTGATATTCCCGACAGGGATACATTTAAGGGATTGGACTTTGCATATAAGGCTATAAAGTTTGGAGGAACGATGCCGACTGTACTTAATGCGGCAAACGAATTTGCGGTTGCGAAGTTTCTTCATGGTAAGTGCAGATTTTTGGAAATATATGACATTATAGATTATGCAATGACACTTCATGAAGATAAGGTAATAGAAGAGCCTTCACTGGAAGATATACTTGAAACCGAGAAGTGGACAGATGAGGTTCTGGCACAGAAGTTCGGTGGGAATGAATGATCAGCTGAACAGTCAGAAGTATCGTCAACTGATAGCCGGACAGATTGTTAGCTGAATAGCGAGATATATTTCAAACTGACAGTCAGACAAACAGCCGGTTGACAAGAGGGATAATAAAAGAAACAGAATGAGGAAAAATTAGGATATGCTGAAGATATTGGTAATAATTCTTATGTTCGGAATTATAGTATTTGTACATGAATTCGGACATTTTATATTTGCGAAAATGAATAAGATCAAGGTGAATGAGTTTGCAATCGGAATGGGTCCGGCTATCGCAAAGTGGGGCAGGAAAGAAACAAAGTATTCACTTAGATGTCTCCCTATCGGAGGCTACTGTCTTATGGAAGGAGAAGCTGAGGATTCGAAGGACGAAAACGCGTTTGGTTCGAAGTCGGTTTGGGCAAGGCTGATGGTACTTTTTGCCGGACCGTTCTTTAATTTTATTCTCGCATTTCTTCTTTCGATAATCATATGTCATTATTATGCGATCGATCCGCCGGTGCTTTCTGAAGTGGTTGCGGGCAGTGCAGCTGAAGAAGCCGGACTTCAGGCGGGAGATGAGATCATCAAGCTGAACGGAAGCCGTGTTATGACATTTAGAGAGATCAGCATTTTCAGAATGGTGACCGATCCGAGTAAGCCTGTAAAGGTTACATATAAGCGTGACGGAGAAGTTCATGAGACTACAGTTAATCTGAAGCTGGATGCAGAGACCGGACAATATATGTTCGGTATCACAAGCTATGGAAGAGAGGCTGCAAACTTCGGTGAGGAACTGAAATACTCTCTTATCGAAGTCAGGTATCAGATGAAGGCGACATTTCTGTCGCTCAAAATGCTCTTTACCGGAAAAGCTTCCAAGGATGATCTTATGGGTCCTGTAGGTCTTGGACATATGGTAAGTGATGTTATCGATGAGGCGGCGGCTCAGTCAACACCGGAGACAAAATGGCTGAATGTATTTCTGAATATCATTAACTTTATGATACTTATCAGCGCTAACCTCGGAATTATGAATCTGCTTCCTATCCCTGCACTTGACGGAGGAAGGATACTTTTCGTTCTAGCCGAAGCAGTAACAGGTAAGCCGATTCCTAAAGAGAAGGAAGCGATTGTTAACGGTATCGGATTTGTTCTTCTGATGCTGCTGATGATATTCGTATTCTTTAATGACATCAGTAATCTTTTCGCAGCAAAATAGTACGGAACATTAATGATTATTATGTAGAGGGACTGAAAATGAGCTTTAGAGATAATACAAAGGTTATAGATATCGGCGGTGTAAAGATCGGTGGAGGAAATGTGATAGCAATCCAGTCTATGACGAATACACCTACAGCTGATGTTGATGCAACGGTCGGTCAGATTCTTCGACTTGAGGAAGCGGGCTGCGATATCGTAAGATGCACAGCTAATACAGAAGAAGCTGCTGCGGCGATAGGAGAGATAAAGAAGAGAGTTCATATTCCTGTAGTTGCGGACATACATTTTCAGTATAAACTGGCAATCAGTGCAATCGAGCACGGCGCAGATAAGATCAGGATAAATCCGGGAAATATTGGATCAGCTGATAATCTTGCGGAAGTCGTACGTGCTGCAAAGGAAAGAAATGTACCGATAAGAGTGGGCGTGAATTCGGGTTCGCTTGAAAGAGAACTCCTTATGAAGTATGGAGGAGTGACTGCGGAAGGTATTGTGGAAAGTGCAGTTCAGAAGGTCAGGATGATCGAAGAGCAGGGCTACGATAATATCGTAGTCAGCATTAAATCTTCCGATGTGCTTATGAGTGTTAAAACTCATGAGATGATCAGCAGAGAAATTCAGTATCCGCTTCATGTCGGCATAACTGAATCCGGCACGGTCTGGAGCGGAAATATTAAGTCTTCGATCGGTCTCGGAATAATACTTAACGAAGGTATCGGTGATACGATCAGGGTATCGCTTACCGGCGATCCTGTCGAAGAAGTTAAGACAGCGAAGCTTATACTTAAAACTCTTAAGCTTCGTGACGGAGGAATTGAACTGGTATCCTGTCCGACATGCGGAAGAACCAGAATAAATCTTATAGAACTTGCGGGCGAAGTTGAAAAGCTTATTGCCGGCTATCCTGAACTTTCAATAAAGGTAGCGGTTATGGGCTGTGCGGTAAACGGTCCGGGCGAAGCAAGAGAAGCTGATCTCGGTGTTGCCGGAGGCGAAGGCGAGGGACTTATCTTTAAGAAGGGTGAGATCCTCAGAAAGGTTCCGCAGGAAAGACTCCTCGAAGAATTGAAAAATGAATTGGATAATTGGAATGGATGAATAGATTAAGGAGTTGATCTTTTGGCAAAGAAAAAATTTCTTGAGGTTTTTCAGCAGATTAAGCTGAATCCGAAAACAGAAGATTATTTCAGCGATGTTTATGTAACAAATGTTATTTACTGGAAGAATTCGAAAATGCTGTCGGTCGATATAGAGTCGGGACATCTTATCCCGAAGGCTTTTATAGAAGAGGCTGAAAGATCGATCGGGCGACTTTGTTTTGATAAGGATTATAATTCGGTAGTTGAGATAAAAGAAAGATATCTTCTTTCGGGACAATACAATGCGAAGAATCTTATGGAACTCTATATGGATTCGATCCTTTATGATCTTCGCAGAATGAGCTATATAAATGCAGAGCTTATTAAAAGTGCAGAAATTAGTGTTGATGACAGCACGATAAATCTTAGAATTCCGGCAAGCGAACTTGCTACGGAAAGGATGATCGAGATAAGACGTTTTCTGGAGGATGTATTCCTTCAGAGATTCGGGATGAGTGTTGTAGTAAATATCAGGCTGGTACAGAAAGAAGTGCCGGCTGAAAAAGAAGAAGAGAAAGCCGGTGATGCGGCTGCTGAGGCATCATCGCAGGATGAATATTATGCAGAAATGGCGGCTGAGGAAGCAGCTGCTGAAGAAGAATTCTTTGAGAATTATGATGAAGACGAAAATGTAGTTATGGTTGACGGCTCCGTCCTCGGAAATTCGTCGGAAGGCTATGGCAACGGAGCCGGCAAAAAGCAGGGAAACCGGAAGAATGCCGGAAGTGACAAGAAAGATTATAAGTCGAACTTTGAAAATTTCCGAAGAAGCAATCATGATGATCCGGAATGCTTTTACGGTAAAAATGTTGAGGGTGAAGTTGTAACCATAGGTTCGATAAGTGATGATTACGCTGGCGAAGTCGTGATCAAAGGACAGATATTCTCGGTTGAAGAAAAGGATATTAAAAACGGCGAGAAGTTTGTTATTACTGCAGGTATAACGGATTTTACAGATTCGATCACGTTCAAGGTTTTTGTTACCGCGGCGGACAAAGCCGATTTTCTTGATGAGATAAGTATCGGTAGTTTTGTTAAGGTAAAGGGAAGATTTGGATTCGATTCCTGGTCAAATGAGTGTACCATTCAGAATGTCAGTGGTATCAAATCTGTTCCTGATTTCAGAGGAACTAGAAAAGATACGGCAGAAGAGAAAAGGGTTGAGCTTCATCTGCATACAAGCTTCAGTGATCTCGATGCGATAACTGATGTAAATGCTGCGATAAAGAGAGCTATTGCCTGGGGACATAAAGCTGTTGCGATTACCGATCACGGCGTTGCACAGGCATTCCCTGTCGCAAATCATACCAAGGGAGTACCGGATGATTTCAAGATCATATACGGCCTTGAGGGATATTTTGTAGATGACAGAAAAGGTCTTGTAGATAACGGACACGGACAGGGACTTGATACGGATTATGTTGTATTCGATATTGAGACAACAGGTCTTAGCTTCAAGTTCTGTAAGATCATAGAGATAGGTGCCGTACGTATAGATAGTACGGGTAAGGAAATCGGAAGATTTTCCGAGTTTATAAATCCGGAGGTTCCGATACCTTATAATATTGAGAAGCTTACATCCATTAACGATGATATGGTCAAGGATGCCGATACGGTGGATAAGGTACTTCCGAGATTTCTGGAGTTTTGTAAGGGAGCGGTGCTTGTAGCACATAATGCGACCTTCGATACAACATTTATCAAAACCTTTGCAGGAAGACTCGGGCTTACTTATGACTTTACGTCACTTGATACAATGACACTTGCACATGTATTTCTTCCTGAACTCGGAAGATATACACTCGACAGACTCTGCAGCTATTTCAAGTTTAAGAACCAGCACCATCACAGAGCCTGCGATGATGCAGATGTTACAGCGAAGATATTTATTGAGCTGATGAAGCTTGTTACTGAGGCCGGAGCAAAGAATCTTGATGATCTGAATAAGATCGGTGAGAGCTCGCCTGATTCGATAAGAAAGGCCAAGACTTATCATGGAATTATTCTTGTGAAGAATGAGACCGGAAGAGTAAACCTTTACAGACTGATCAGTGATTCTCATATTAAATATTTCAACCGCCATCCGAGAATTCCGATGTCGGAAATTCAGAAGTACAGAGAAGGACTGATACTCGGTTCAGCATGTGCATCTGGACAGCTTTTCAGTGCGATACTTGACGGTGACTCGGATGAGGAGATCGGAAGAATAGTAAACTTCTTCGATTATCTTGAGGTTCAGCCGATAGCAAATAATAAATTCCTTCTGGATAATCCCAAGGAGGACAGAGTAAACTCACTTGAGGATCTGATGAATCTTAACAGACAGATCATCGAACTCGGAGAGAAGTATGATAAGCCTGTTGTAGCTACGGGAGACGTACATTTTCTTGATCCCGAGGATGCTATATACAGAACTATTGTAAGAGAAGGTTCCCGACCTAAGGGAGGTTCGTCTGATAAGAAGAGTGAAGCGGAGCTTGCGGAAATCGCAAAGCGCCACGCAGAATTCTTCAGGGAAGATGGTTCAAAGAAAACACCCGTAGAGGTTGAAATGGAGAAGGAACCGCCGCTTTACTTTAAGACGACTGATGAGATGCTTGAAGAGTTTTCTTATCTCGGAATGGATAAAGCGAAAGAGATAGTTATAAAGAATCCGAATATGATCGCGGATTCTATTGATAAGATATCGCCGGTAAGACCTGACAAGTGTCCGCCGGTTATTGAAAATTCGGATAAGATACTTCGTGATATATGTGAGACGAAAGCACATGAGATATACGGACCTAATCTTCCGGATATCGTACGAGAAAGACTGGACAAAGAGCTTGACTCGATTATCGGTAACGGATATTCGGTTATGTATGTTATAGCTCAGAAGCTGGTTTGGAAATCGAACGATGACGGATATCTGGTTGGTTCAAGAGGATCCGTAGGTTCTTCGTTTGCGGCAACGATGGCGGGTATTACCGAGGTTAATCCTCTGCCGCCGCATTATATATGTCCGCATTGTTTCTATACAGAGTTTGATTCCGAAAGGATTAAACCGTATGCGGATTCCGGAACCTCCGGATGCGATATGCCTGATGCTGACTGTCCAAAGTGTGGTACGAAGATGATCAAAGAAGGACATGCTATTCCTTTTGAGACATTCCTCGGATTTGAAGGTGATAAGGAACCTGATATCGATCTTAACTTCTCGGGTGAATATCAGCCTAACGCACATGCATACATCGAAGAAATCTTCGGTAAAGAGCATGCGTTCAGAGCTGGTACTATCGGAACACTTGCTGAGAAGACCTGTATAGGTTATGCACTCAGATATGCAGAGAACAGAGATATCAAGCTGAGAGAAGCTGAATTGAGAAGGCTTGCTCACGGCTGTGAGGGTGTAAAGAGAACTACCGGACAGCATCCGGGCGGAATGATCGTTGCACCTGATAACGAGGAGATTTACAGCTTTACCCCTATACAGCATCCGGCAAATGATATGACAACGGATACGGTAACGACGCATTTCGAGTATCATAGTATAGATCATAACCTTCTTAAGTTTGATATACTCGGACACGACGATCCTACAATGATCAGAAGACTGGAGGATCTCACAGGGCTTAAAGCTACAACGATTCCGCTTGATGATAAAAAGGTTATGTCTCTTTTCCACGGAACTGAGGCACTCGGGATCAAACCTGAGCAGATAGGTGGTACAAAGCTGGGATGTCTCGGCATACCGGAGTTCGGTACGGACTTTGCTATGCAGATGGTTATCGATGCGGATCCTGTAAACTTTTCGGATCTCGTAAGGATAGCAGGTCTTGCGCACGGTACCGATGTCTGGCTGGGAAATGCACAGACACTTATTCAGGAAGGTAAATGTAAGCTTGGCTCTGCAATATGCTGTCGTGACGATATTATGGTTTACCTCATCGGTAAAGGACTTGATCCGAAGAAGAGTTTTAATATCATGGAGAAGGTCCGTAAAGGTATGGTAGCCGGCGGAAAGATAGATCCAGAGGTGTGGGATGAATGGTCAAAGGATATGCTGGATCATGACGTGCCCGACTGGTATGTATGGTCATGCAGCAAGATCAAGTACATGTTCCCGAAAGCTCACGCTGTTGCGTATGTTATGATGGCGTGGAGAGTTGCATATTATAAACTCTATCATCCGCTTGCATATTACGCTGCATTTTTCAGTATCAGAGCGACTGCCTTTTCGTATGAGATAATGTGCAGAGGCAAGGAGCATCTTGCAAATATTCTTGAGGAATACAGACAGATGGATTCCAACAAGATGACCGCAAAGGATAAGGATCTTGTCAGAGATATGCGTCTCGTTCAGGAAATGTATGAGAGAGGCTATGATTTCATGCCTATAGATATATATAAAGCCGATGCGACAAAGTTCCAGATAATCGACGGAAAGATAATGCCGAGTCTGGCATCTATCGACGGAATGGGAGAAAAGGCTGCCGCGCAGTTGCAGGAGGCTGCCAAGGACGGTGAGTTCTTCTCGAAGGAAGAACTCCGCACAAGATCGAAGATAAATAATTCGGCGATTGAGAAAATGGCCGAGCTCGGAATACTCGGAGATATGCCGGATACAAGCCAGCTGAAATTCGATTTTCTATAGGATGCTTTGAAAAAGTAAAATTATATGTTACAATAACAGGATAGTATTTATGTTTTACAGTGAAGGAAGTGGTGATATGGAGTATTCAGACAGAACTCATACACAGGATGTGAATATTGAAAGAGACAGTACGATAGAGGTTTCTGATATTCTCGAAAGAGTATATATAGCTCTGTCGGAAAAAGGGTACAATCCTGTAAACCAGATAGTCGGATACATTATGAGCGGGGATCCGACTTATATCACAAGCCACAGAAATGCGAGAAGTCTTATCATGAAAGCAGAACGTGATGAGATTCTTGAGCTGCTCATGCAGAATTATATTGATACAAGACTTAAGTAGGAGGCTGTCTCAATGAGATATATGGGACTTGATTACGGTGACAAAACAGTTGGAGTGGCAGTATCGGATGAGATGGGTATTACCGCACAGCCGTATATCACCATTACAAGAGAGAGACGAAATAAGCTCAGACAGACTTGCAAGCAGATAGAAGATATAATTCGTGAAAAGAATATTGAGGTCATCGTTGTCGGCAAACCTCTCAACATGAATGGAACGGAAGGAGAGAGGATTGAGGAGACACGTGAATTCATTGAGATGGTAAGACGTCGTACAGGACTCACGGTTGAGGAACTGGATGAACGTCTTACTACTGTGGAGGCTGACAGAATACTCGATGCTACAGGCGTTGCGAAGGAAAACAGAAAAGAATATATCGATAAAATGGCGGCTGCGATAATACTTCAGACATACCTGGATATGAAAAAGAACGGATGATTAATTCGAAGAATAAAAGAACAGTGGGACATTTCGTAATAAAAAATCAGAACAGTTAGAATTTCGGAGGAACGATGAGTAAAAGCAGAGGTACCGTTAAGGTAATAGCCCTGGGAGGGCTCGAGCAGATAGGTATGAATTGTACCGCTATAGAATATGGCGATGACATAATTGTAATTGACGGCGGACTGTCTTTTCCGGAGGACAGTATGCTTGGAGTTGACCTTGTAATTCCGGATGTAAAATATTTAAAAGACAATATTGACCGTGTACGCGGAATGGTTGTGACACACGGACATGAAGATCATATCGGTGCGATACCGTATATTGAAAAGGAAATTCAGATTCCGCTTTATGCTACAAGACTTACGATGGGGCTTATCGAATCTAAGCTTACAGAGCATGCGATAATAGATGATGTCGAGAGACATGTTGTTTCGTATGGTCAGGTAGTGAAATTCGGAGAGATATCAGTTGAGTTTATCAGAACAAATCATTCAATAGCAGATTCTGCGGCGCTGGCTATTACCACGCCTGCAGGAGTGATAGTTCATACAGGTGATTTCAAGGTTGACTTTACGCCCGTATATGGAGAGACAATAGATCTTCAGAGGTTCGGTGAACTTGGCAAGAAGGGCGTCCTTATGCTGATGGCTGATTCGACAAATGTTGAACGCCCGGGCTACACACCTTCGGAAAAGATGGTAGGGATTACCATAGATCATCTGATTGATGATAACAGAGGAAACAGAATTATTGTTGCCACATTTGCTTCAAATGTCGACCGAGTACAGCAGATAATAAATTCGGCTTATAAGTACGGAAGAAAGGCAGTGGTTGATGGACGGAGCATGGTGAATATAATAAATATTGCTTCGGAGCTCGGAATAATCAGTATTCCGGGAAATACACTGATAGGTATTGATGAGGCTGTTAATTATCCTCCTGAGAAGCTGGTTTATATAACAACCGGAAGTCAGGGAGAAAATATGGCGGCATTGTCAAGGATAGCATCGTCGACACATAACAAGATAAGGATAGTTCCGGGAGATGTTGTTATACTTTCTTCAAGTCCCATACCGGGAAATGAGAAAGCGGTTTATAATCTGATAAACGAACTTGAGCAGAAGGGGGCAAGAGTGGTATATCATGATACACATGTTTCGGGACATGCGTGTCAGGAAGAACTTAAACTTATCTATGCACTTACAAAGCCTAAATATGCTATGCCGGTTCACGGGGAATTCAGACATCTGAAGAAGCATGCGGAACTTGCAGAGAGTATGGGACTTCCAAAAGAAAATGTAAAGGTTATGTCCTGCGGAGATGTGCTTGAGGTCTCCGAAAATTTCTTCGAGATAACGGGAAAGGTTCAGACTCAGGGGATCTTCGTAGACGGACTCGGTGTCGGAGATGTCGGAAATATAGTTATCAGAGACAGACAGCATCTTTCAGAAAACGGACTTATGGTCGTATCGGTTACTATAGAAAAGGGGACAGGAGTTATTCTTGCGGGACCTGATATTGTATCCAGAGGATTTGTTTATGTGAGAGAAGCTGAAGCGCTTATCGAAGAATGTAAGGATATTGTTGATGAGGTTATCTGTTTTGAAACGGGCCGCGGTGTCACGGATTGGAACAAGCTTAAGGCGGCTGTGAAGGAAGCGCTCGGTGAGTTTCTGTGGCAGAAGACAAAGAGAAGTCCTATGATACTTCCGATTATTTCTGAAGTGGATTATTGATAGATCGGATATCTTTAATGATTATGACTGTTCGGGAGGAGTATCCGTATGGATGAACTGAAGGGCGAACTTAGACAGGTCAACAGACTTATCAAGGACTCGCAGGAATACAAGTCATATATCTTCGCGAAAAATGCGTTGAAGATGAAGGATGAACTGTATAGGGCAGTTATTGAATTCAAGAAAAGATATGCAGATATAGAACGTTATACCGAAGGGGATCCTTATGACGAACTCTATAAGCTTTATGTAGAATATGATGAGCTTATACATGATTCGACGGTGAATGAGTATCTTCGGGCAGAGAGCGCTTTTTCGGAACTTATAAGAATGGTTACCGACGAAGTGTTCCGAGGTTTTTCATTTGAATGATTACTATGTTTGAATGATTATTTTATTTGAATGATTATTACATTTGAATGATTATTGCATTTGAATGATTATTACAAAATTAATGAGGTTTAAAGGAAAAGTTATGGCAAAGGTTAAGGTTTCAAGATCATTAAAAACAGAGAGCAGGCTTAAAACAGCACTGTATTATGCAATCGAACTTCTTGTAGATGTTCTGATAATATATGCGTTTGTTAAAGCGTTCTCGATTTCGTTTTCGTTCGGATATGATGTCTTCCATGATTCGGCAAAGAATCCGGGTGACAGGAAATATGTGATGGTTACTATTGAACCTTATTCCTCAAATGGCAAGATCTGCGACGCTTTATATGATGCCGGTGTTATTGAAAACAAGTATGTAATGATGGCCCGCATAAAAATAGGCGGTATCTATGATAAGATCAAACCGGGAAGCTATGGACTTTCTGCTTCTATGACATATGAAGAGATACTCGGTGTTATTACCGGAAATGCCTCGGTTGATGCAGAGGATTCTTCCGGAACGGGCGGAACGATTCTTGATGAAGCAACGCCGTCGGACGCTTTGGATCCGAATAAGATCCATGATAACTCATCGCTTGGTGCAGGTGAAGGCGCTAACGAAGGCGGTGAGGGTACAGACGATGGTTTTGAACAATTTGAAGGCGGTGAATCCGGCGAAGCTCCGGAGGATCAGGGCGGCGATTCGGATTACGGTGATGAATAATGGATTTTGATAGGATCAGAACCTTTGTAAAGAGTTATATCAGGGAGGATGATTCCGACCTTTCAAAGCTGTATGATGATGCAGTCAGAAGGGGCGTTCCTGTTATCAGAGAGGATACGGCTGATTATCTGAAGGTGCTTCTTGCGGGACTGAAACCGGAAAGAATACTTGAGGTCGGAACAGCTGTTGGTTACTCTTCGCTTTTTATGGCTGGATATCTGGGAGGCACAACATTTATTGATACAATAGAATTAGATACAGATATGGCGGATGAAGCTGAGATGAATTTCAGAAGATTCAAGAGAGATGATGTTATAACACTCCATAGAGGTGACGCGTCAGAGATTCTTGAGGATATGGCCGAGCAGGGTGGCAGGAGCTATGACCTGGTTTTTATCGATGCGGCTAAATCTCAGTATAAGGTTTATTTATCACAGGCGATGAGGATGGTTCATCCGGGTTCGGTTATAGTGACCGATAATATACTTGAATCAGGCCTTGTACTTGAATCGCATTTTCTGGTTGAGAAAAGAGACAGAACTATTCACGACAAGTTAAGAGAATACATATATTTGATCAAAAATGATGAAAGGCTTGAGACAGCGATACTATCAGTGGGCGATGGTATTGCTGTTTCTGTGGTTAAGGAAAATGTCTGAAGTGGGCACAAATATGAATAATATAATAAAGAAACCGGAATTGCTGATGCCTGCAGGAGGTATGGAAACTCTTAAGGTGGCAGTTCGCTATGGGGCGGACGCTGTATATATGGGAGGCAGCCGGTTCGGCCTCAGAGCAAAGGCTGATAACTTTACATATGAGGAAATGAAGCAGGCTGTAAGCTATGCTCATGAAAACGGAGTAAAGGTTTATGTCACGGTAAATGTGTTTGCTCATAATGAAGATATCGAAGGACTGAAGAATTATTTCGAAGAGATTAAAGATATCGGAATAGATGCGGTACTTATCGCAGATCCGGGAGTTTTCAGTATTGCAAGAAGCGTAATGCCTGATATGGATATTCATATCAGCACACAGGCAAATAATACGAATTATATGACATACAGATTCTGGCATGACATGGGCGTCAGAAGAGTAGTTGCTGCAAGAGAGCTTTCACTTAGGGAAATCAGGGAGATAAGAGATAATATTCCTGATGATATGGAGATTGAGGCTTTCGTACATGGAGCTATGTGTATATCTTATTCCGGAAGGTGTCTGCTCTCGAATTATTTCACAGGCAGAGATGCCAACAAGGGTGCTTGTACACATCCCTGCAGATGGAAGTATAGTGTGGTTGAGGAAACCAGACCGGGCGAATTTCTACCTGTTGAAGAGGATGAACGCGGTACATACATTTTCAATTCGAAGGATCTGTGTATGATAGATCATATTCCGGATCTGATCAATGCCGGAATTGAATCTCTTAAAGTTGAGGGCAGGATGAAGACTTCACTATATGTAGCTGTTGCGGCAAGAACATACAGGGAAGCCATAGATGACTATTTTGAATCGCCTGAGCTTTATCATTCGAAGATAGATCATTATAAGAATGAAATATCGGCATGCACGATGAGAGACTTCACTACCGGTTTCTATTACGGAAAGCCGAAGTATGAAGATCAGATATATGATAATAATACATATATAAGGAATGCGGTTTATCTCGGTACAGTTGAAGAAGTGAACTGCAGAGAAGAGAGTAAGGAAGCTGAGATCGTCATCCATCAGAAGAATAAGTTCCTTAAGGGGGATGAAATCGAACTGATGATGTTTGACGGAAACAATAAGAAAGTGACAGTTAATTCAATCAGAGATGAATACGGAAATGAGATGGAGTCAGCTCCTCATCCGGGACAAAAACTTTATATCGGAGTTTCTGACGGTGAAGGGATAAAACCGGGTATGATCATAAGAATGATCGAATTATTAAAAGAAAATTAATATGGGTTACATAAGGTATTTCGCATAATATTATGTCAACATTCACATATAATCAGCTTGATTTAAACTTGAATCGCTGTATTATAGTGCAATTCTTACAAAAAAATGTTTTTTCTTTTGTTAGATTGCTTTGTATGATATAATTTTTATGTTGTAGTGTATCTATAATATTCAAGAGAGGTATATGGGATGCATGTAGCGGGTGCAAGAAAAAGAATCAGAGTTGGTGATCTCCTCGTTGAAGCGGGAGCTATTACAGAGGATCAGCTCCAACAGGCTTTGGAAAAACAGAAAGAGGACGGAGGCCGAATCGGTAATGTTATAATGTCGATGGGCTTTATCTCGAAGGAACTCCTCATTACGGTTCTTACTACTCAGATGGGTATCGAGTACTGCGAGATAAGATCTGTTCAGATAGATGAAGCGGTTCTGAATCTGATACCGGATAACCTGGTTGCTAAGTATAGAGCGGTTCCGGTATGTTTCGACGAAAATAATCCGAACATCCTCAAGGTTGCTATGGCGGATCCTATGGATCTGACTGCAGTCGATGATATCAGTATATCATCCGGACTCCAGGTTGAACCTATGCTTTCCTTTGACGATGATCTCGGAGAAGTTATAGGAAAGTATTACGGAAGTGCTCAGGCTATGGAAGCTGCTGAAGCATACAAGGCTGAGAATGCGGGACTTCTGCAGATGGAAGACGATGAGGCTCAGGCTGAGATCGATAATTCCCCTATCGTAATGCTTGTTAATCAGATTATTGAAGGCGGTGTCAGACAGAGGGCATCCGATATTCATATAGAAGCTTTGGAAAATAAGGTACGAGTAAGATATCGTATCGATGGTGCACTTAAGGAAGTAATGAATTATGAGCTTGCGATTCTGCCGGCCATCAGTGCACGTATCAAGATCATCGGTGGTATGGATATCGCCGAGAAGAGAAAACCTCAGGATGGTCGTATTACGATCAATGTAGACAGAAGAGAGTTTGATGTCCGTGTTTCCGTTCTTCCTACGGTTCACGGTGAGAAGACGGTTATGAGACTTACTTCCAAGGATGGACTTACAAAGCCTAAGTCAGGACTTGGATTCACACCTGAAGAAATTGAAATATTCGACGGAATACTCAGTAACCCTCACGGAATCATTCTTGTTACGGGACCTACCGGATCAGGTAAATCAACAACTCTTTATACATCTCTTTCAGAGCTTAACAAAGAAGAGGTTAATATCATAACAGTTGAGGACCCTGTCGAGGCTAACATCAACGGAATCAATCAGGTTCAGGTTAATGTTAAAGCAGAGATGACATTCGCTGCAGCGCTCAGATCTATCCTTCGTCAGGACCCTGATATAATAATGATAGGAGAGATCCGAGACGGCGAGACGGCGAAGATAGCGGTTCAGGCGGCTATCACAGGACACCTTGTTGTTTCAACACTCCATACAAACTCAGCGGCTTCAACAGTTACACGTATCATTGATATGGGTATTGAGCCGTACGTTGCGGGAGACGCTCTGGTAGGAGTTATTGCCCAGAGACTTGTAAGAAGGCTCTGTACATCATGCAGGATTCCGAGACTTGCTGACGAAGATGAAAAGAAAATCCTCGGTGTTGAAGATCCGGATGAAGATGTTGTTATCTATGAGCCGGACGGATGTCCACTTTGTAACGATACAGGTTATTCGGGTCGAATCGGTGTTTATGAAATGATGCCGGTTTCAAAATCACTGCAAGCTATAATCGCCAGAGGTGCGAATGCAGATGTAATTGAAAAACAGGCACTTGAAGAAGGAATGTCAACGCTCAAGATGTCTGCTGCAAGACATGTACTAAAGGGAACAACATCTCTTGCGGAAATGAAGAAAATAGTTTACACAACCGGCGATCAATATTAAGACCGGATGGTAATAAAAATTTAGAAACGGGGGTAATAAGGTATGATAGATATGGACGAGCTCCTCAGCCTTGCAGTTGATGAGAATGCATCGGACGTACACCTTGCGGTTGGAATACCGCCAAAGTTCAGAATACATGGTCAGCTCAAGGAGGTTGATGTACCACCTCTTTCAGCTACAGATGCTGCAGAAAGTATCGGAATGACCATGAACGAGAGACAGAAGGCTATCCTTAAGGACAGAGGTGAATGCGACTTTGCATACTCTGTCGGAGATAAGGGACGTTTCCGTGTAAACGTTTACATGGACAGAGGTAATATGGCTGCTGCTTACCGAAAGATTGATACTATAATTCCTAAGCCGGAGCAGCTCGGTCTTCCACCTTCAGTTGTTGAACTTTATAAGAAGAAGAGAGGACTTGTTCTTGTTACAGGACCTACAGGATCAGGTAAATCAACAACACTTGCTTCTATTCTTAATAAAGCTAACGAGAATATAAGTACTCATATAATCACACTTGAGGATCCTATAGAGTACATTCATAAACATAAGAAATCGATAGTTAACCAGAGAGAGCTTGGTATGGATACACTTTCCTTTGATAATGCTCTTCGTGCAGCGCTCCGTGAGGATCCGGATATTATCCTCGTAGGAGAGATGCGTGATCCTGAAACAATTCAGATAGCTATCACTGCTGCTGAGACAGGACACTTGGTTTTCTCAACACTGCATACAATCGGTGCAGCTGCTACTGTGGATCGTATCATCGACGTATTCCCACCTCATCAGCAGCAGCAGATACGTATTCAGCTTGCGATGGTTATCGAAGGAGTTATCTCACAGCAGCTTATTCCGACATCTGACGGACATGGACGTAGGGCAGCCTTCGAGGTCATGCTTGCAACACCTGCTATCAGAGCTCAGATTCGTGAAGCTAAGACTCATCAGATTGAGTCAACAATTCAGACTTCTAAGCAGCTCGGTATGATAACTATGGATGATGCACTTATAGATCTTTACAGAAACGGCGAGATCACAAAGGATATGGCTCTTATGTATGCTCAGGATCAGTTGTCAATGAAGAAGAATATGTTCTAAATGAACATAAAAATCTATAGAAAAAACACACCTTGTTCATAAATTGTTCATAATTCGCTAATAAAATATACACAAAAGTGTTGAAATAATTTGTGAAAAGTTGTAAAATTTTAAAAGATATTATGTTAATAAGGTCGCAGTGCGCCATTGCGGCATTATTGGCTGTTATGAAAAAATGTGTAAAAAATGGGCGGAGGAGTAGGAAATGGCTAAATACGCGTACAAAGGCGTTGATTCCACCGGTAAGGCCAAGAGAGGAACAATCGAGGCCAATAACGAGGATCAGGCTAGAGCGAAGCTTAAGTCAGAAGGATTAACAATCCAGGACTTTGGCGAAAGCAAGGATATCGAGATTAAGATTCCTAAGAAAGTTAAGAACAGAGACTTGTCAGTATTCTGTAAGCAGATGGCATCAGTGCTTAGAGCCGGTGTTCCAATCATAGCTTCATTGGATATGATGAGCCAGCAGATGGAGAATGAGACTCTCAAGGATGCTACTGTTGCTGCGATGAATTTCGTTCAAAAGGGTGGAACGCTTGCTAACGGATTCAGACTTAACAGAAAAGTATTCCCGGACATGATGTCAAACATGGTTGAGGCCGGTGAGTCATCCGGTAAGCTTGAAATATGTTTTGAACGTCTTGCGAATCAGTTTGAGAAGGATGGACATATCGAAGCAAAGATCAAGGGTGCCATGACATACCCGATAGTCGTACTTCTCGTAGTTTTAGTAGTAGTTATAATCATGCTTGTAGCGGTTATTCCTATCTTTGCGGGAATGTTCGAAGAAATGGGAAGTAAGCTTCCGGCTGCCACGCAGTTACTTGTTAATATGAGTAACTTCATGGTGTCCAAGTGGTATATAGTTCTTGCAATTGCTGTTGCACTTATTGTAGGAATAAATGTTTTCAAGAGAACTGATGCAGGTCAGGATTTCTTTGGTAGTGCAGCAATTAAAATGCCAATCTTCGGTGATCTTAATGTAAAGACTGCTGCTGCTACATTTGCAAGAACATTTGCTACACTTCTTGCATCAGGTATCTCAATGATCGACGCTGTTGATCAGACTGCCGGAGTTATCAAGAATAAGGTTATAAGAGACAAGCTGAGAGAGTGCAAGGTTCAGGTTGCACGAGGCGTTCCTCTTTCAAAACCGATTAAGGACATGGATATCTTCCCTGTAATGCTTCCTCAGATGATGCATATCGGAGAAGAGACAGGTAACATCGAAGATATGATGGAGAAGGTTGCAGACTTCTATGAAGACGAAGTTGAAATTGCAACAGATGCTATCACAGCTATGATGGAGCCACTTATCATCGTAGTACTCGCAGTTGTAGTCGGTGGTATGGTTATCGCAATCTACTCACCTATTCTCAGTATGTACGACGCAGTTGACAGCTACTAAAAGAATTTTCAAGTATATTAATTGTAACTTTGTTACATATTATATAAATAAGGTAATTATCGTCGGGCGAGCGGCGTAATTATACACTATTACACACAAATCTATAAAAAAATTAAAGGAGAGAATTATATGAAGAATAAGGGTTTCTCACTCGTTGAGCTTATTATCGTTATTGCTATTATGGCAATCCTTGCTGCAGCTATCGCTCCAGCGCTTATCCGTTACATTGACAAGTCAAGAAAGGCTGATGACCTTACAGCAGGTGGTA